>JBDKTD010000112.1:0-11820 GCA_039680365.1 Clostridiaceae bacterium
CCCGGCGCTCTTCCGGTACCGCGCGGGCGACACGCCGGTTTTCTTGATGTATTGCTTGGTAAAGTGGTTGCGGTCGGCAAAGTTCAGCCGCTCGGCAATCGCGTCGATGGAGAGGTTGCTGTCCCGCAGCATGGCCGTTGCCAGTTCAATCTTCTTGGAGAGGTAATAATCGTAGGGCGTACAGCCTTGCTTCTTTTTAAATATGGCGCTCAGCTGCCGGTCGGAAAGATGAAACGCCTCGCAAAGACCGCCGATGGAGAACTTTTCCTGAATATGGCTGCTGATGAAGTTTTCAATTTGATCCTCAATCGGTGAAACAGCGGTGGGACTGTTGGAAGCCGGTTTCCTCTGCGAGGATCGCATGTCCAGCAAGATCTTGTGGATCAGCAGCGCAATTTCGTCGCCCGCGCGTTCGCCGGAAGGCGACTGAATCAGCGCTGAAATTCTGGCAAACTCGGTTTCTATGCTGTGCATGGCCACAATCGGCTGCGAAGGATCGAAGTACGCCGCAACGAGGCTGTCCAGCAGGCCGCCTCTGCAGTTGATCCAGAGCATGGAATGCGGGTTGAGCGGATCGGTCTCAATCTTGTTCTTCGTGCGCGCGGGAAACAGGTAGCAGTCTCCTTTTTTCAGCTTTTCCATGCGCTCGTTGTAGGTAATATAGGCGTCCCCGCTGACGATATAAGCAAACACGGTCGTTTTGCTGTTCTCCCGCGCGATAACGTAATTCTGATCCGGCAGCAGAACCCCGCAGGAGCTGACGTAGATCAGGTCGTCCCTCATCTTGCTCGCGTTGTAATAAATCGTCTCGTTAAAAATTTTCATCTCGGCACGCACTTTCCTGCATGATTTCGGTTTTGTACATAATTACAGGCATATTATATGTATCATTGCCTATTGTAATCGAATACACTGTCCTTGTGAACCATCCATTCTATTTTTCCGGGGGTATCTATGTATCGAGAAGAATATCCGCGTCCGGGGTTTGTCCGCTCCCATTGGCAGAATCTCAACGGGCCCTGGCAGTTCGAAATTGAAAAAAACAGCAAAGATTACCTGCGCGCGGAGCCGTACGATTCCGTCATCGAAGTGCCGTTCTGCCCGGAGAGCAAACTTTCCGGCATCGGGCATACGGCGCCGCTGACTTCCGTATGGTACCGGCGGGCGTTTTCGCTTATGCCGGAACAACTGGGCGGAAGCGTCCTTCTGCACTTTGGCGCGGTGGATTACAAGGCGAATGTGTTTGTCAACGGCGTATTCGTGGGCAGTCACAGCGGCGGATACACACCGTTTTCGCTGGATATCAGCCCGCTCGTTCACACAGGAGAGAACACCCTTGCGCTCAACGCAACGGACGACTATCAGGACGGAACGATCCCCTCCGGCAAGCAGTCCAACCGGCCGGAGTCCTACGGGTGTCTGTATACCCGCACGACCGGCATCTGGCAGACCGTGTGGCTGGAGTTCACCGGAAAAACGTACTTTTCCAAAACGAAAATCACGCCGGATGCAAGCAGCAAAACCATCTTCATCGAAGCCGCGCTGAACCGCAGCATGGACGGCTCTTGCGAAGCGGAAGTCCGTTTTGATGGCAAACGCCTCGCGCAAAAAAGCGCCCCTGTCAACGGCGCGCTGCTTTCGTTTTCGATTCCTCTGGACTGTGAACTCGCGCTCTGGGACGTCTTTCAGCCCAACCTCTACGATATCACGCTAAAGCTCGTCGAAGACGGTCGCGTTTCGGACGAGGCGGAGACTTACTGCGGCTTTCGCACGGTTGCCATCCGGGGAAAACAGCTTTTGCTGAACGGAAGACCCGTGTTTCTGCGGCAGGTGCTCGACCAGGGTTACTATCCGGACGGCGTTTACACCGCGCCCAGCGCCGCGGATTTGGAGCGGGATATCGATTTGGCCATTGCGCTGGGCTTCAACGGCGCGCGCCCGCATGAAAAGGTGTTTGAAGAGCGCTACCTGTACTACGCCGACCGCAAGGGATTCCTGCTCTGGGGGGAATACCCGAACTGGAACTGCCGGACAATGCCGGGCAACCCCGTCGGGTTGAAGCGCACGCTGGACGAATGGCAAACGGTGCTGGAGCGCGACTATGGCCACCCGTCCGTGATCGGCTGGTGTCCGCTGAACGAAGCGCGGTTTGTCTGGGGCAATGCAACGGACTATACCGGGCAAAAAGCGCTGTACGATCTGACGAAAGCATACGATCCCGCCCGCCCGGTCATCGGCAGCAGCGGCGGCGATTTGTTCATAAGCGATATTCACGACGCGCATTTTTACACGCACAGCGCGCGCACGCTCAAAAAGCTCGTCCGCAGCGGACGCTATAACGAAGCGCCCGATTTTGTCTATTCCATCTGGCGAATCTTTCAGAATCGATTGCTGCAAAAGAAGGATTTACTCCGGCTCCCCTGCTATGTTTCCGAATACGGCGGACTCTCCTTCCTCGTAGAGGGAAAATCATGGGGATATCACGGAAAGTACACTGCCGAGGAGACGTTCGTAAGGAAATACCGCGAGTTGACAAACGTTTTGTTCGAAGAAGACTGCATCGGTTTTTGCTATACCCAGCTTTACGATGTGGAGCAGGAGCAAAACGGCCTCCTGCGATACGACCGCTCGGCAAAGCTCTCGCCTACAGGGGTGGAAGCCATCCGGCGGTGCAACGAGCAGCAAAAACAATAACATACGAAACATCAAGCGGATCAGCCGCAATAAACAGGAATCCTGTTCATCAAACGATTGGGAGGCAGCTATGGAACAAGGAACCAAACAAGGAGCCAAACAAACGGCCAAGCTCGGCAGCAAAAACTGGATCGGCATTTCGCTCTTTGCGGCCTTGGGCAGCGTTGCGTGGTGCATGGAGAACGAGTTTTTGAATCTGTTCATCGACCGCACGATCTCCACGAACCCGCTCGTAATTTCGCTCATCGTCGCCGCCAGCGCCATCACCGCAGCTCTCACGACTATGATGGTCGGCATCTATCTGGATCGCATCGGCAAACGCGTACGGTTCATGAGCTGGGGCTACGTCATCTGGGGCTTTGTGATTATGGCGTTTGCGCTCATCAACGTGAAAGGCATCTCCAACGCGCTGGGCATTCCGGAAAGCGCGGCCGTGGTCGTTTGCATCGTAATGGTGACGTTGATGGACTGCATCATGACGTTCTTTGGCTCGGCTTCCAACGACGCGGCGTTCAACGCCTGGGTTACGGACATCACGAGCCCCTCCAACCGCGGCAAGGTGGAAGGCGCGCTGGGCATCTTCGGCTTCGTGGGCGTCGCAATCGTGTTCATGTTCGATTTTCTCGGCGGCGTTACCTACAACCATTACTTCGACGCTGCCGGAAACGAAGTAACCAACTATGTGGAGGGCGGCACGTTCGTCCACGGGAACTGGACGCTTTTCTTTATCGTCATCGGCGTGCTCGTGCTGCTGGCGGGACTTCTTGGCAGATTCTTTGCAAAAGACGCGCCGCACCTCAAACCGAATCCGGACAGCCGCATGAACAAGATGTTCTACGGCTTTCGCTGGAGCGTCGTCAAGCAAAATAAGAAACTCTATACAACCCTCTTGGGCAGTTCGCTGCTTGGCATCGCGGGGATGACGTTTTCGCCGTACCTGCTCATCTATATGGAACGCACGCTCGGCTTTAAAGACTACATCATCCCGTTTGGCATTCTGAATATCGTAAGCGTGGCGTTCGGGTTTCTGTTCGGCATGTACGCCGACCGGAAGGGCAAGAAACTGCGTTTCATCCTGCCCGGCCTGCTGGTTTACATTCTTGGCTGCGCCATCATGTTTCTCGGTACAACGAGCAAGTTCGCCTCCAACGCCATTTACGTGTTCTGCGCGGGGTCGATGGTCAACGGCTTTGGCAGCGCGATGATTGCCAACGTCTTTGGCGCAAAAGTGCGGGACTACACGCCGCCCGACCGCGTCGGCCTGTTTCAGGGCGTTCGAATGGTGTTCAACATCATGATTCCAATGTGCATCGGCCCCGTGATTACAGCGCTGATCAACAACATCAACAAAGCCAATACGATCGGCTACGACGCCGCGGGGAACGCTATTTTCAACTACTCCTCCTCCATGTTCCTCTTTGGCGCGGTGATGGTGCTGCTGGTGTTGATACCGCTTAGCATGCTCAAAAAATTTGATGCAAAAGAAGCGCTTCTGCCAGCGTCTGATCCGTCCGCCGAAGGATAAACGCAGCGAAAAACGCATCCGTAAAACATAAAAACAGGGCGTCCCCCGCGTGTTTGGCACGAAGGGAACGCCCTGTTTGTTTACCGCGTTAGAAGTGAATGATCTCCGGCTCCGCGCCAAAGGAGCAGATCGCGGCGGTCGCGTTTTTCAGGTAAAACACCTGGCAGTTGCCGTCGTCGGCGCTGTACATGCCCTTGAGCGACGGATAGATATCCAGCATGTGCTGTCTTGCTTCGCGGCGGTCGTCTTCCACCACTTCCGCCTGCAGGCGAATCCATTTGCCGCCAGCCATACCGCTGATCTCGATCTTGGGGTTTGCCAGCATCTGTCTGGATACGCTCTTCTTTTTGCCGGTTTGAATATAGAGCCTGCCTTCGAACAAGTCCACCGTCCCGAACGGGCGGACGCGGGGCTGATCGCCTTCCATCGTCGCAAGATAGTATGTTTCACACTGCTTTAAAAATGCAAATACGGTTTCCATATGCCCTCCAAAGATGTTTCTTCTGCCAACGCAGTCGTTTGGTACTATTGAACCACCATTGACGCTGAAATACAAGCTTCCGCTTTTATGCCGGTCGAAAGCACAGGCGAATCTGCCGCTTCGCTTTGATTGTAACAAGGTTACATAATCCGCGCGTAATTGGCGATATACTAAGCAAAAGAATCGTGGTATGATTCGCATAAGGAGTGATTGTTATGAAGAAATTCGTTTTGTTTACCGCCGTCCTAACGGCATCTATTTTGCTGTTTGCTGCAGGGTGCGCGCCCGCTGCAACAGCGGCGGCAACCGCCGCAACCGAAGCCCCCGCAACCGCGCAGACTGCCACGGCCGTAACCGCCGAGCCGACCGCCGCGCTTTTGCAGCTCACTCTTGAGGAGCTCAAGCAGTACGACGGTCAAAACGGCAACCCCGCGTATGTCGCCGTGGACGGCGTAATCTACGACATGACCAACGTCCCCGAATGGAAGGGCGGCAAGCACAACGGCTATACGGCGGGTCAGGATTTGACGGACATCATCAAAAACAAGTCTCCGCACGGCTTAGCCAAACTGCAGGGCGTTCCCGTGGTGGGCGAACTCGTAGGCTAGACCAACGTAAACAATATAAAGGTGTTGGAGTAATGGCGTTTCCCGGCGGGATACTTGCCGGCGAATAGAGGAGGTAACGCATGAGCTGGATCCGTTTCATCGGCTGGTTGAATATCGGGCTGCTCGGCGTGATGATTCTGCCGTTTCTGCTTCGGCAGTTCAGCATGCGCGTGCATAAGATCAAGGGCAAGTGGTACCCAAAGCTTAACAAGTTCCTCCGTACGATACATAAGCCGCTGGGCATTGCGATTGTGCTGTTGGCAATGCTGCATGGCTACCTCGTGTTCGGCGGATTCCGCCTGCATACGGGGACGCTGGAGTTTTTCGCCATCGTGATTATGGCAACGCTGGGAGCGACGTTCTATTTTACCAAGAAGAAACCGTTCCTCGTTTGGCACCGCTGGGCGCTGGTTCTGCTGGCGGCTATGGTGCTTGTGCACCAAATCTTCCCGAATTTGATCTATACGCTATTCGGTTAACCTTTTCTTTGAAAAACTTGGGATTGGATAAAGCCCCCGCTGGTATAGGCGGGGGGTTCGTTTATCTACTATTATATATTGTTGCTTCTGATGATGGTAGTATAATGCTAGATGAGGTGGTTTTTATGGCGCTTGATTATCGACAAATTGCAAATGGCGGTAAAGCCTTTTTCGAAATTGGATACAAATTCATAAACACAGAAGGTCATCCGATTGGACCTGTCTTAATACCTTACTACGTTAATATTGCGTTTGCCTGCGAATTATTCATGAAGGCAATCATTGTTTATCATAGGAAAGATATCTCGGTTGGGCAATTACGAGGACTAGGACATAATCTCGAAAAGTTGTATTCATCACTCCCAGAATCGATTCGGCAAGAAATCGAATACAATATTCCCGACGCTGAAGTCAAAAAACGTACAGATGGATTACTAAAAGTATATAAACATGAATTGTCCAATAACCCCCCAGATGATGAGAGGTTGATTTTAGAAAGCAGAATACGTAATTCTCCCGCAACGTTTATCGAGATGCTTGTAATCCATTCTAGTACTTTTGAAAATTGGAGATACTATTACGAAGCTGGTGCAAACACACCCATTTTTTGTGACGAATGGTTCCTTTCAGTTTTCTCATCAAGTCTTCACAGTATTCTAGCCGCCATTATGCGTATTTAGAAGTTTAAGCATTTTAAAGGCCGCCAATTTCTTGGCGGCCTTGTTCGTTCAATCCTATTTTACAGCACCAGACTCGGGGGCGCGTAGACCCGCGTGCCCATCTCCTGGTCGAGCATGTAGAGCCCCTTGCTGTCGGTTCCGAACAGCTCCATCTTCTTGATGTTGTCCGTCGAGTTCATTTCCTCTTCCGCCTGCTCCCTGACAAACCAGTCGAGGAACTGCATGGTGCGGAAATCCTTTGCCTCATAGGCCGCTTCGTAGATCGTGTGGATCGACGCCGTTATGAACTGCTCGTGCTCCAGAGAAGCGCAGAGCGCGTCCATATGCTTTTTCAGCGGCGTGGCGGGCTTCTCGATGGCCTCGAACGTCACCTTGATCTCGTTGTTCTGCATGTACTGAATCATCAAGAGCGCGTGGTCGCGTTCTTCCTGCGCCTGTACCTTAAACCAGTTGGAAAACCCCTTCAGACCCTGTTCTTCATAGTAGTTGGCAAAATGCAAATACAGGTACGCGGAGAAAAATTCCTTCGTAATCTGTTCGTTCAGCAGTTTCATCACTTTTTCCGTAAACATTCTCATTCTCTCCTTTTCGTTCGTTCGATTTGCGCATGTCTCTTTGTTTATACTAAGTATAAGGGGTCTAACCGTATCTTACCGTGCTTTTATCACAGAAAGCAAGCGTAATCCGGCGCAAAACGCTCCAAGCCTCCCCAAACGGCGTAGGAATCCATAAAAACCCCGCTTACCCGCGTAAGTTTGTGACAAACGCACGGTGGAACGCTCAAACGGTGCTATACTCAAAGCAGAAAAGAGGTGACGATCCATGACCTATCAAAAAGCCGCATCGGCAGACGAACTCAAAGATGGTGAAATGAAAAAAGCCATTTTGAAAGACAACGTTGTGCTTCTGGTCAGACTCGGCGGAACCTTTTACGCGCTGGACAACAAATGCCCGCATATGGGCGGGTCGCTGGCAGACGGAACACTGGACGGCGCAAGCGTCGTTTGTCCCCGTCACGGCACGGCGTTCGACGTGCGAACGGGCGCGGTTGCCAAGAACGGCAAGCTGGCGTTTATCCCCGTGAAACCCGCAAGCGCGCGCACCTACCCCGTCAAGGTGGAAGGCGGAGACGTACTGGTCGGCATCGACTGATTGCCCGGCTCAGAAACAGTATTTCGACAAACGGATCGTATTGGAAAGGAAGTCATCATCATGAAAAAGAATGTAGGGTCCACCGATCGCTGGATTCGGATTATCCTCGGAATCGCACTATTAAGTTTAATCGTATTTCTCAACGGAGGCATCCGCTGGATCGGCCTGATCGGGCTGATCCCGCTCATCACCGGGATTTTGAACTACTGCCCCATCTACTCCCTGCTGAAGATCAGCACGAACAAGGGTAAATAACGGAACACAATAGAACGAATGAGCAAGCCCCGTCGAGCGGTATCGACGGGGCTGTTTTTTTACGTAAGCGCAGGCTTATTACGCGATCTTGCTGGAAAACTTCCGATACAGCGCCCAACCCCAAACCAGCGAGGACACGACGGCGGGCACGCCGTACCAGCCGTTGTCGCTGAAAAAGAGCTTGGCAATCCAGAACGACGGCAGAGGCGAAAACAGGTACTGTGCGCCGTTTGCAAGGAAAAACGGAATCGGCAGTCCCAGCAGAATTAGCCCCGCGGTCTTTGCCAGCGCCATGCCTTCCACGCGGTTGTTCGCAAACGCAACAATCAGCAGCGTCGCCGGAACGCAGAGCATGCCGCCGAACAGGCTGACAAGCACGAGATTCCACCCGCTCCAGCGGGTGAGCGAAAACAGCAGCAGCACGAGTACCGTCGCAACGGTGGAAACCAGCGCGGGCAAAACGAGCCGCGAAAGCACGTACCCCCGCCGGCCGATAGGCGTGACCGCAAAGTAGGCGGAGATGTTTTCGTCCCGCTCGGCGAGCATCACCATGCTGGAAGCAAAGCAGAACATATACGGCGTAAGCACCGCGAGAAACAGGTCGAACAGCAGGTAGTACTCCTTGAGCACCGTCTGCAAGCCCAGTTCGCCGCAGAGCAGGCGTTCCAGCGCGGGAACGCCAAAGCGGAACGCGCAGCCCGCCAGCACCGGCGCAATCAGCACCGCAAAGAGCATCGCATCCGCCCAAATTTGACGCAGGAATATGCCAAAAGACTTCCAAAGCGGTTTCATAGTTTCATCCCTCCGAGCTTGAGCAGCATCCGCTCGACCGCGCGAACCGCCAGCAGCGCAAACCCCGCCGCCCAGACGAGCAGCACCGCCAGCGGCAAAAGCGCCGCGCCCTGCGGCTGGCAGAGTTCCAGCGCGGCAGCGCCGGGGTGCAGGCGCATCCACCATCCGGCTCCCCAGAAGAGCCAGATCACGGCGGGTACGAAGATAAGCAGCTCTGCGGGCACTGTGAGCAACATGAACTGGTTGAGCGTTTTGCTGGCGCAGGCGGCCATCAACCCGATTGACGAAAACAGGCAGGAGCTCAGGAACACGCCGAGCGCCAGCCGGAGCGGGTGCGCGGTAAGCCCCGCCGGAAGTCCGATGGCGAGCGAAACGAGGACCGAAATCACCCCGATGGAAACGAGCTTGCTCACAACATACTGCCAGGGTTTCACCGGCGCGACCGCAAGGCTGTCCAGCACGCGCTCGTTTTTTTCAAACAGCACGATCGCGCCCATAAAAAACAGCCCCATCGCCGCAGGGTCGGTCAAAATCATCAGTGCCGCCGCCTGTTCCCGCCAGGACGCGGGAAACGCAAACAGCAACCCGATATATAGCAGCGAAAACAGCAGATACAGCAGGTAAAAGCCGTATTTCAACTGAAAGCGGATATCGCCGCGAATCAGCGCGAGCGTTTTCATTGCAGCTGCCTCCCCGTGAGCTCCACGAAGATATCGTTGAGCGTCGGCTCGCCGGAATGGATGGAGCGCAGGCGGTTTTCCCGTATCAGTCTCTGCAGGGTTTCGTCCCCGGCGGTCTGCGTGAGCGGCGATTCTGCCGTGCGCTCCAGACCGTCTTCCAAGTAGGTATACGTTACTTTTGCAGCTCCGCGCCGCATAATGAGCGAACGCGGGCTGTCCAGCGCGCGCAGGTTTCCGTCCACGATGAACGCAACGCGCTCGCAGAGTTCCGTTGCGTCGTACATGTTGTGCGTCGTGAGCAGAATCGTCTTGCCCTTTTTCTGCTCCGCGAGAATAAGGTCCTTCACCACCCGCGCGTTGGAAGGGTCGAGCCCGGAAGTCGGCTCGTCCAGAAACAGAATCTGCGGGTCGTGCAGCAGCGCCTTGACAAAGTTGAGGCGGGACTTCATACCCTTGGAGTAGTCGCCCACCTTTTTGTCCGCGTCCAGCAGGAGTCCCACGCTTTCGAGCAGCGCGTCGATCTCCCTATGTTTGGGGTAAAGCGACGCAAAGAAGCGCAAATTTTCGCGCGCGGTCAGTTTTTCGTACAGGCTGGGGAACTCAAAGTCCACGCCGATTTTTTCAAAAAAGCGCGGCCCGTGGTGTTTCACTTCCTCGCCGTCCACCACCACGCTGCCGCCGTAGCGCGGAATCAGCCCGGTGAGAATCTTCTGCAGCGTGCTTTTACCCGCGCCGGATGGCCCCAAAAAACCAAAGATTTCGCCTGTGCCGACGGAAAATCCCACGTTCTCAATGAACGGTTGTTTCGTATAGCTGAACCGCAGCTGCTGAACCTGAATCATCTTGTTCTCCCAAATCCTTCTTGCCGTTGCCGGCAGTTATTTCTGTTGCCCGACGACCCCGCCCGCGCGGGACTCCTCCACGAGCTGGTGCGTAATGCCGTAGATCAGCATCCTGAGCGTATCGTCAAACAGCGCTTCGCCGATATCGTCCTTGTACATCAGCGTTAAAAACACGCTTCTCAGCGCCGTGCTGTAAAGCTCCGCCCGCTCCGGTCGAACGCCCGGAAGAAGGCCGATCAGCGCGCGCACTTTGTCCGTATCGTGCTCGGCATGCAGGCTCGCGAGTTCCGGCGGGAGCGTCCGCATAAAGAACTCCAGCTCGCCGTCCAGCATCAGCCGCGGCAGAAACGAGTTGTCCAGCTGTTTATACAGCCGAAAGATTAAATCCGTGAGCGCTTCCGCGTCCGGCACTTTCGGCAGGGCGGTCACATCGGCAAGGAGCTGTTCCTGCATTTCGTCATTAACGCGCAAAATCACGTCGAACAGCAGCCGCTCCTTGGACTCGTAGAAGAGGTAGAACGTCCCTTTCGGGATGTTCACGCGCTTGACCAGTTCGTCCACGGTCGTTTTGCGGATGCCGTGCTGGCTCAGACTCTTCTTCGCTTCCTCAATCAGCCGCTCCTTAATGTATTCCCGCTCGCTGTCGGTGAATGTCTTTGGCATTTCGCTCACCTTTCGTTCTGTTTGACTATATATGTTGTTTTGGTCATTGTAATATGACACATCACTTTTGTCAATAGAAACTAGCTAAATTACTATGGTATAATGTTTAATATTTGTGGCATCATTGGGGGATTAAAATGAGTTCTTATATAAAAGACAGCGTTCATACTTGCTACAATTGTGGCAATAAAGGAGTGCTAAAATTAATCGGTGAAACCAGGCATGACAATGAAGATGTCGAACTCGATAGTCTAGGCAATATAATATTCTGTAGTCTCATTGAACATACTGAATGGTACATGTTCGAGTGCCCCGTTTGTCATCATCCTGTCATTATTAAGAACTATACATTCGATGTTGCAGAAAGCCTTTCTGAGGTCACGATTGAGTTTCCAAAAGAGCCTATGCAGGACGAAGGAATCCCGAAAGATATTGTCAACGCTTTTTGCTCAGCTGTGAGAACAAAAGGCATTGATTTATCAATTTGCTTATTCTCTTTACGAAGAGTACTAGAAATGATTTGTAATGATAAAAATGCAAGTGGTCATACACTAGAAGAAAAAATTATGTTCTTAGTAAATTCAAAGATTCTTCCAAATATGTTCGATGACGCTTGCTTGATTATTCGTAAACTCGGAAATGCCGCTGCACATGCTGAAGGCAAGTCAGTTTCAGAATATGATGTGAATCAAGTCATTGATTTTCTAGCTGTTATCATAGATTATCTATACGCCTTGCCAGTAAAAATCTCTCAAATGAAACAAAGAATAACAAGCAAGTAGAACGCAATATTTAGTCGCTAATATAATCAATCATTTTTTGAGCATCACCTTTCCGTCAATAAGTAGCAAAATCTATATGCTTCGCTTGCCTCACCTGATGAAGTATGTTATTATTCGTGAAGAGTTTTCAAACAAGGAGGGTCTGCTTCTTGGAGCATATCATCGAAGTGTCCGGCCTGCAGAAATC
>JBDKTD010000097.1:0-2731 GCA_039680365.1 Clostridiaceae bacterium
AAGAGCTTCATGAGCATGGAGCCGGAGACACTGAGCGTTTCCGTGAGCATCTGGTTCATGTAGTCGCGCTCGTTCTGCACGTCCGCCAGCAGTTTCCAGCGCGTTTGCCCGACGCGGCGGGCGGGGATCAACGTGAGCGGGATGATGGCAATGCCGATGAGCGCCATCTTCCAGTTCAGTGAAAACAGCGCTATCAGGGTGGCGATCATCACGGCAACGTTTGCAACGGAAGTGGTAAGCGTGTTGGTGATCACCGTGCCGACGCCGCTGATGTCGTTGTCCATCCGCGTTAAAATGTCGCCCTGCTTTTCGGTCGTGTAAAACGAATGCGGCATCTGCTGCAGGTGAGAATACATCTGAGTTTGCATGTCGAAGATGATGCGCTGGGAAATCCAGGAGTTGATGTAGCTCTGCAGAACGCCCATGGCCTGCGACGCGGTCAGCGTGACCAGCGCCAGCAGCAAGAGTTTGATGAGCAGCGCCATATCCTTGCCGACCAGCGCTTCGTCTACGATCTTGCCCGTAATCAGGGAGGGAAACAACCCGATTACCGCGCTGATGAGGATTGCCGCAAACACAAAAACGAATTGAACGCGATAGGGTTTCAGGTACGCCAAAATCCGAAGCAGCAGCGCCTTACTGAGCTTCGGACGGTTCTTTTTTTCTTCTTCCGTTAAAAATCCCCTCGGCCCTCCGCCGATGCTGGGGCCGGGTCTACCAACTGCGGGCATAATCTATATCCCTTTTCTTAATGAAGGTAAAGACGTTCTTTTGCTTCTTTTCTTTCAAGAAAAGAAGCGTACTCCCCCGCTACTCCCCCTGCATCCGTTTCATGCGCTGCGCTACTGCCCTGCCGGTCGGCGTCGTTGCCAGCCCGCCGCGCGCGGTTTCGCGGTATTCCGGGCGGATATCACGGCCTACGGCATACATGGCGCTCACCACTTCGTCGAAGGGAATCAGGCTCGTCACGCCAGCCAGCGCCATATCCGCGCAGAGCATGGCGTTGACCGCGCCGAGCGCGTTGCGCTTGATGCACGGGCACTCGACCAACCCCGCCACGGGGTCGCAGATCAACCCCATCACGTTCTTCATCGCCATGGCGGCCGCATCGAGCGCCTGCACTGGCGCTCCGCCGCTGATTTCCACCAGCGCCGCCGCCGTCATACTCGCGGCAACGCCCGTTTCCGCCTGGCACCCGCCGCCCGCGCCGCTGATGGTCGCGTTCTTTGCGTACAGAAGCCCGATCGCGCCCGCGGTAAAGAGGCCTTCAACGAGCGTATCGTCCGACCAGCCGCGCTGGCGTCCGCTCTCAATGAGCGCGCCCGCTAGGATGCCGCTCGCTCCCGCCGTGGGAGCCGCGACGATGCGCCCCATGGAGGCGTTCACTTCGACCACCGCCATGGCGGAGGCGGCCGCGCGGCAGGCCGTATAGCCGGAAAACGGGTTGTGCTTGCCGTACTTGAACAGCCGCATCGCTTCGCCGCCGGAAAGCCCGCTCACGGACTCCACTTTTTCGTTCAGCCCGCGATAGACGGACTCCTTCATCACGCTGAGATTCAGACGCATTTCGTCGAGAATCTCCTCGCGGGAACGCTCGGACTGTTTCTCCTCGCGGCGAATCATGGCTTCGTAGATGGGGATATCGTTTTCCAGACAGTATTTACGGAGGGATTCTCCGTTTTCAAACGCTTCCGACAACAGCATGGTTTTCCCTCCCTTACACGGCAAACAGCTTGATAATGCCGCTGCAGAGTTTCAGTATCATAGCCTGCATGTCCCGCGTGACAGGCTGATCGGTTTCTATGGTCATATACGCGTCCTCGCCTTTGCCGTGGCGGAACACGCGCATGAACGCGATGTTCACGCTGAGCTGCGCCAGCACATGGGATACTTCCGCGATGACTCCGGGCTTATCCGTATGCTGAATCACCAGCGTCGGGTACTCGCCGGAGAACTCGACTGCAAGGCCGTTGATTTCCGTAATGCGGATATTGCCGCCGCCGACGGATTCGCCAACGACGTCCGTCACCTGCCCGTTCGAGCCGGTAATCTCAATGCGCGCGGTGTTGGGAAACGCGGGCTGCTCTTGTGAAAACTCCATCGTGACCAAAACGCCCATCTCGCGCGCAACGCGGTAAGCGTCCTTGATGCGCGGGTCGTCCGGCTCCATGCCCAAAGCGCCGGCAATCAGCGCTTTATCCGTGCCGTGGCCGCGCCCGGTTTCGGCAAACGAACCGTAGAGGGTGAACTTCACTTCCGCAACGTCGTCTTCCGCAATATGCCGCGCAACGCGGGAAAGCCTTGCCGCGCCCGCCGTATGCGAGCTGGAAGGCCCCGTCATTCTGGGTCCTATGATATCGAATACAGAGAAATCTTCCATATCGTACTCCGATTTCTATTGTTAGTTAAGATTTTCTATTATCTTTTATATAAAGATAATGTTATCGAATTCAGAATAATCTTCCGTATCATACTCCGATTTCTATTGCTAGTTAAGATTTTCTATTATCTTTTATATAAAGATAATGTTATCGAATACAGAAAAATCTTCCATAATTTCATCTCCGAATCCGTTTGGCAGATAAGTAATAGGACTAAAAAAGACCGGCGCACCGTTTTTGGCGATGCGCCGATCAAGGTTTTGCCGCGCACCCGTTCTTTGACAAACACGTCTCCGGGCGACGCTCCGACAGGTTGCTCCTTTCAGGCTGCTCCGCGGCACATCGCATTA
>JBDKTD010000127.1:0-9430 GCA_039680365.1 Clostridiaceae bacterium
CAACCCGGAATCAGGGGCTCACCTCCCTATTCAAATACAGATGTAAAGGATGGAACAGAATGAAGTTACAAATCAAAAAGGCCGTTGCTCTGCTTCTCGTTGTTGCCCTTCTGGTTGGTACCGTCACCATGCTCTCCGGCTGCGGCAAAAAGGCCGACGCCAATAAGCTGACGATTTGGATCAACGGCAAGGACAGCTACATTGGCCCCAGCGAGCAGAAGCTCTCGCAGGATCAGTGGTACATCTCTCAGGCCATCCAGCGCTTTGAAGACGCCAACCCCGGCGTGACCGTTGAGCTCGTGGTCTCCGCCGATGGCGAAACCGCGCACCAGACCTTCAAAGCGGACGCGATGGCAGGCACCGCGCCGGATCTCGCCAACCTCTGGACCGGCCAGAACATCTTTTCCATGGAAGACGTCATGATGGACATCTCCAAGCTGATCCCCGCGGATGACCTCAAGAACATCTCCGGCTGGGATTCCGTGACTTCCCCCGCCACCGGCGCGATTCTCGGCTATCCGACCAGCGACAACCAGATTTGCTTCTTCATCTACAACAAGCAGATCATCGCGGATTGCGGTCTGGATTTCGAAAACAACCCGCCGCGCACGATCGAAGACTTCAACGCCGCCTGCAAAACCATTCAGGACAAGGGCTATCAGCCCATCGCGTCCGACGAAAGCTTCCCGTGGATGGGCTGCTACGTCATTGCTTACTGGTGGGTGCAGCAGACCGGTATGGAAGGTATTCTGAGCGAATGCAAAGGCGAAACCAAGTTTGTTGACGACAAGGGTCTTGCCAGCGCGCTGGATTACTATCGCTCCACAATGGTCAACGGCTACCTGAACGCGGACGCCGTCACCTCAGCGGATTCCTGGAACAAGTTCTGCCAGGGCACCGTCGCCATGATGCCGCAGGTCTCCAGCGTCGTCTCCGACGCGGAAGCCGCCCTCGGCGCGGAGAACGTCGGTGTTATGCTGCCGCCGGACTTTGCGGGCGCAACCATCACCAACAAGACCATCGGCGGCCCGGGCCAGTGCCTCGTCGTCTCCAAGGACTGCGACAACCCCGAACTCGCCGTGAAGTTCCTCTCCTTCCTGAACTCCAAGGACGAAGTGCTCAAGTTCCTGCAGGTTCAGAGCAAGGTTCCCACCCGTCTGGACATCTCCGCCGCGGATCTCAATCTCGCGGAAGGTTCCGCCGCCGCCAAGCTCTTCGGCTGGGCCGACGACACCGTGTTCTGGGTGGACAACTCGCTGTACTCTACCGTGGTTGGCGATTTCTATAACCTGCTGCCGCTCGTGCTCGCAGGCAAGATGACCCCCGCGGAATTCGCAGCCGACCTCGACAGCAAGGTTGTCGCAGGTTAAGTTCTGGACGTTACCCCGTATTTCAGTATAAAATGAAGTCCCGCGGGCGGCATATCCGTCCGCGGGACTACCCAAAAGGAGTACGCGCCATGGCTCAACGTTCCGCAGCCGCTGCGCAGGCCATCCCCCGCCAAGGGGATATGCAGCGCAAGCGCGCCCGAATCGCATTTTTATCGGTGCTTCCGGTCATCATCATCCTGCTGGCGGTCAAAGCATACCCGATCCTGGCAACGATCTACCGGAGCTTTACCAATTGGGACGGACTTTACAAAAACGACTTTGTAGGCCTGGCCAACTACAAGGAATTCTTCGGCTCCGGGCTGTTTATGCAGCTGTTCAAAAACAACCTCGTGCTGCTGCTCAGCGTGCCGCTGCAGGTCGTCATCGGCCTCATCGTCGCGGTGCTGCTCTACGAACAGGTGCCCGGCTGGAAGGCGTTCCGCGCGATTTACTATATTCCGCAGATCATCTCGCTGGTCATTCTCGGCTACCTGTTTCGTTCCATGTTCAGCCTCGACGGCCCCGTCAATAAGGTGCTCGAAGCCATCGGCCTCAGCGCTTTTACCAGACAGTGGCTGGCGGACGGCGCCACCGCGCTGCCCATTATGGTATTCTGCATCACCTGGTATTCCATCGGCTGGCAGACCATCGTCATTCTCGGCGGTATGTCGGCCATCGACCCCAGCGTGTTCGAAGCCGCGCGTCTCGACGGCGCAAACTTTTTCCAGCGCACGTTTAAAGTCGTGCTGCCCATGATTACGAGCGTTATTACCTACTGTATCGTCATGGCGGTCGTCTGGACGTTTACAAGCCTGTTTTCACTGATCTATTCCATGACCGGCGGCGGCCCCGGCTACGAAACGATGACGCTGGACTACATGATCTACGAAAAATCCTTCGTTACCGGCAGCCAGCTCGGCATGGCCTGTACGATTTCGGTTGTGCTGTTTGCCATCGTTATGATCATCACGGCCATCGAGATGAAACTCTCGAACATGGCCGAGAAAAAGTGGGGTTGATCGTATGGCAAAAAAACTCGTCAAAAAGCGGAAGTTCTGGCACGTATTCGGGCGTACCGTCATCTTTCTGGTGCTGCTCGTGCTCGCCATCTCGTTCCTTTATCCGCTGTACTATATGCTCATCAACTCGCTCAAGTCGCTGAGCGGGTACTATGTAAACCCCTTCGGCCTGCCGAACGAGCAACTCCAGTGGCAGAATTTTGCAACCATGCTCAGCCAGTTCAAGATCCTGAAGCTGTTAGGCAACAGCTTCATCATCTCGTTCTTTACGGTGCTGGGGCTTGTCGTGATGGGAACTCTCGCGAGCTTTTCGTTTGCCAAAGTGGACTTTAAGGGCAAGGACGGCCTGTACCTTGCGATTCTGGCAACGCTATTCGTACCCGCGCAGGTCACGATGATTCCCATGTACATCAGCTTTGCCAAGATCGATCTGGTCGATAACTACCTCGGCGTCATCATCGCGTACTGGGCCATGTTCCTGCCGGAAACGATCATGCTCATGACCGCGAACTTCAAGAGCATTCCCAACGAGCTGCTGGAGGCGGCAACCATCGACGGCTGCGGCTATTTCGGGCGCATCCGCAACGTCGTTATGCCGATGGGCTGGCCCGCGATTTCGCTTTCGATCATCTTTTTCTTCATCTGCAGCTGGAACGATTTGTTTACGCCCATGGTGCTCTTAAAGAGCATGGATAAGCGAACCGTCATGGTCGCGCTCTCGTCGCTAATCGGCCGCTACACAGGGGATCCGCCGTTCCAGTACGCGGGTCTTCTCATGAGCGCCATCCCCGCCCTCGCGGTTTATGCCATCTTCCAAAAGAGCATCGTCAAGGGCATGAGCATGGGCGCGATCAAGTAAAAAACGTGTCACCAACACCCAATACACAGGAGGATTCCCATATGTCAAAACCCAAAATCGGTCTGCTCGGTCTCATGACGGACGGATACGAACCCATCTTCCCCGGCATCACCGCCCGGCAGGAAGCGTACGCGCGCGAGCTCGTTTCGCTCTTTTCCCCCGTAGCGGACGTGGACTTTCCCGGCGCGGGGCTCAACCGCGCCAGCATTGAGGAGAAAGTACGCTATTTCAACGAACAGAACTACGACGGCATTTTAATCGTGCTGCTTGCTTACAGTCACGGCGTCTTTCTGCAGCACGCGCTGCACGATAACCGCCTGCCCATCGCGCTGGCGGTCGTCCAGCCGGATTCCACGGTCAAGGACGAGTTCCTCGAACTCGACCTAACGGTCAACCAGGGCATCCACGGCGCGCAGGACAACGCCAATATGATCGTCCGCAGCGGCTTTGCCTGCCAGTTCTTCGCGGGCGAGCGGCATGACCCCCGCCTTGTCAAATTTGTGGAAGACTTTGCCCGCGCGGCAATGACCTATCGCAAACTGCGCGGCATGAAGGTCGGCGTGCTGAGCCGTATGAGCGGCATGGGCGACATCTTAATCGACGACATGGCTTACTACCGTAACATCGGCGTTGAAATTTGCAACGACACGGTGGGCTCCGTCTACACCCGCATGCAGGACGTCACCAAGGCGCAAATCGACGCGCAGATCGAGAAAGATCGCGCGACGTTCGTCATGGACCCGAAGCTCTCCTACGAAAGCCACGCCGAAGCGGTCAAGATGTATCTCGGCTTGAAACGCTGGTTGGACGACAAGGGTTTTGGCGCGTTCACCGCGCAGTTCGATATCTTTGGCGACGACAAGCGCTTTCAGCAGCTGCCGCTCTACGCCGCTTCCCAGCTCATGGCGGACGGCTACGGTTACGCCGAGGAGGGCGACTTCGTCTGCGCTTCCATGGTTGCCGCGGCGCACCTGCTCGGCGAAGGCGGCGGCAACTTTACCGAGATGTACATGATGGACTTCGAAAAGGACGCCATCTGCTTCTGCCATGCGGGCGAAGGCAACTGGGCGACACACCGCAAGGATATGCGCCCCCGTCTCATCGATCGCTACCTCGGCGAAGGCGGACTGGATAACCCGCCGACCATCATGTTCACGCCGGAAGTCGGCCGCTCCACGCTGACGTCGCTGGCGCCCATGAGCGGCGAGCGCTTCAAGCTCGTCACCGCCGTTGGAGACATCCTGCCCAAGAGTGATTTGATCGGCTGCGAAATGCCGTATATCTTCTGGCGGCCTGACAGCGGAGTTACCAACTGCGTGGAAAACTGGCTCCGCGCGGGCGGCACGCATCATGAGGTGATCAGCCTTGGCGACGTTGCGGATCGCTGGAAGATGCTCTGCGACCTTTGGAAAGTGGAATTCGTTAAGGCATAAACAACGCTCCTTTCAGAAATTCCGCTCGGCTGGCGCCCGGCGGAATTTCTTTTCAAGCTTGGTTCATCCGCCAAATAACATTCACCGCACACCCTATGGAGGCTGTTTTGAAATACTTTTTAACATTCGATATCGGCACAACGTCCGTCAAAACCTGCGTGTTTGACGAAGGCTTAACCATGCGCGGCCACGCCAATCAGGAGTACCTGCTCCTGGCGGAAAAGCCGGGATATGTGGAGTTGCCCGCGGAAACCTACTGGCAGGCGGTTCTTTCCGGCGCAAAAAGCGCGATTGCCCGCGCGGGAATCGACCCAAAGAACATCGTTTCGCTCTCCGCCACCACGCAGGGGGAAACCTTTATTCCCATCGGGCCGGACGGCGGCGCGCTGCGAAACGCAATCGTCTGGCTGGACGAGCGGGCGAACGAACAGGCAAAGCGCCTTGCAGAAACGTTTGATGCGGCGCGATTTTACCGCGAAACAGGCTTGCCGGAGCTCTCCGGCTATACGCCGATTTCCAAGCTGCTCTGGGTCAAGGAAAACGAGCCGGATCTCTACGAAAAAACCGTCAAGTTTCTCCTGCTGGAAGACTATATCCTCTACCGACTGACGGGCAAGTTCGTTACGGAAAAGGCGCTGGCCTGCAGTTCCGGCTGGTTCCGTTTTTCCGGCGACGGGTACTGGCAGGAGATTCTCGACGCGGCCGGTATCGATATGCAAAAACTGCCGGAGCTGTTGGAATGCGGTCAAATCGTGCCCGGCGCCGTTTTACCGGAGGTGCGGAAGCTGCTTGGGCTTTCGGACGACGTGGTGGTTGTCACTGGAGCCATGGATCAGACCGCGGGCGCGGTCGGTGCGGGCAACGTCGTGCCCGGGCTCGTGACGGAAACCACGGGCACCGCGCTCTGCGTGGTCGCAACGCTGGATCAGCCCGATCTGGATCATCCCTCACGGGTCACGCTTTACCGCCATATCGAGTGCGGAAAGTACCTGATGATCACCATCGCCATGTCGGCCGGCATGTTTCTCAAGTGGTTTAAGGACAACTTCTGCGAACTGGAATCCCAGCAGGCGGAGCGGGAAGGAAAATCCGTTTACGCGCTGTTCGATCAAATCGTGGAAGCGGCCGAGCCCGGCGCAAACGGCCTGATCGCCTACCCCTACCTCAACGGCAGCCTGCAGCCGCATAACGACCCCAACGCGCGCGCCATCTTCTTTGGCGCGGGGCTGGATTCGAAAAAGCAGCATTTTCTGCGCGCCATCTTCGAGAGCATCGCGTTTCTCCTGCGGGAAAACGTCGAGCTCGTCGAGCAGGTCAACCACATTGAAATCAAGGAGATCCGCTCGCTCGGCGGCGGCTCCAAGAGCGATATCTGGCGGCAGATCAAGGCGGACGTTACGCAGCGCCCCATCGCTTCGCTCGCGGAGTCGGAATGCACGTCCCTTGGCGCCGCCATCCTCGCGGCGGTTGCTCTGGGGTACTACCCGGACGCAAAGACGGCAGCGGAGCATGCCAACCGCGTTGTGGACTGGAAGCAGCCGGATTCTTCGCTCGCCGCGCTCTACGAAGCGCTGTATCAAAAGTATCTTTCGCTCTACCCGCGCTTAAAAGACTTGTTTTAACCGAACCCGCCTGACATCAATAGAAGAAACACAGGATAGAAAAATATGGATTACGAATCGATCAAGCAATACATCGGCAACCGCCAGCAGCTCTTTTCCGTGCGCGAGTCCCGCCTTACCGGCGGGCGCGCGGACGGCGTGCGCGTTATCGACGTGCTAAACGGCGGCAACCTCTCCGTCACCAGCGTGCCCGACCGCTGCATGGATATTTTCAGCGTACGCTTCAAAGGCCGCTGCCTGAACTACATCACCAGTAACGGCCTCGCTCACCCCGCTTATTACGAAGTCACGGGCGAAGGCTGGAGCGAAGCGTTCTCCGGCGGCTTTCTGTATACCTGCGGGCTGTCGAACACCGGCCTTCGCAGCGGTACGGACTGGGACGCGCAAAAGGAGCACGGCTGCATCGCCAACCGTCCAGCAGAGCGCGTGAACATCCTCGAAACGAGCACATCCGACGGCCCCGCCGTGGAGATTACAGGCACGATGAAGGAAGGCATGCTCGCTGGAACGAACCTTTCGCTCACCCGAAGCATCCGCCTGTATTACCAGCGGGACGTCATCGAAGTGACGGATACGGTCAAAAACGAGGGCTTCCGCCGCGTGCCGCATACGATCCTTTACCACTGCAACATGGGCTATCCGCTCCTGCAGCCGGACTCGAAGTTTTCTATTGCGCATTCCGCCGTCCGCCCGCGCACGCCCTTTGCGGAAGCGATGCTGCCCCGTCTGGACGAGATACTGCCCCCGCAGGACGCGCTGGAAGAAATGTGCTATTATTACAGTATCGTGCCGGACGAATCCGGCTGGTGCAGCGCAGTGCTGGAAAACGCGCGGGAGAATTTGCGCCTCCGCCTGCGGTTTGACGCTTCCACGCTCGACCATTTCGTCCAGTGGAAAAATTTCGTCAAGGGCGAGTACGTCATGGGCCTCGAACCCGCCAACGCCCCCATCGACGGGCGCGAGGACGCGCTTGCCCGCGGCGAACTGCCGTATCTGGAAAGCGGCGAAGCGCGTACGTACCGCCTGATCTTCGAACTTGACTGAAATACCTAATATTCCGCTTTTACCAGCAAACCTGATCAAAGGAGAACTATGGCTCAAACCCCTTTTCGTCCGGACAGCCCGCTGATGCGCGCCATCGGCCGCGTTGGCGATCTTGCGCTCCTCAACATCCTGTTTTTATTCTGTTCGCTGCCGGTCGTAACGCTCGGCGCTTCTTCTGCCGCGCTGTATACGGTAACGCTCCAGATCGTCCGCCACGAGGAAGGAAAGCTCGTTCCGACCTTCTTTTCCGCATTCAAACGAAACTTTGGTCAGAGCACCGTGCTGACGCTGATTCTCCTTGCCGTGTTCGCCGGGTTGTACCTTGATTTTCGCGTGATGCAGGCAAACCCCGCTTTGTTCCCGCTGGTGCTTCGAATCGGCACGTATCTTGCGGCGGCATTCATCTGCTTTACGGCTTCCTACGTGTTCGCTCTGCAGGCAAAGTTCGACAACACTATCGGAGGCACGCTCAAGAACGCCTTTCTGCTGAGCCTTACGCACCCGCTTTCCTCCATCGCGATTGCTGTGCTGACGTTCCTGCCGGTTGCGATGCTAGTGTTTGCCACGTACTATTTCCTGCTGGCGAGTGTTGTGTTCTTCCTGTTCTGGTTTTCCTGCGCCGCAGCGCTCAACAGCTACCTGTTCGAGCGAATCTTTCAAAAGATATCGCCTCCATCAGAAAACGCAAAAGCAGAATAAAGACAAAACGCTTCGGTTTCGAAGCGTTTTGTTAATTCTTATGGGATTCCAAAGGGAGTATCCCTTTGGTCAGGGGTTTGGGGATGAAACCCCCAAGATTAAATCACCTGAAACAAATAGAACTTGAGGTAGTCCGTCTCGGGCACGTTCATCAGCGTTGGATGGTCGGGCGACTGCCGCCGCGCCTCCACGAGCTTGAGCGAAACGCCCGCTTCCCGCGAGGCGGAAAGCAGCATTCGAAGGAACATATCGCTCTCCATAAAATGCGAACACGAGCAGGTGGCGCGATACCCGCCGCGCGGCAGGAGCTTCATGGCGTTGTAGTTGATCGTGCGGTAACCGCGCTCCGCGCCCTGAATCGTCTTGCGGCTCTTGGTGAACGCGGGCGGGTCGAGAACGATCAAATCATACGCCGCGCGCTGTTCAATCAGCTGCGGCAAGAGGTCGAACACGTCCGCACAGACAAAGTCGATCCGCTCGCTTAGCCCGTTGAGCGCGGCGTTGCCCCGCGCAAGCTCCACGGCGGCCTGCGAAACGTCCACGGCGGTTACGTGCGCGGCGCCGCCCATCAGCGCGTTGAGCGCGAACGAGCCGGTATGCGTAAAGCAGTCCAGAACGCGCTTTCCGCGCGCGAGCTTTGCCGTTGCAAGGCGGTTGTACTTCTGGTCTAGAAAGAACCCCGTCTTCTGGCCGTTTTCCACGTCCACGGCGTAACGGATGCCGTTTTCCGTAATCTCAATCAGCGGGCTCGGCGGCTCCGGCAGGAATTCGGCACGGTACCAGCCCTTTTCCAGCGGCAGGCCTTCGAGCTCCCGAATGGCGACTTCGTTTCGCTCAAAGATGCCGCGAATGTTCACGCCTTCCTCTTTGAGCAGTTCCGTCAGCAGCCGGTAGAGCGTGCCTTTGATGCGCTCAATGCCGACCGAGAGCACCTGGCTTACCAGAACGTCGTGGTAGCGGTCTATCGTCAGCCCGGGCAGGCCGTCCGCTTCCCCAAAGATCAGGCGGCAGCACTCGTAATCCGCGCCCATCACGGTTTTACGGTAGTCCAGCGCATATTTGATGCGGCGCATGAAAAACGCGTCGTCGAAGCGCTCGTTGGCGTTGTTGGAGAGGAGCCGGATGCGGATTTTGCTGCGCTTGCTTAAAATGCCCGTGCCAAGGTAGGTGCCTTTTTCGCTCACGGCGTCCACAAGCGAGCCGTTTTCCAGCGCGTCGGTCTCGCCGTGCACTTCCGCGTCGTAGATCCAGGGGTGTCCCAGGCGGACGGAAGCCTCCGCCTTTTTGGTGATGGACAGTCTGGGGAACGCGCGCTCCTGCTTCATATCGGTTCGCTCCGTCTGCCGTAGAATTTCGCACATTTTCCCCCATGCAGAAGGAACCG
>JBDKTD010000344.1:0-2486 GCA_039680365.1 Clostridiaceae bacterium
TTCCAGATTCGGCGCGGTCGGCATTGCATCCAATTCAAGCAGCATTCGTTTTGACGCGCTGATCTGAATGCCTTTCAGCCCGGTATTATTTTGCATGTCCCAGAGCGCCTCCGCCTTGCGGTTCCAGTAGATTAAAACATTCTCCAGCAGCGGCAAACCGGACAGCGGAGAAAAATCTATGATGTCGGGACTGGAGAAAAAGCAGACGGTTCTGAGCTGGTTCCCGTAGCGCAGGATCAGATGTTCGAAGCTCTTTTGATCCAGCCCTGTCGCCTGCAATATGGAGAGATCCGCGCGCGATTGCAGCGCCGCGTCCACATCGTCCGGCGTGAGCGATTTGTGCTCCAACGGACTAGGAATCGAGAGCGTCTGCTCGGGCGTATAGTTATGCCCCGAATAACGCGTGATGTTCCAGGATTCGTTCATCATTTCATCCTAACAATAGAAATGGTATTGAAATTGCGAGATGTTCCGCGTTCGCGGTTATCGTTTCGTCATGGACTTCCATTGGGCGCGCCAGTGGATGCGCTGCAGCACTCTGCCGCTCAGCGCAATCTCCCGCGGCGCTTTGCCGCGCTGGAGTACATACAGACTGCCGCCGACCTTTATGAAGATTCTGGCGAACTTCTTTTCCTGCGGCATCTGTTCGGCATGCAGGGCGATTTTTGTGATATCGTCCGCGTTGAGATGCAGTGTTTCGCTATAGAGGTAGAGCCAGTACTCGCCGCACGGCTGGTATTCCGGCAGGAGTTTCGTTTTGCCTTCGATGCGCTCGATCGCGCGGCCGATATGAATCTCCGAATCCAGCGGGTCGCCGCCCGTATCACCGTTCGAGAGGTCGCGCGTCAGGTCGAGACGGCTTAAAAGCGCGTCGTTCGTGCCAGTCCGGCTGTTTTGGCGTACCATGTCGTCCGAAATGTCCTTGCCAAAGTGCTTGCCAACGGCGGCCTCCTGCCGCGCCCATTCTTCGATGACTGCGCGGGTAACTTCCATGCCAACTTCGCAGTGCGCGGAAACAAAGTCCGGGCGTTCGGACTTTTGGAAAAAGCCTCGCCGGAGCTTGAGCGCGCTGTCGAGATGGTACTTGGCGTAGTACTCGAAGTAGGCTTTGTCGTTTGCCATCGGACACTCCCAGAAAAATTCCGTTAATGGATTTATTATATACGGAATTCCCAAAAGCGCAAATTTGATCGTTTGATTGTGTTATTCGAACAATTTGCTTGATTTTAAGTGTGTGAGTGATAATATCACAGCGTATCAGCGTTGCATACAGTTTTACAACGATTCGTATTTCCCTATTTATGCCACCAATTCATATTCTTGCAATTATTTCAAACTATTTCTGCCCGTTTGACATGTTCTGCATCTTGCGACCAACCGTGAAAGGAGAAGTGTTGTATGTCTGAGCAAAAAATGAAACTAACTGCTGAAGAAAAAACTCACGAGAGAAAGATTGGTGTCACTTATTCGAAACTGTTACTTTTCATACTTATTGTTGTCTTCTTCCTAGCAACATGCGTTTGCGTCATTTTCCTCAGCCGCGCAATAAGGAATGAGGCGGGCAATGCCATTGTTGGGTTATGGACAACTGCAGTTAGCCTATCCCTTCGTATGAATATGAAGAATATTCCTAATTGCAAAATCAGTGTCCGAGTAAATCAATAAGGAGCGCAGAAAGGCGCTCCTTTTTTGATAAGAATCCCCTGAACTCTGCAAACATGATGTAAAT
Source organism: Clostridiaceae bacterium (assembly GCA_039680365.1). Taxonomy (GTDB): domain Bacteria; phylum Bacillota; class Clostridia; order Christensenellales; family CAG-138; genus UBA7703. Next base: position 1,730 of record JBDKTD010000344.1, read on the forward strand.
ACTATAGCAAATAATCTCAAAATATCAATTTACCAGATTATACGCTCTTTTTCGTCAATATCTACAATAGTTAGTCATACTGCCATTACTCATAATAGCGATATAATGTTAGCAGCAATGACAGGAGGGCGTAGTATGGAGATTACATACTTTATCGGCAACGGGTTCGACCTCGCCATGGGGCTGCAAACTTCCTATCGGCATTTTGTTAAGCATTACTTGGAAACGCCTCCCAATAAAGCTTGCGATCAGTTCCTTAAAAAATTGATTGCAGAGGACGTTGAGAATTGGTCGGATGCCGAAGCAGCCTTGGGGCAGTGTACAGAGAGTTTCAATGCAGGACAAGAAGAATTGTTCAGCGAATGCTATACCGATTTTGTGCTTTCTCTCTCGGAATTTCTCGAAAGTGCGGATCGCTCTTGCATATCCCCAATTAACATTAAGGACATCCGTCATCACTATACAAACGCATTTACAAACCTTGAACACTTTATTCCTCATGTACAGCCAGGTTTAAAAAGAGCTTTGTCCGAATCGGTAAGGCAACCTCGCAACTTCTCTATTATTAACTTCAATTATACGCATGTTTTCGATCATGGTATTGACGTGCTTGGGCGCAAAGGCGTTGCAATTAATAGTAAAACCCCTCCAAATAGCGATATAATCGGTGACGTTCACCATATTCATGGAGAGTTCAGTCATGAAATGGTAATGGGCGTCGATGGAGATGATCAGATCGCAAATCAAGATTTCGCTC
>JBDKTD010000275.1:0-13460 GCA_039680365.1 Clostridiaceae bacterium
TTTTCTTTCTTTTCTTCTTAAGAAAAGAAACGTTCTTTAATAAAGAGTTCTTTTGTTTCTTTTCTTTTAAGAAAAGAAAAGAAAAATATCTCCAGCCTACAGCCGAACCGCTTCGGTGTGCCCGCTCGCGGCGCTGCGCTTTGCCGCAAGGCAGACCGCCGCGCTCCTGAGTCCCGCTTCCAGATCGGACTCCGGCTTTTTCCCGTCCATCAGGCCGAGAAACTCCAGCGCAAGCGCCTCGTCCCCGCCGAAATGCGAGTGGGCGTCCGCGCGGAATACATGGTTCACGGTCTGGGGCGTATCGTAGCGGTCCTCGCGGATTTCACCCGTGTAGAAGTCGAACTCTACGCTCGCGTCGGTGCCGATCAAGCGGCAGCCGCGCCGCGCCGCGCCCTTTTTGACCACGAAATTCTGGCTATAGGACGCAATCATGCCGCTCTCGTAGGTCATAATCGCGCTCGCGCCGTCCTCGTTGCCGGTATCCACGGCAAAACAGCAGGCGTCACCCGTGACTTCTTCCTTGAGGATGAGCCGAACCACATAGCTCGACTCGCGGCAGGTTTTGTACTCCGCGCAGTCCGGGCAGTGGAGCCCCGCGGGCTTGTCTCCTCTATAATAAAGCTTTGTCGTCCGCGCGAACACCTCTTTTGGCGTTTCTCCGGTTAAATAGGCAATATAGTCCACATCGTGCGTCGCTTTCTGCAGAAACAGCCCACCCGTTTCGGAAGGGTCGCGATACCAGCTGTGATAATACACGCTGCCGTAGGGCACATTGTTGACCGCCTGCACCATCGTCAGTTTGCCCAGCAGCCCGCTTTCCACAATGCGCTTCATCTCGCGCACCAGCGGGGACACGCGCAGCGGAAACGACACCACCGCGCGGCCGGTTTTGCCAGCGGCGGCTTTTTTGAGCATATCGTACTGAAAATCGTTGATGCAGACAGGCTTTTCCAGATAGAGCGGAATGCCGCTTTCCAACGCTCTTGCCGCAAGCTCTGCATGCAGCGAGCAGCGCGTGCCAATGAACACGCCGTCCAGATCGTTCCGTTTCAGGAGCGTTGTCGCGCTTTCTTCATATTGTACTTCGGAGAAACGCGGGTCGCCCGCAATCTCCGCTTGAATCTCGTCCGCGCGCGGGTCGCAGATTGCCGCAACACGGAGAGGCGCGTCGATTGCTTCAAACGCCTTCATCATCGTCCGCGAACGCAGGCCGTAGCCGATAAAGCCAATGCTCTTTGTCATGCCGCTTTGTTCCCTTTCCGCCCGTTGCTCCGGCAGCGCTGGTCTGCCGCAGGAACGATTCCGCTGATTGATAATTATTAGTTGTTATTAGTAGCTAATTTCGTTACTATTCTACCATAAATTGAATAATAGTTAAGCACTATTTTTCAAGTTATCTTGACTTATCGGGTTTTATTTAGTATCATGCTCGTAGAAAGCAACTCCGAAATCGCCGGAACGAACCGCTTTTCCGCCCAATTCGAGCGAATATCTTTCCAAATCGGAGAAATGCTCGCAGGAAGTCGATCCAAATTTCGAAAGCTAATATTAACTAATATATGATAACAGGGGGCCACGCGATGAACCGCAAAGGCTCGCCCGAGCAGTTGAAGAACGGCAGGGCAAACGTTCCCACCAAACCGCATAACAGTTCGTTTTTCACCCGCATGATCCGGTATATCCGCAAGTACTGGTTTTTGTATATGCTGGTGCTTCCGGGTTTGTGTTTTCTTTTGGTGTTTGAGTACGCGCCGATGTACGGCATCACCCTCGCGTTCAAGGACTATTCCCCGCGCCTCGGCGTGCTGGGCAGCCCGTGGATCGGATTTGGCCACTTTAAGGAAATGCTGGCCGACGCGAATTTTATCCGCGCATTTAAGAACACGATCCTCATCAACGTCTACAACCTCGCGTTCGGGTTTACATTCTCCGTGTTCCTCGCGCTCATGATCAACGAAATCCGGCTCAAGCGCGTCAAGAGCGTCGTGCAGACTGCGGTCTACCTGCCGTACTTTCTCTCCTGGGTTATCTTTGCGGGGTTAGTACAGGTGTTTCTGGAGTATCCCTCGTCCGCGGATATCGGCGGCGTGGTCAATCAGATTATAACAAAACTCGGCGGAGCGCCCATCGACTTTCTCAAGCGGCCGGATCTCTTCCGCGGCATTCTTGTAATCTCCAATATCATCAAGACCTCCGGCTATTCCACCATCGTCTACCTCGCGGCGCTCGCGGGCATCAGCCCGACGCTGTATGAAAGCGCGGCAATCGACGGCGCAAACCGCAAGGACATGCTCTTTCATATTACGATTCCGCGCATCATGCCCTCCATCGCCATCATGCTGATTCTGCAGCTGGCGGGCTTGTTCGTGAGTAACTTCGATCAGGTGTATAACCTCTACAACAACTACGTGCTTTCGACGGGCGACGTGCTCTCCACCTATATCTACCGCATCAGCCTCGGCGGCGGCGGAACGAACTTTGAGCTCTCCACCGCAACGAACTTCCTGCTCAACGCCATGGGCCTCGTGGTCGTGCTCATTGCCAACAAGTTTGTCAGCAAGCTCGACGTGCAGGGCATTCTGTAAGAAAGGAGAAGCAGTATGAGTCGATTCGGTTCTTCCTCTCAGCGGCGCGTGGGCTATCGGACCTCCATGCTCGGCAAACTGGGATTTAACTTTTACGACGTCTTCGTCTACGCATTCTGCATTCTCTTTGCCATCCTCTGTATCTATCCGATGTGGTACGTGCTGATCAGTTCGATTACGCCGTACGAAGAATATGTCAAGGGCGGGCTGATGCTGCTGCCTCTGGGCGGTATCGACCTGCAGTACTACACGGCGATCTTCCACACGAAAGCGTTCACCAACAGCATGTGGATTTCGGTCTCCAAGACCGTTCTTGCGACCACGCTGAGCATGCTGATTACCTCCACGATGGCCTACGCCTGCAGCAAATCGCATGTCAAGGGCATGAAGCTCATCAACGCGCTCGTGGTGTTCGTGCTCTTCTTTACCGGCGGTCTGATTCCGCAGTACATGCTGTATAAAGCGCTGGGAATTTCGCACACCTTCTGGGTGATGGTGCTTCCCAGCGGGCTCAACATCGTTTACTTCGTGATCATGCGCAACTACTTCTCCTACTCCGTGCCAAAGGAGCTGGAGGAGGCTGCGCTGATAGACGGCTGCACGGAAATCGGCGTGTTCTTCCGCGTGATCATTCCGATTTCGCGCTCCATGCTGGCGGCGGTTGCGTTGTTTATCGCCGTGATTAACTGGAACGACTACTATAGCTACATGATGTTCATCTCGAACAAGACCAACCTTCAGCCGTTCGTCTGGATTCTGCGGCGCATGCTGGTCGATCAGTCGATGATGAATCAGGTGCGAAACGGAGCGGTTTCGATCGGGCTCACGCTGCCGCCGCCGATGGCGCTTAGAATGGCGACCATCATCTGCGCCATGCTGCCGATTATGATCGTCTACCCGTTTTTGCAGCCCTACTTTACCAGCGGCATTACCCTCGGCGCAATCAAAGAGTAAGCTCTTTCCGGCGGCCCAAACGCCACCGCCTGGTTTTGTGTTCCCGATTGACACCATTTCCAGCAAGTTTTCCGCTGTGCGGAACCGGATGATCCAACTAAAATCACGGCAGTCCCAACCCGCGACGGCGCGCCGCAAAACGCTTGACCGGACATTTTTACCGTCAACATACGGTATAGATGAAAATGATCCAAACCTAAATAGCAACGCCTCACCCGCTCGGCGGCTCGGCCGCCAGACCCTATTTCGAACATTTTTACCGTCATCGTACGGTATGGATGAAAATACAAGGAGGAAGAAACTCAATGAAGAAGTTCCTGGCATTGCTTCTGGTAGTGGTTCTGGCCTGCACTTCGCTGGCCTGCAAAGCCGCTCCCGCGGCAGAACCCACGCAGTCGGACGCGACGGCGTCCGATACGGCAGTTGCAACCGAACCGGTTGCGGAAACGAATGCCGACCGCGATAACGTAAACATCCGTTTCGCGCAGTTTGGCAACAGCATTGACGACGTGGACGGCATGGCCAACGACCCGATCAAGAAGTCCATCGAAAGCGCCGTGAACGTTACTCTGGAATACGATACCGGCACGGACGGATTTGACGACCGTATGCAGACCGAGCTCTACACGGGCGGCGCGCCGGATCTCTTCCCCACCTGGGGCGAGACCGACAAGATCACCAAGTGGGTCAGCGAAGACCTCGTTTACAACCTCTCCGATATCGTAAACGCGTCTCCCGACCGTTACCCGACGCTGAGCAAGATCATGAACAGCCCCGAGTATAAGATGTACAACAAGCTCTATACCGGCGATGAGAACAAGGCGTATGCCATCTACTCCATCTCGGCGTACGCGGATCCCGCCTACGCGGGCATCTCCGTTTACAACCAGGCGATCCTCGACGCCGTCAACAGCGGCGCGGTTCCCCAGACGGTTGACGAATTCCTCGCCTATGCCTCCGCTGCAGGCCAGAACAGCTACGTCGGCTGGTGGCCCCGCAACGACAAGTTGACCAACTGGAACGAAATCGACAAGACCATCGCCGCCCCGCAGGGCACTTCGATTCTCGCGCCGAACGGCGACGGTTGGAACGGCTTCATCCTCTCCGGCGATCTCGGCACCGACTCCGAGCACTGGACGCTGGCCACCACGAGCGAAGCATCCAAGGCAGTTGTCAAGCAGCTCGCGGCTCTCTATGCCACCGGCGGTCTGGACAGCGGCATTGGCGTGAAGAGCGACTTTGACGACGCTTACGCCGATTTCGGCCTCGGCAAAATCGGAGCCATGAACTTTGGCTTCGGCTATCCGGGACAGTTCCGCGACTTCTACAAAGAGTGCTGGCTTGCCGCCAACCCCAGCGCGCAGCCGAGCGACCTAACCCTGGGAGTAGCTCTGACCTCCAACGGCAACTATGGCCACACCTACACCACCGGCACCTGGGTCGGCGCACACTACTTCATCCCGACCTCCTGCGCGTATCCGGAACGCGTGCTCGACCTTGTGGAATACCTCGCCAGCACGACCGGCCAGGACCTGCTCCACAACACGAACAACTACGTGTATAACGACGCGCAGGGCGTGGACTTCTGGAACAGCGCAACCGCTCCTTACGGCTACGGCGACGGACGCTGCAAGTACGTATGGTTCAGCTATCTCTTCAGCGGCACGGAATACGAAGTGGACTTCGCCAACAACGATTGGTGGACCGCCGTTTCCAGCCCGATTGACAACAGCAACAGCTGGGCAACCGAACAGGACAAGGCTCTGGTCGATTACGCAAAGAGCATCCTCGCCGGCTACACCAGCCAGGCGGTTACGAAGCTGCCCGCTTACTACGGCCTGATCGTTCTGCCCGCAGAAGCCGCGGATATCCGCACTGCGCTGCAGGAGACCACCAACCAGTATCTGACCCAGATGCTCGGCGGCCAGCTCGATATCGACACCGCTTGGCCGGAATACGTCGCGGCTTACGAAGCAGCGGGCGCTGCCAGCCTCGAAACCATGGTCAACGACGCAATTGCGACCGCCCGCGCGGCGCAGTAACCAACGGCTCGCGACCGGAACGGAAGAACTCACATACTCACACACTCACAAGAAAGGCCTCCGCCTCCGCATCGGGGCGGAGGCCTTTTCCCAAGCTAGAACCGCTGTGATATGGCTCGCTTTCCGGCACGACGGAGAGCGAACCCAACGGGAAGAAACGGTGCTATAATCATTTTGTACCCAACGATACCGTAAAAAGCCGCAAAGCAAGCGAAAATGGAGATGCAAAGCATATGGATTTTGGAGTCACCATTACCGGCGGGGTTTCCCCTTTTCAGATTTTTCAGCAGAACGAGCGCGGAACGGCCAGTATCCGTATCTGCGGCAAATGCCGCCGTGTGCACCTGAGCCAGGAGCTCCCGCTCGAATTTACGCCGGTATATCGCGGCGCGGTCACGGTTAAAGCGCGCGTGGCGCTGGAGTCCAGCGGCGAGAACATCGTCCCCTGGACGCTTTGCAACGTTCATAACGACGAAGAATGGGACGTCACCTTTGCGGAAGTTCCCGCGGGCGGCCCTTACCGCGTTGAAACCTACATGGATTACGAAGGCTGGGATGGGCTTTCCTGCACGCGCGGGGACATGGTGCACCATATCGGCGTTGGCGACGTGTTCGTCATCGCAGGCCAGAGCAACGCGGCGGGCAGAGCCAAGGATCCCGTGGAGGACGCGCCGGAGATCGGTGTTCACCTCCTGCGCGACAGCGGCAAATGGGATCTCGCCGCGCACCCGCTGGGCGAGACCACCGGCTCCGTCCACCTCGGTCACTTTGAAAACCACAACCCCGGGCATACGCCCTGGCTGCACTTTGCAAAGATTCTCAAGCGCGCGCTCGGCTACCCCATCGGGCTTGTCATGTGCGCATACGGCGGTTCTCCTCTGCGCTGGTGGAACCCGGCGGAGAACGGCGCGCTCACGAAGAACATGCTCGAAATGCTTGCGGACTACGACCTGCACCCCAAGGCCATGCTCTGGTATCAGGGCGAGGCGGAAGGCTTTGAAAACAGCGCGGAGACCTACTTCGACCGTTTTTCGGCGTTCGTCGCTTCCGTGCGGAGCGCGCTTAACCAGCCGGAGCTTCCGGTCATCACCTTTCAGCTCAACCGCCAGTTCTGCGAATGCGGCCTCGAACTCGACCGCCAGTGGGGCATCGTGCGCCAAGCGCAGGCGGACGCCATGCACCGGCTCAAAAACGTCTGGACGCTGGCTACGCAGGACGTTGCCATGTTCGACTTTATCCATAACGGCGCAAGCGGCAACCTCGTGCTCGGCGAACGCGCGGCCAAATGCGCACTGGCAAATCTCTATGGCAAACAGCGGGACTGGAAAGCGCCGGAAGTGACAAAAGCCGTGCTGACGGCGCCGGACACGGTGGAGCTTTTCTTTGACCGCATCTATAACTGGATCAACCCCTTCGACCCGCCCGCGTCGCTGCTGCCCTTTGAAGCGGAGGACGAAGCAGGCTTTTCCAAACCCGTCTCTTACGAAACGCGCACGGAAACGCTGGTTCTGCGCTTTGACCGCCCGCTCGGTAAAAACGCCGTGCTGCACGGAGCCTGGCGCAGCAATCCCGGACAGATCGTCCCCTGGGACTGCATGCGCTTCCCCGTCATGGCCTTCTACGGCCTGAAGGTTACCCGCTGAAAATCGCTTTTCCGCCGAAGGAGGACTGTTTCATGCCCGACGCGTTCCGCTATTGTTTCCGTTTCTGCTGCGACCCCGGTTTCAACGACGAGCTGGAGATTCCAAAGCTCCTTTCGTTCGTCGAGGAGGCGCGCGTGGACGACGTGATGGTGTTTGTCAACGTCGAGGAAATCAACACCGGGCATCTGAGCGCGGAGGAGCAGGAAACGTGGCTTGCGCTGTTAAGCCGCATCCAGCCGCTTCTGCAGGAGCGCGGCGTTACCCTCTCGGTCAACCACTGGCACTCGCTGATGCATGCAGACCTGGGCAAGCGCTTCCGAGCGGATCAGCCGTTTCGCGCAATGGTCGATCCTTACGGAAATGCCGCGAATCTCTGCGTCTGCCCGCTGGACGAGCACTGGAGAAGTTATATCGCCGGAGTTTACGCAAAGTACGCCAAGCTCGCGCCGGACACCGTCTGGGTGGAGGACGACTTTCGCTACCATAACCACGACCCGCTGCTCTGGGGCGGCTGCTTCTGCGCCGAACACATACGCCGCTTTTCCGAACGCGCGGGCAGAACGCTTTCTCGGGAAGAATTCGTCAAGAGTCTCCTCGCGCACGGCGAACCGTCGGAAGAGCGCAAAATCTGGCTCGACGAGTGCCGCGAAGGCTTGGAAGGCGCGGCACGCGCCATCGAGCAGGCGGTGCACACCGTCGATCCAAACGTAAAAATCGGGCTCATGAGCAGCGTGCCGTATGTGCATTCCGCCGAGGGGCGAAACTGGAAAAGCCTGCTTTCTGCGCTCGGCGGCAAAGGGAACCCGCCCGTTTCGCGCATTCATCTGCCCGCGTATCAGGAGCTGGTGCCGTCCAAGTACCTGCAGGCGTTCCATATGGTGAGTTACGTCAACCGCGCCTTGCTTGCGCCGGAAACGCTGGTCTATCCCGAACTGGAGAACTACCCGTATTCGCGCTTTTCCAAGAGCCGCGCTTTCACGCGGTTTCAGCTGCTCAGCTCGCTTGCGCTCAATCTCGGCGGCATGACCATCGACCTGTTCGACCTCAACGGGCGCGGCATCATCGAGCAGGATGGCTATCAAACCATGCTGCGCGAGGTCAAGCCCGCGCTCTGCGCCATGAACGCCAGCGGCGCGTTTTCCGCCCGGCGGCTCGGCGTTTGCGTGCTCGTTGACGAGCGCTCCAGCTATACGCTCCACACAAAGGAGGGCGCGCGCATGGAGGAGCTCTACCCGGAGGAAGTCTTCTGGGCGGGACTGCTGCCCGCGATGGGTATGCCTATGTATATTGGCGCCGCTCCCGAAGACGCAAGTGGCGTCGCCGCCGTTTCCGGCCAGTATTTCCGCAATCTTACGCAAGAGCAGATCGAGCGGCTGTTTGCTGAGAACTTCGTTTTGCTCAACGGCGACGCGCTGGAAACGCTGATCAGCCTCGGCCTTGGCCGCCTTGCGGGAGTCGATAGCGCGCATTGGATGAAGCAGAACAGCGGTGACTATACATTCGAGCAAGTCACAAACAGCAGGCTGTATACGGGCGTTCCGAACGCGCGGGCAAGCTGCGTGATCTCCGGCTCGGACGCGCTGGACGTTTCGTACCTGCCGCTGGCCGAAACAGAAGAATATTCCGCTCTGTACGACAGCTTCCGCGTCCGCAAATCGCCTTGCCAAACCGTTGTGGGCGGCCGGGTGCTGATCTACCCGTTCGGGCGGTTTGCCAGCCCGCAGGAGATTCCGCCGATGCTGCTAAACGACGTACGACAGGAGATTCTGCAGGACGTGCTAAACCGTTCCGGCAGGCTCGCCGCGCCGATGGTCGAGCAGAATCCATACCTCACACCCTACGCGTTTTCCGACGGCGAAGCTGCTTATCTCTACCTCGTCAACGGCTCCATGGACGCTGTGCGCGGCGTTCCGCTTCTTTATGCAAACGCGGACGGTGAATACTCCATCTCCGCGCTGCCAAGCCGCGGGGAACCCTCCGCGTTTTCCGCAAGTATCGAACAGGGCCGCTGCACGCTGCCGCTCGAAATCGAGCCAATGGAGAGCGTTTTATTAACCGTCCGCCGCGCCGGCGAACAGCAAAAGAGACGATAAAAACAGTAGCTGACCGTCCGCCGCGTCGGCGAATAGAAAAAGAGACGACAAAAACAGTAGCTGACCGTCCGCTGCGTCGGCGAATAGAAAAGAGATTATTAGAAACTTCAAAGGAGTTTGTTATGCAGGCAAAGATCATAGACCGCAAATGGGTTGTGGAATGGTTCGACGAGCGGCAGTGCTACCATATGCCGAGCCTCACTCTGGCGGATAACGGCAACTTGCTCGCCGTCTGGAACGGCGGTTTTCTCCAGTGGAACGGCGACCCCATGGGGCGCGACGCAAAGGACTGGGTGTCCGTGCTCGAATACGGCAATAGCGCCTGGTCGAACCCGGACGCGGTGGGCTGCGATATCCGCTACTGCTGCCACGACCCGATATGGATCAAGAACAAAAAGGGTGAAATCACGCTGCTGTTTGCAAAGTTTCTTGATACCGAAGTGAACTTTGCCACCTGGTGCAACGGCCGCGACGAGCTCTGGATGCGCAAAACGCCAGACGGCGGCCGCACCTGGCTGCCCGCGCACCCGGCGAACATCACCTCCGGCCACGCCAGCAACGACAGCGTGCTCTTGCCGGACGGAACGATCGTATTTGCCAGCACGAGCAGCGAGCTTGTGGACAAGTACTTTGGCGCCATCCGCATCTACATCAGCCATGACGACGGGGAAACGTTTGAAACGGGGCCGCTCCTCTACGCCGAGGACGGGAATCTGATCCGCGAGCCCGCGCTCTGCCTGCGCCCGAACGGGGTTATCCGCCTGTTTTCGCGCACCTGCCCCGGCAATGTCGGCTGGGGGTCGGCGGGCAACCATTCCCTCCCCTCCTACACCTGCGAAAGCCGCGACGGCGGGCGGACGTGGACAAAGCCCATGCCCAGCGGCATCCTCAACAACGAATCCAAGATCGACGTGATCAGTTGGGACGACGACACCATCTTGATGGCGTATAACGACACACCGGAGACGGACTGGCACGAGCGCAGCCCGCTGACGCTCGCCATGAGCCGCGACGATGGCAAAACCTGGACAAACATCCTTGAACTCGCCTCCGCGCCGGGGAACAAATGCCAGCCCGCCATGTGCAGGGATCGGGATGGGCGGCTGAACATCGTCTACATGCACCGCCACACCGCCATTGAGCATATCGTAGTGGAGATTACGAAGTAAGCGCGTACAGCGCGTCAAAAAGCCCCGAAGAATGCAGATTCTTCGGGGCTTTGTTTGACTGTTCTCGGTTTACAGCGAGTCCACCGCGACCTTGGCGATGAACTTTCGCACCTTGCAGGGTTTGTCCCAAAGCTGGGCTGCAAGATGCCCGTCCTGCGGGAAAAAAATCACGAACTTTCCAGCCGTAAAGCGCAGGCTGTTCGAATCTGGGTCGAGCTTTGCCAAAGCGCATTCCTTTTCGGAATCGTAGGGCATCGTTATTTCGCTTACGTTTGCAAACGGCTTATAGTAAAAGCGTTCTTCCCCTTCCACAACGTACATGACGTCGATGTAATTTTGATGCGCTTCCATCAGCGGCGCGGGATTTGCCGCCGTTTCGTAATTCACGCCGTTGATCCAGATCTTGCCGGGTTCCAGCTCCGTGCGCGCAGGCAGCGGTGCGCCGTCGTCCACAAACGCCAGATACCAATCCAGCGCTTTTTGAATTCCCTTGCCGAGGGCGCGATAATGAGCAGCGTGATCCAACGTGTCGAATACCATAAAAAATCTCCCGAAGCGCCCGCTTCAGCGGACGGATTTTGCATACTCGCTCGGCGAAACGCCGAACTTCGCCTTAAACTGGCGCGAAAACTGCTGAACGGTCGAGTAGTTCAGCCGTGACGCAATCTGAGTCACATTCCCCACGCCCGCCTTGATGAGGACTTTGCTCTCCTCCAGCTTGACGCGGCGGATGTACTCGCCGGGCGTAATGCCGAGCCGCTCAAAAAACAGCGCCGAAAGTCGTGACGGACTGACGCTGCAGCTCTTTGCAACAATCGGCACGGAGAGCTTTTGCTCTACGTTCGCGCCGATATAGCGCAGAGCGGAACTCACGATGGTGTTTTCGTTCTGGAGCGAAGCGGGCGTTTTGAGGCGCGGTTCCGCCGCTTTTTCGCCCGCCTCAAGGCAGGTTAACAGCAGCATCTGCAGCGAGCACACGATTAAATCCCCGCTGTAGCGGTCGTTCTTTTCTCGCTCTTCCAGCATCCGGCGGAGCAGCCGCACGCCTTCCGCATCCAGCCGGATACGGCGGTTCAGGAGAGAATCGAACCCGCCGCCGCCGAGCTCGAAGCTCACCGTAATAAAGCTCACTTCCGCGTCTTCGTCCGCATACTGCATGTGCCAAAGCCCAGGGCCATAGAGCATCATTTCGCCCTGAACCAGCACGGTGTCCGCGCCGTTAACGACGTTGTGCAGCGCGCCTTTATCGACATAGACAAGCTCTATTAAGTCGTGCGACTCGCCCTTAAAGAAGAACCCCTTCTCCTTTTCCTGATAAAACAGCGTGTAGATGCCGTTAATTTCGATCTGGTTTGTAATGTTGAGCCGGAGCACGCCCGCGTCCAGCAAACGCAGCTGTTCCATTCTCCCCTGCTCGTGCAGCGCGCGCAATATGACGCACTCGCCGCGCGGGATGATTGCAACCTCCACGCCCTCGTTCAGGCAGACCGGCTTATCGAGGTAAAAATACTCCAGCTCCTCGCCCTGCCGCGCGGCCGCGAGCACGGCATTGCCTTGCTCAAAGTCCAGATACGCAGGCATACCCGCCACGCGGCTGACCCAGACGGAGCCGGAAGCAAAGCGCAGGCGTTCGGTCGTCCAGCCCGGCTCCTGCGGAAACCCGCGGTTGGGAGCGGTTTCCGAAAGGATCCGGCCAAAAGCGGCGAACGTAAACTTGTTCAGGTTCTGTATCATGCCGCCGCCCTCCGCTCCTTTACTATGGCTTTATTATAGCGGAAAGCGCGCGTTATTGCCATTCCATAGGGGCGCTGGCAAGCGTTCGGCAGGCATTTAAACGGCGGGCAGGCTCGCCGCCGCGACGGACTGCCCGACCCGGCGGGACTGCTCGTCCGGCAGGATCACGGAGACGCGTTTTGCCAGCTCCGGGTACTCGCTTTGGAGCACTTTTTCGCAGCAAGAGAGGATGATCTTTCCACCCTCGCCGGAGACCACGCGCCCCAGCACCAGCAGGCGGCGGATATCGTAGAACTTTTCGTAGAGCGCGAGCGTATGCGCAAGGTACGCGCCAATGGTGCGGTAGATGCCCGCCGCCGCGTCCCAGCCCTGCTCAAGCAGCTTTTGCACTTCCTTGAGTTTTTCCGCAGGGGTCAGGCCGTCCGAAAGGGTGATGCCCGCCGCGGGGGCGAGCTTGATGACCGCGTCCTGCGAAAAATACTTGCAGCCGACGCCGATATCACCCGACCACTCGTCCGCCATGGCGTTCTCGCCGAGATCGACCGGCGCGAACGCCAGCTCGTTGAACCATCCCAAAATATTGCCTTCCGAATTGACGTAGCCCACCGCCTCGCTCGTGCCCATGGCAAGCCCCATGACCGCGCCGGTCTTGAGCTCCATTGCTCCCGCCAGCGCGGTGACGTCGCCGTCGTTGGCAACCACGACGGGCGCGTTCCCATCGCCAATCAGCCTGGCGGCGGCGTTGTAGATGTCCTTGACGAAGGGGCGCTTTTCGCGCGGAACTTTGAGAAAGAGCGACGAGACCATGGGACTGTTGCCCACGAACACGCCCGCCGACGAAACGCCGATGGCGTCCACGCGGGGCATTTTTTCCGCCGCCGTTTGAAGCGCCTTGACGATCTCTTCAAAATGATACTGCGGGTCGGCGGTGGTCTTGGGGTGCCAGACGACTTCCTCGGAATAGACGCACTCGCCGTCGATCACGGCGGAGACTTTGCGGTCGCTCCCGCCCGCGTCGAAGCCGATGCGGCAGCCGTTCATATGCCCGCCCACGGAGACGGATTCGCCGCTGCTCGCCGGAAACTCCGCTTGATTGCACGCTTCTATTACAAACCCGCGCTCAAACACGTCGTCCATGAACTGCGCGTCGAACGCGCGCTCGCCGCCGGGCGCGTATGCGCGCCGGAGCCGTTTTGCAATACCGTCCGCGCCGCAGAGCAGCACACGGTACCCGCCGACG
>JBDKTD010000295.1:0-5498 GCA_039680365.1 Clostridiaceae bacterium
GAGATTTTGGCTATGGAGTATTGCACACCCGGCGGGCTTGACGTGGTAAAGGACAGTATCAACCCTATGTTCATGTCCTGCGAAGCATATGACCGTTTCCTTAAAACACGCGGACACTTCCCCGAAGAATACGCATGGCGCAGCGTGGAGTTTCAACGCTTCAAGACGGGCATGGACGCAAATTTGCATAGCGGCGTTCCTTTCCGCGAGATCATATCCCTTGCGCGGCTTCACGATATAGCACAGCACGGGAGCTGCCGCATGGCGGGGCTGTACTTTGCGGAGCTGGGCTATGTCGATCTTGACCGTGAGGGCTGCATCGACATCCTAAACGGCTATATTGACTATCTCATAAACGAGCCGAATTTCAGCTTGCTCATTCTCGACACGCTGGGTGAGCTGCACGGAAATAACTGCTGGCACATCAAACGCGACGGGCATATCAGCATCAACAACTGGCAGGGCAAGGAGCCGGTGATGGTCTATTCCGACCAGCTTATGCTTTTGCGTGAGTTCCAAACACGCTATGACGCGCTGTGGGAACGCGGAGCGGGCGCAATAGGCAGCCGGGTAAATGTAATCAGCATCCTAAAGGATGTTGCGGGACGGATAGAAAATATCAAATGATTAACGGAGGTAATCAGATGAGAACAAATCGAGGAATGACTTTAATGCTTACCCTATAAACACTCATCGGGGAAAACATCAACAGGTATCTGACGGACAACGCATCTCACTTCTCGCTGGCTGTGCTAAAGGGGTCTTATGCAGAAAGCTATGTGCTGGAAAAGGAAATCCCCATCATTTATGAGTAAGCAAGCATCCCGTAGGGCGCGGTTGTGCGGATGACAACACTAAGGAGGAACAATGCTGTGAAAAAGAACATTATATTGCTGCTGGTCATTGCCGCGGTGTTGTTGTTCGCAGCTTGCGGCAACAACATGATATACCTGAATATGGTCGATGTTACCCTTCGTCCCGGTGAGAGCTTCACTTTAGATCCGGACTCTCTACCTGAGGGCTTCACGGTAGCCGATTGCACAGTAACCTTAACAGCGGTTTATAATTCTCTGTACGATGGAAACGTTGTAAGCGTGGATGATACCGGGACCGTAACAGCTCTTCAACCGGGGTTGCAGAGTCTCTCCTGCGACTTCAAGCATAATGGGGAAACATACCACGGCTCATGTTTTATTGAAGTGATAGATAAGCTTGTCATGGAGGAGAACCTTGTACTCTTGCAGGATATGAGCTATGAGTTGGTTGCGACGAACAGTCTTGGCGAAAGAACCCACATGGAACTGCGATGGGAAAGCGGCAATCCGTCTGTCGTTGCGATTGACGAAAGCTTATACGGGGGTGTGGAGCATAAGAAACGCATCTGTGCGGAGGCACCTGGTGAAACAACCGTAACCGCCTCTCTTGGAGACGAGCTTCAAACAATTTGCCATGTGACGGTTTTAGGGACGGATCAGCTGGAATCTTATCAGTATTTGCTGGAGCATGGGGAGTATGAGACCGCATGGAGAATGCTCTCTCGTTTTCTGGATGACCAAGAATGGTCGGAAACTGCACCTGAGACGTTGAGAAGCGCCTATGCCTACCCTGTCGATTTGTTTCTGGAGCTGTACAGTGGGCAGGAAACGATGCTTGATGCCGAAGGCTGGCAGAAGTTATGCGGATTCGGATTGCTGCCGTCGGACGAGTTTGCCGCATCCCTTGGCAGACTGCGTCAGTTGGCGCCTGCCCTTAAGCCGCAACAAGCCGAAACCCCAAATGACAATGAGGTCATATCTTGGAAAAACGCCGTCAATGCTGAGCAATTTGCCGCGCTAGGGACGGAAATGGCGGATAAAGTGATCGTTCTGTGGACAGTAGGGGAACCGTATATGGGCGCTGGTTCATGGGTGCCACGACCCATGGCCATGGCCAATGCGCCCTATAACACGGACTCGATAACGCGGGCGATTCTCGACGACGGCATGGCGGCCGTTGCGGATTGCGGGGAAACGCTGCAGTTACCCGCATCACAGTTTCCCAAACGAATCGAAGAAGTGGAGTATGTAATCGAACTAAAAGTCTCCTCCGTGCAGGACGATACGAAATATTATTATTCCGACACCGGGAAGCTCGCCGACGATGTGGCCGTTTATAAAACGCGGGTTTATTGCACGCTGTATAAGCTTACATATGGCGAATGGGCGCAGCTATACGACGCAGGTTACGCCGAAGGCGAGATGCCGAACAGTGACTTCTACGAAACAAAGCTGGTCGCAGGGTATTCCCCGACCTATGCGCAGCTAAGTGCGCTTGTCCGCGATGCAGAAAATCATCTGCCCTCATAACTGGATGCGACAACCGAGTAAATGTAATCAGCATCCTAAAGGATATGGCGGGACGGTTGGCAGACACAAAGCAAAAAAAGGAGGAAAATCAATGAAACGCATAGCATTCATTTGTTGCATATTGGTATCCGCACTTCTGTTGTGTTCCTGCGATAGTGCGAACCCCAAAAAGGAATACTTGGGGTAGGATGAATATAGTATATATCAAGACGAAGAATTTGTTTCGACCTACCTCAACGCCAACATGGGTCGTTGGGGCGATCAGTGCGGACTCGATCATGTGAGTTCACTTTTCGATATATCAATTGAAAACCTGAACACAAAGAGAGGCATCCACATCGAAAGCACGTTGGAGGATATTGCGGTTGCTTACGAAGGAGTTTATTTCTCCTGCTATAAACAAGAATTATATGATCCTATAGAGACGCTCGTACAGTCGGTCGATACGAGCGAGAGCTGCTACATCGATACGGAGACTACCTTTGGAATGAGCGAATATATCCAAGACAAAGGGGCTCCGGTGGAAGATGAAGACGAAGCGTTTGAATTGATGGCTTTGGGTAAGGGAGTAAAAGCAAGACTAACCTTCGAGGTTGAAAATGGAGTCGTAACAGATATTATTCTTTTTGCAAACGGCGGCAAATGATCAGCCGTGACGCTTGTGCTCTTCGAACAGGTGCCGGAGTATAAAACGACTGCGCGCGATTACAAAATATGCATAGAAGGAGTATAACCTATGAAAACGACGACTTCCTTTACGGCGGCCATGCGGACAGATATTCCGCTCACATACCGCTGCGAGCATTGCGGTCAGGATGTGCATATGACATATCCTCTGCGGACCGAATACGTCGTAAATTCCCCTGGCTCTGCGGTGGCAAACAGCGCACTGAAAGAGCAGTTTGGACAGGCGGCGGGCAACGCTATATTGGAGAAGATGGACAAGGAACTGGCTGAGTTGAATGATAATTTCAACAAGCAACGGATGTACTATTGCCTTGATGGCTTCATCAACGCGGGGAAATGCCCGCACTGTAAAAAAAAGCAAACATGGCGCAAACTCACGGGAAGCGGGGAGGAAGCGCTCGCCTGGACTTGGCTTGGCGCACTTGCGGGGTTTCTTCTGGGAATTGCGCTTGCCAGCGTTGGGTTGAGCCTGATTCCAGCGATCAATACGGCTACACAGAAGTTTCTCATGCTTTTAGTCATGACAGCCGCGTTTTTGATAATTGGTATTTCCGCAGGCAAAGCGCACGGAAAACGGCTGGCAGCTTCCAGAAAAGCGAAATTTGAAGAATGGTTTGCGCACACGCCAAAGGAACAGATTCCGCAGCTGCTGGTGGAGCAGCGCAGCGCACCGCGGGTTATCGACGCCGGACTTCGCGGTATGTACGATATGTAGTGTAAAAACAGACACGCTAATGCGGCCTGTATTCCGCAGTACAGAAAGAAAAGAAAGGATTGTGTAACTCAATAAGGGCGACCGGAATCACAATGAATCAGGAAAAGAATATGTGGACAAAAAAAGAGAAATTACGTGCTACACTTTGGGGAGTGCTCATTCTCTGTGTACTGGTTGCGCTGGCGTTTGGCCTTTACTCCATATTTATGAAGGTTGCGCTTTCAAACGAAAACCAGAATCTGGCGATCGAGTTTGATGAGTATGGGTATACAAAACGCACTTTGAAGGAGCGGTTTCTTTCTAAAAGGATTTTTCGAACGTGTCGATAGATATGCATTATACGGCGGACCCTCGTTATCAAGTGTATGGAAGTACTTACACACTGTTGCTGACGAATGAGGAAGGCGAGGAGGTAACCGATGTAAAGGCTGGAGCTACCTATCATTTTATCGCGGATGTCGATTTTGAAAAAACGTCAAATTACAAATTCTATGTGGCTGGGCAGGAAGTTCAGAGTAAATCAAAATCCAAAGTTTGGTTTAAGTCGGACGGGAAAACGCTCTATACAATAAACTTCGGGAGCTGAGCAATTCATATCCGATACCACCGATTGTCTTTTACGGGTTGCCGTCGAGTTGCTGGAGAGCAGACGCTTAAAAAGCAGACAATTTACTTTGAGCTATACGTATAGAAAAACTGTGCGCAGACAGGGCGACCTTGGATGAACCAACGTTGAGCATTGAAGCGGCGAGGGGAAAGTGTGGATTTGTCCCAATAAGACGCCTCATGCGTTTGGAGAAGATAAGGCGATCGATATCGATATGGAACTGCGCGATGACGACGATATGAAAAGCCATGTGTGGAGAACGGAACGATTCGTTGTTTGTCAAAAATGCGGATATAGGAAAACAATGAATTAGGATTATGCCGAGTGCATCTAATCGTGTTCGGAGGATTTCGCCATGGGAACATGTATAAAATGCGGGAAAAAACCGGCGAAAAGGAACGCACATTCGCATTGGTGGATGTGGCAAAATACAATTATAATACAGCGCGCGGTACACAGATTGAAACAAAATATAAGTTTATTGGTTTTCGGAATTATTTCGTGTGTTCAGACTGTGCGTCAAGTTATGCAAAATCGAAGCAGGGCTTCTTTGGGTATCTTTCCTTTTCCGTGGTTACATTATTCAGCTCGATATTCATGTTTTGCAGCATTGCGATCGCCTTGTACTCGCTTTTTGCAAAGGTAAATGGAAATATATATCTTTCTCTTGGTATGGGTTGCGGAGGACTTGCTCTGTGTGCATGGCTTATCTGTTTTTTTACTACCGCTGCAAAAGTGAAGAAAGCGCGCAATATATCCTCCAACGCGCTTGCTGGGGAATATGCGGGAGAGCTAATACAGAGCTGCCTCGCGGCAAAATCAGGCTATGAATGCACACTACCGAAGGGATCTTCGCCCGGCGATTCTGCGGGCCGTATTTACATAGAAGCAACAATAGATAACATGATTATGAATACCAGATCGATGGCGTTTAGGTTCAATATTCCAGAGATTGCAGCTCAACAAATCAAGGAGCAATATTTCAGGTGAAATCGATGATTGCAGCCAACCGTGCCAACGTGATCAGCCTCCCGAAGGATGCGGCGGGGCGGGCGGAAGACCCATGCGTGTGATTGGCGCCGTCTTCACTTATGCGGGCATTGACGAACCGATAAAAGGTAAGGCATTGAGGAATTAAAAAGGA
>JBDKTD010000183.1:0-3068 GCA_039680365.1 Clostridiaceae bacterium
GCGACGATCGCCTTTTGCTGGTTTCCGCCGGACATGCTGCGCGCCGGGGTCACGGGACCCTGGCCGCTGCGGATATCGTACTGTTTGATCAGCTTTTCGGCGTATTTGCGGACGTTGTCTTTGCGGATAAAGCCGCTCTTTTGGAACTCCGGTTGCCAATAGCGCTGCAGAACAAGATTCTGTTCGAGCGTATAGTCGAGAATGAGGCCGTGTTTATGGCGGTCTTCCGGAATATGGCTCATGCCAAGCTTGCTGCGCAGGCGGATCGATGCGTAAGCGCGCTTCAGTGAGCGGTTCAGCTGGTCGCTGTTCTTGCTGGCCGCGTTGCCGCCGCGCTCATGCTTGCGCGGTAAAATATGGATAATCGGCGTGCCGCGAAGCGTGACGGAACCCGCCGCGGGGCGCTCCAGACCCGTCAGCGCGTGCACAAACTCCGCCTGGCCATTGCCTTCGATGCCCGCGAGGCACACGATTTCGCCTGCGCGAACCGTAAAGGAAACGTCCTTGACCGCGTTGTTGCGGTGCAGTTTGCTCGGCACGGTGAGATGTTCCACCTTCAGCACGTCTCCGCCGGGAACGACGTCCTTCTTGGAGATGATAAACTCCACGTCGCGGCCGACCATCATGCGGCTGAGTTCCACCTTCGAGGTATCCTTCACGTCCACTGTGCCAACGCACTTGCCCTTGCGAAGCACGGTGCAGCGGTCCGCAACGGCCATAATCTCGTTGAGTTTATGGGTAATAAAGAGAATGGATTTGCCTTCGCGCGCAAACGACCGCATAATCTCCATCAGCTCGTCGATTTCCTGCGGGGTCAGCACCGCAGTCGGTTCGTCGAAGATGAGGATGTCGTTATCGCGATAGAGCATCTTTAATATTTCAACGCGCTGCTGCATGCCGACCGAGATATCCTCAGTCAAGGCGTCGGGGTCGATCTTGAGCCCGTAGCGCTCGCTGAGAGCGACAACCTTTACGCGCGCTTCTTTCTTATCGATAAATCCGAATTTGCTGGGTTCAACGCCGAGAATGATATTGTCCAGAACGGAAAATATCTCCACCAGCTTGAAGTGCTGGTGCTCCATGCCGATGTTGAGGGCGTTGGCATCGTTCGGGTCTTTGATGCGGACGACCTTGCCGTCCTTTTTAATGACGCCCGCTTCGGGCTGATACAGCCCGAACAGAACGCTCATGAGCGTAGACTTTCCCGCGCCGTTTTCACCGAGCAGAGCGTGAATCTCGCCGCGCCTGAGGCGGAGCGTGATGTCGTCGTTTGCGCGGATACCGGGGAAATCCTTGGTAACATTCAGCATTTCGATGACGAAATCATCCATTGAGCCTATTCCTCCCACACGATCTGAACAAAATTGGAGATGGAGCTACGATGTGACAACGGGGCCGAGCAAAGAACCCGGCCCCGTTATTTGTGGTTAAGAAGCTACTAGCTCAGGTATTCGACTGCGATTTCCACAGTGGGAGCAACTGTCTCGACGTTAGAAACAACGAGAGTTCCGTCAAGAATCTTGGCGAACAATGCGTTGTATTGGTCAACCGTGAACGTGGTGAATCTCCAGGAGCTCTCAGTGGTCGGAAGGCCAACAGCCTTTGTTGCAGCGCCGAGGAGAGCATATTGACCGGCCATATCCGCAGGCCAAGTGCCATTGTTGCCGTACAACTTGGTCAGATAATCGGTCGTGGTTTTCGGCAGGTCTTTGTAAGCGGAGATGATGAAGCGGTCAGACTTGCTGGCCTGGTCAACGTCAACACCGATGACCCAGCCCTTGGGGTTGGCTTCGTCGGCAGCCGCTACAACGGAGGAGAAAATGCCACCGCCGCAAGCAAATACGACTTCGATGCCATCGGAATACCAGCCGTCCATCTTGATCTTGATTTCATCGCTGGGGGCAAACGAGTTGGCATACCAGTATTTGATGGAGACGTCAGCGGTCTTGCCGAGTTCGACAGCGGCAGCGTTGACGCCCTGCACAAAGCCGTAGCCGTAACGGACGACGGCCGGAACGGCCATGCCGCCGCAGAAGCCGAGCTTCGTGTGGCCATCCATGACTACCGCGTAACCCGCGCAGAAACCTGCGACCTCTTCCTGGAAGGAGCAGATCGTGGTGTTGGCGGTCGGGGTCATGTCTTTCATAGTCAAATCGATACCGAGGAACATGACGTCGGGATAGAGCTTCTGTGCTTCGGTAATGGAGGGCCCGAACATGTAGCCGGGGCAAACGATGACTTTTGCACCGTTCTCAACTGCGTTCTTCATGGCTTCAATGCGGGCAGCATCGGAGTCTTCGGTCGGACGGTAATAGTTATAGGTCTTGCCGTTCGCTTCTGCGAAAGCTTTGCAGGCTTCCCAGGTGCTCTGGTTAAAGGATTGGTCGTCGATGTTGCCGACGTCCGTTACCATTGCGATTTCATAGTTGCCTTTTTGCGTTTTGCACGCTGCAAACGAAAGAACCATGGCCAGCACCAAGAGGATAGCTAAGACTTTTTTCATGATGTTCCTCCTCGTATTTTTGCGTTTTTAAGACGCATAATCTATTATGAGTATACCACAACTCAAAAAGTGATACAATGAAGTACGGTCAGTTTAAAAGAATATTTTTTGGCTTCCTGTTATATAGTATGGTATATCATATATTGAAAATTCGGCTTAGTACGGGGTTTTTCCCGCAGGTGTGCCGAAATAAGTTATCAATGGCAAACAGGCTGCGCTCAAAAACTTTTTTATGAATAATCGCATCGAAGCGTTTCGGCCAGAAGAACGCACGACGCAAATGTTTGCGCTGCTGAATTTGCCGAATTTCCTGCGGCGGCAAGGTTTTCTGCGGAGCCGAACCGCACTTGCCGTACGTGCGCAGCGAGAATGCAGCCGTGCGCGCGGGCGAGTATTTTCTCGCCAAAAGTGCGCACAAAAAAGGTTGACTTCACCATACCCCTCGCGTATAATGTCATCTAGCGTCTTCTAGAGAGAAGATCTTGAAGGAAGAGTCGTATAAGAGGGGAGGGGAGAAAAATGGAAATTCGCGTAGGTGAAAACGAGTCCCTGGAGAGCGCTCTGA
>JBDKTD010000102.1:0-2876 GCA_039680365.1 Clostridiaceae bacterium
TTTATTCGCCAAACAGAGCTTTCTGATAGATTGCCATTCCGTCTTCAACGCTGACTTCGCCAAGCAGAATCTGCTGCGTCGTCTGCGCCCAGGTGGTGGAAATGAATTCCGACGCGTACGGCGTGAAGGGGAACGTTCCCGCGTGATCCATGCCTTCCAGGCAGACCTGGAGGAACGGATTGTTCTTGAAATCGTCGCGCGCGGTAATGGTCGTGTTCATGTCGCTCTTACCGGTGCCTTCAAACCACATTTCCTGGCCTTTTCCGTTCGACATGAAGGTTGCAAAGTCGAAGCAGGCGTCCGGATGCTGGGTGGAAGAGAGGACGATGAGGTCCGTATCGGTCAGCACGTCCCACTGATAGCCCGCTTCGCTCTTGGGCAGCGTGAAGGCCGCAACGTCGTCGCCAAAGGTCTCGATCATGCCCTTGTGCGAACCGACATGGTGGATCACCATAGCGGCGTTGCCGGACTTGAAGGTCGCCATGATCTCCGAATAGCCGTCGGTCGGCGCGGTTGCCGGTGCCCAGCCGTTGGTGTAGATGCTCTTGAAGGCTTCCATGCCCTTGATCGCTTCAGGCGACGTTAAATCGTCAAACGTAGCGCCGTTGGCGTTCAGGAAGTAATACCAGGATTCCTGCCCGCCGGGGCCGCGCAGCGCAAGACCGTAGATATCGGTGACTCCGTCGCCGTTGGTATCCCGCGTGCACTTCTGAATGGCGGCCATGAACTCTTCGTAAGTCTTGGGAACTTCGATTCCGAGTTCGGCAAACATGGACGGACGGTAGTACACATACAGCGTCTCATACGTCCAAGGCATGCAGTAGTATTCGCCTTCGGTTGCCGTAGAAGCGGAAATTGCGTTCCAAATCGAATCCGAAATGGTGCTCTTGCCTTCCCACTGGTTGACGTAATCCGTCAGGTTGTAAAGGTATCCTCCATTATGATACATGGAAGCGCCGGAGAACCGGAAGGTGGAAATATCGGGGCCGCCGCCGCCGGCAACCGCAACATACATGTCTTCCACATACGCGCCGCCGTTCCAGGCATTTTCTTCCGCGGTTACGGTGATGTTTTTGCCGTTTGTTGCGTTGTATTCCTCAACAATCGACTGCATCAGCGCGGACTGTTCCGGAGTATCTGCCCAGTACCAGAAGGTAAGCGATACCGGTTCGCTTGCGGTCGCTTCCGGCGCCTCAACCGCTTCGGTAGGTGCTGCAGCGGGTTCGGTTGCCTCGGTAGCGGGTTCCTGCGCGGTCGGTGTGCATGCTGCGAAGCTCAGCAGCATCATGCAGGTGAGGACGAGTGCAAATAGCTTTCTCATTCTTCTTTCTCCTTCTCTTTTTTTATTAAGGGATAGAACCCCTAAAGTATTCTTCTTAATACAGCGAACGGATTTCGGCGCACTGCTCGGCAGTCAGCGTGATCACCTCGCTGTTTTCCATGGACGTATCCGGCGCTTCGATGAGCACCATCTTTGTGCCCGGGGTCGTAATTGTGTTGTGCCAGAGTGTCGCTGGGATGCAGTAAATCAGCCCGCGCTCCATTACGGTTGTTTCAAACGCAAGGCCGTCCTTGGTTTCAACAGCCGAAACGAGGGTGCAGCTGCCTTCCAGCAGGCCAAAGAGTTCGTCCGTCTTGTTGTGCCGTTCGAGGCTGTTGAGGCTTTTAATGGCGTTGACGGGTTTGAAGTTTTTAATACCGACCATCCATTTGTCGTTTTTATATACCGGGCTCATTCCTTCGCCGTCATGGCTGAACGATTGAATTTTCATTGTTTTAGCGTCCTTTCCTTACCGCAGCGTTTGCTTGCATTTATTGCAGATGTTTTCCGGCGTCAGACCGTATTCGCGGAACAGTTCGTCCGGCTGTCCGGATTTGCCAAACTGATCCTCAATGCCAACCATCGCAAATCGCGCGTTGCTCTGTCCGCAGAGGACTTCCGCAACGGCGGAGCCAAAGCCGCCGAGGACGGTGTGCTCTTCCGCAGTGACGATGCCGCGCACCTTGGACGCCGTTTCCAGAATCGCTTCCTTATCGATCGGCTTGATAGTATGAAAGTTCATTACGCCAGCGGAGATGCCCTCTTTTTCCAGCATTTCCGCAGCCATGAGAGCAACATGCACCATCAATCCTGTGGCCATGATGCAAACGTCGCTGCCGTTTTTCAGCAGTTGCGCTTTGCCCGGAACAAACGGCATATCCTCGGTTGTTACGTTTTCAACATCGGGGCGGGAAACGCGGATATAAACCGGGCCTTCCATTTCGGCCGCCGCGAGAACCGCTTTGCGCATCTGAATGGAATCGCAGGGAGCCAGGATGCGCATGTTGGGCAGGCAGCGCATAATCGAAATGTCTTCCACCGTCTGGTGGCTGCCGCCGTCCGCGCCAACGCTGATGCCGGGGTGCGAAAGGCCGAACTTGACGTTGGCGTTGACATAGCAAACGGTGTTGCGAATCTGCTCGAACGCTCTGCCTACGCCGAACATCGCCATCGTGCTCACAAAGGGAATCAGGCCGGCTTTGGCAAACCCGGTCGCGCCGCAGACCATGTTGGCTTCCGCAATGCCAAAGTTGAAGTGGCGATCCGGGTACTTTTCCTGAAACAGGCAGCTCATGGTCGTGTGTCCAAGGTCCGCGTCCATGACGACGACTTTATCGTTTATCCCGCCGAGCTCGATGAGCGTTTCGGCATAGGCAGTTCTCATTGACTTAGCCATTGATAGCTTCCTCCAGTTCTTTCATAGCGGCTTTATACGTGGTTTCATCGATCGTCTTTCCGTGCCACATGAAGTTGTTTTCCATAAACGAAATCCCGTGGCCTTTGATCGTTTCACAGCATATAAACTTCGGTTTGCCGACAACTTTCTTCTCCAGCG
>JBDKTD010000223.1:0-5005 GCA_039680365.1 Clostridiaceae bacterium
GCGCGGTGATCCAGGCGGTGGACGATTATCAGGACCTGCTTCGCATTTCGGTTGCGAGCGCGGGGAATGACCACCGCCTAGGGGCGAACGAAGCCCCTCCGGCGATCGTTTCCATGTTCCTCGGCGAAGAGCTGTTCGAAATTCTGGAAGCGATCGATACCGGCGCAGCTTACGGAGCGCGTGAGAAAACGCAGATGAAAGTCGGCGTGCACGTGATTCCGCATTTCCCAAAGGACACGACCGACCGCAACCGCACCTCGTCATTCGCGTTCACGGGCAATAAATTCGAGTTCCGCATGCTCGGTTCCAGCCAGTCGGTTTCGGACGCAAACATGGTGATCAACACCGCCGTGGCCGAGTCCCTGCGGAAGTACGCCGACGAACTCGAAACCGCAAAAGACCTGCCGCTGGCGCTGCATGAGCTCATCAAGAGCGTAATCCATGCGCATAAGCGCATCGTCTTCAACGGCAACGGCTATGACGACGCCTGGGTAGCGGAAGCGGAAAAGCGCGGCCTTCTCAACCTCCGGACTACGACGGACTGCCTGCCCAGCCTCGTTGCGCAAAAGAATATCGACCTCTTCAGCACCCATCGCGTGCTGAGCGAGACGGAACTCCGCGCGCGCTACGAGATCATGACCGAGAACTACAAAAAGATCGTCTGCATCGAGGCCATGACCATGCTGGATATGGCGCGGCGGGATATTCTGCCTGCGTCCAGCGCGTTCCAGGGCAAGCTTGCCAGCACCATCGCGGCAAAGCGTTCCGCGGGAAGCCTTGCGGACTGCACCTATGAAACCGAGACGCTCGAAACGGCGGCGGCGCTGACGAAAGCCGCGTATGAAACCGTAAAAGCGCTGGAAGACGCTCTCTCCGATACCAAGGCCACGGAAGAAGTGCGCGAAGCGGCGCTGCTCTGCAAGGACAGCCTGCTGCCCAAGATGAGCGAACTGCGCGCCAGCGCGGACGCGCTCGAAACCCTTGTTTCTACGAGCGACTGGCCGTATCCGAGTTACGGCGAACTGCTCTTTGGCGTTCGATAACAGCCGCGGGAGGCAAACGGAATGTGTTCAATCATGGGCTACCTCGGCAAGCGGATTCCGCTGGATATGCTTGTCGACGGATTTTACAAAACGATCGCGCGGGGGCCTGACCTCTACCGCATGCTCAGCGTGGGCGACGGGTACCTGATGTTCCACCGCCTGACGATTATGGGCTTGGAAAAGAGCGGCTTGCAGCCGTTCGAGCGCAACGGGGACGCGGTGGTTTGCAATGGCGAACTCTACGGCTTCCGCAAGATGCGCGACGCGTTATTTTCGGGATATGACTTTAAGAGCGGCTCGGATTGCGAGCTGCTCTTACCCCTATATCAGCGGTATGGAACGGATATGTTCGCCATGCTGGACGCGGAGTACGCGCTCATCATTTACGACCACAAAACGGACTCGCTGATCGCGGCGCGCGACCCCATCGGCATCCGCCCTCTGTTCTACGGCTACGACGTGGACGGCAACATCCTCTTTGCCAGCGAGGCCAAGAACCTCACCGGCTTAGTGGAAACCGTAAACCCCTTCCCGCCGGGATATTTCTGGAAGGACGGCGAGTTCATCCAGTATGCCAACATGACGGACGTTTCCGCTTACAGCAAGGACGAGATCGACGCGGTCTGCGACAATATTCGCGAAAAGCTGACGCTCGGCGTGGTCAAGCGTCTGGACGCGGACGTGCCGGTCGGCTTTTTACTCAGCGGCGGACTGGACAGTTCGCTGGTCTGCGCCATCGCCAATAAGTACCTGCCGCACCCGATCAAGACCTTCTCCATCGGCATGCGGGACGACGCGATCGACTGCAAGTACGCCCGTCAGGTGGCGGACTATCTCGGCTGCGAGCATACGGAAGTCATCGTCACCCCGCAGGACGCGATCGGCGCGCTGAGAACCGTTGTGCGCATCCTCGAAACGTACGATATTACGACCGTCCGCGCGAGCGTGGGCATGTATCTTGTCTGCAAGTACATCCACGAAAACACCAATATCCGCGTGCTTCTCACGGGCGAGATTTCGGACGAGCTGTTCGGGTATAAATACACGGACTTTGCGCCCAACGAAGAGGAGTTCCAGAAGGAAGCCAAGAAACGCATCGACGAAATCTATATGTACGACGTGCTCCGCGCCGACCGCTGCATCTCCGCCAACTCGCTGGAAGCGCGCGTGCCGTTTGGCGATCTCGACTTCGTTAAGTACGTCATGACGATCGACCCCGCGCTCAAGATGAACCGCTTTGGCAAAGGCAAGTACCTGCTCCGCCGCGCGTTTGAAGGCGACTATCTGCCGCACGACATCCTCTACCGCGAAAAGGCCGCGTTTTCGGATGCCGTCGGCCACTCGATGGTCGATCAAATCAAGGCCTATGCCGAAAAGCTCTACACGGATGAGGAGTTTGCCGCACGCAGCGCGAAATACACATTCGCAAAGCCCTTTACGAAGGAATCGCTGCTCTACCGCGAACTCTTTGAAGCGGAGTATCCCGGCCAGGCGCATATGGTGAAGGATTTCTGGATGCCGAACCGCTCCTGGGAAGGCTGCAACGTCAGCGACCCCTCCGCGCGCGTGCTCGCAAACTACGGCGCAAGCGCGGTGTAACGCCCTCTATTGCGATATCCTCGAGTGCCGTGGAAATTCGCTCCTTTCACGGCATGTTTGAACCGGCCTTCTCCCGCCTGAACATCGGGGAGGCCGGTTTTTAATTTCGTCAACGACTTGACGAGAACTTGATCTGCGCTTTACAATGGCTTAACACAAGAGATCGAGTACATTTTTAGTTTCGACTGCACCCGGCGTACACATGCCGGGGCGTACCGTCATATCCCGTCGATTTCCCTGATTGGAAAGGAGCCTTACTCAATGAATTTTACCGCGGCAAGTCTTTTGGATTCCCTGCAATATCTGGCGCGCGTAGCGCTGGCCGCCGTGCTGGCGGGCGTAATCGGTTATGAGCGCGAGCATGTTCAGCGTAACGCGGGCATGCGCACGAATCTCCTCGTTGCCATCGGCGCGTCGCTTGTGATGTGCTGCGGGGAATTTCTCGTTACGAAATATTCGGGCATCATGAACCTTGATCCCGCGCGTCTCGGCGCGCAGGTCATCAGCGGCATCGGCTTTCTCTGCGCGGGCACAATCATTAAGGAAGGCATTTCCGTGCGCGGACTGACCACGGCGAGCAGCCTCTGGTGCGTTTCGTGCATCGGCCTTGCCGCTGGCGCTGGCGCGTATGTGTTGGCCGTGGGCGTTGCGGTGCTGGCGCTGATCGTGCTGCGGGTGCTCAGAAGCCTTGCGCACAGCCAGCGGAAGAAGAGCAACCGCCTCGTGATGCAGCTTGTGCTCTCCATGGAAGGCAACACGCTGGTCTCACTGCAGGAAGATCTGCAGCGGATGGGCTGCGTTATTGAGGAGTTCAGCTTCGCCATCGATACCGACCAGCTCAAGCGGCATGTGTACCTGCACCTGATGCTGCCGAACCGCGAAAACCTCGCTCCGCTGATGGAGGGTCTCGCTAAGATCGACGGCGTGGTCTCGGTGGAGTCGGTGTACGAATAAAAACCGAACGGTATTTCATTCGCTGCAATGCTGCAGAAGGAAGAGAATGCTTCCAGCATCCGGAATTTCGTACGATTTTTCCAAAAACGTCGGCGCGGAGCGCTGCGGTGTGCTATAATCCTAAAAAAGCCACTTCTTATAATCGTAAACAACCAGTCATAACCGCTGTCAAAAACAACGCGTATTTCCGTTATGGATTCCCGCAGCGAATCGCCGGTACGGCAACTTTTGCCAAAGCCGCAGAACAGCTCAATGAACCGCCTGAGGTGACGATTGATGTCCTGGAACGAAAGCGAGGATACGGCCAGAACCAGCACGCTGCTGCGGCAGCTTTTCAAAACGCCGGATTTGGACACGTTTTTTGACCGTTATGAAAGTACGATGCAGACGCCGGATCTGCACGATCATTTGCTTGCCCTCTGCGCGGAACACCGCCTGAAAAAAGACACCGTCATCAGAAACTCCGGCGTCGAACGCACCTACGGATACCAGATATTCAACGGAACAAGAAAACCTTCCCGCGACAAGGTGCTGCAGTTTGCGCTCGCCATGCGCCTTACCATGGACGAAACGCAGAAACTGCTGCAGATTGCCGATAAAAGCCTGCTTTATCCGCGCCTCAAGCGCGACGCGGCGGTGATTTACTGCATTACCCGCAAACTTGGATATATGGATGCGCAGGCGCTTTTGCTCGATCTCGGCCTGCATCTGCTCGGCGACGAGCCGGCGGTTTAACGAGCAACTGCCATATCGCCGCGCGTATAAAGTTTACTTGGAGAAGGTTAACATGGAACTGGAACAATCGGCTGCAAGCGAATTTTTGCTCGAGTTCGAACATGCGGAAGCGGGTTATTACCCGAAGGAATTCTTGCAGAAGTACGAACCGGTTGAGTGCCTCGCCAACAACCAAATGGGAGAGACGCTCTTAGTAAAAGACCATGAAAACAAACCATATATCGTTAAATGCTACCCCGACACATCCGTCTGCTCCAAAACAAGCGAGGGAGAACTGCTTAAAAGCCTGCATCACAGCGGGCTGCCTTCGTTTGTGGAAGAAATCCGCGCGGGAAATATGACCTGCGTGGTGCGGCAGTACGTGCGCGGCGTTCCGCTCAACCGTCTGCGCGAGCGGCTCACACGCGATCAGGCAGTCGCCATCGCCCTTCAGCTCTGCGGCGTTCTGCGCTATCTGCACGAGCAAATGCCGCCGGTGATTCACCGCGACATCAAGCCGCAGAACATCATCCTCAGCGACGACGGGCTCGCCACGCTGATTGACTTTGGCATTTCCCGCTACTACGATAAAAACGCGCGTTTGGACACGGTTTGCTTTGGCACGCAGGAGTTCGCCCCGCCGGAGCAGTACGGTTTTTCGCAGACCGACTGCCGCGCGGATATCTTTTCGCTCG
>JBDKTD010000175.1:0-23376 GCA_039680365.1 Clostridiaceae bacterium
CTCTACGGCTTCTTCAAGGGCGCAGGCTACACCTGCTCGCTGGGTGAGGACAAGACCTCCACTCTGTGCGACTGGAACACCGCCGGCGGCACCGACGTTGCGCAAGCCATCCTCGACATCACCGGCAACCCCGCCTTCATCAACCTGGATGACGCGGCGTTTGTCACCGGCGTGCAGGAAGGCACCATCGTCGCGGGCGTGAACGGCAGCTGGAACGCCAGCACCATCCAGACCGCCTGGGGCGACAACTACGCAACCGCGAAACTCCCGACCTACACCCTCAAGGGAGCCGAAGTGCAGATGGGTTCGTTCGACGGCTACAAGCTGGTCGGCGTCAACGCCTACTCGGCGAACGTCGGCTGGGCAATGCGGCTTGCCGAATGGCTCACCAACGAAGCAAACCAGATCTATCTCTATGAAGCAACCAACGGCAGCGCCGTTCCTTCCAACGTGAACGCCGCCGCTTCCGAGAGCGTTCAGAGCAACCCCGTTGTCGCGGCGCTCGCCACGCAGAGCCAGTTCGCTTCCGCGCAGAGCCTCTCCGTGGGCGGCAACTACTGGACCCCGACCGAGACCCTGGGCAACATCCTTGCCGGCGGCAATCCGGACGGCACGCCGCTGCAGGATCTGCTCGACCAGACCGTAGCGGGCATCACCGCGCCTGTCGGTTAAGGCATTCTCTTGCGGTAAAAAACCTGTCCGCCGCGGGATAAACTCCCGCGGCGGACACTCCATTTCAGTTGGAAAGGATCATCGCCATGGAAACGAGAACGCACGACGGCGCGCACGCGTTCCTGCCCATCCGCGCTGCAAAGAGCTGGGCGCAGGGGGACGTGTTTGTCAAACTCACGCCGCTTTTCTGGGGTATTGGCTATCTACGGCGCAGGCAATTCATCAAGGGGCTGCTCGCCTTCCTCTTTGAGTTTGTCGTGGCGCTGTTTACGATTTCTTACGGGATTCCCAACCTCGCGAAATTCGCTACGCTCGGCACCGTTAAGCGAGCGACGGTGTATAATCCGGCCACGCTGAAAAACGAGGTCAACGTTTACGATAACTCGTTTTTAATCCTGCTCTTCAGCCTCGTTGCGCTCGTTGTGATCGCAGCTGCGGTGGTTCTCATTCTGCGCATGGTGGAGGACGCGCGTAAACTCCAGCTTGCGGACGCTTCCGGCGGGCATATCAATACCTTCCGCGAGGATATCCGGGAGATGTTCAACGCTCGCTTCCACCTTACGCTTCTTTCCCTGCCGACGCTCGGCATTATCGTTTTCACCGTCATCCCCCTGATCTTTATGATCCTCGTGGCGTTTACCAATTACGACCAGTCGCATATGGCGCCAACCGAGCTGTTCACATGGGTCGGGCTGGACAACTTCAAACGTCTCTTCAACGACTCGCTCAGCGAAACATTCGGCTATTCGTTCGGCAAGGTGCTCGGCTGGACGCTAACCTGGGCGACGTTCGCTACCTTCACCTGCTACTTTGGCGGCATCGCGCTTTCGCTGATGATTAACCACAAGCGCACGCGGGTCAAAAAACTCTGGCGGACGCTGTTTGTCATCTGCATTGCGGTGCCCCAGTTCGTCTCCCTGCTGCTCGTTCGAAACTTCTTTGCCGATACCGGCATTGTCAATACGATCTGCGCCAACGCGGGCATTACGAGCTTCCTTAAGTCCGTTGGTCTCGTCGGCGCAACCCTCGATCACATTCCGTTTTTAACCGACGCGGGATGGGCAAAGTTCATGATCGTCCTGATCAACTTCTGGATCGGCGTGCCGTACCTGATGCTGATCGCCACCGGTGTGCTCATGAACATCCCCACCGAGTACTACGAGAGCGCCAAGATCGACGGCGCAAACGCCATTCAAACCTTCAACCGCATTACGATGCCGTTCATGTTCAGCGTAACGCTTCCGTATCTGATTACCTCGTTTAT
The DNA here is from genome assembly GCA_039680365.1 of Clostridiaceae bacterium. Classification (GTDB taxonomy): domain Bacteria; phylum Bacillota; class Clostridia; order Christensenellales; family CAG-138; genus UBA7703. The sequence continues at coordinate 1,937 of JBDKTD010000175.1, forward strand.
TGCCAACATCAACAACTTCAACGTCATCTACCTGCTTACGCAGGACGTGTACTTTACGATGGACACCAAGCTTGCCGCCTCCAACGCCAAGGATATCGACCTATTAGTCACCTGGCTCTACAGGCTTACGAACGACAGCTATAACTACAAGATGGCTTCCGTTATCGGCATCCTCGTGTTCGTCGTCTGCGCGGTGTTCACCCTGCTTGCGTTCAACTACACCTTCAGAAAAGGAAGGGAGGACAAGTTCCAATGAGTCAGCATATGCAATCTAATCCGGTTCTTGTGGCAAAACCGCCGCGCGTCAAAGCGAAGCGGCATATCAACCCCCGGTTTCTTAGCGAGGATATCGTCCGCCACACGGTGCTCGCGCTGCTGGCCGCCATCTGGCTTGTGCCCATTCTATGGCTTATCTGCACTTCGTTTTCCGCGTATCAGGGGCGCAACATCCTCCGCTTCTTTCCGCAGGAGTGGTCGCTGGCCAATTACGGGCGACTGTTTACGGATACCGACTCGGTTTCCAACTTCCCCTCCTGGTTTACCAACACGTTTATCGTGGCCTGCTTTACCTGCGTGATCTCCTCGCTGTTTGTGCTCATGATTGCGTATGCCATGAGCTGCATGCGCTTCCGCGGACGCAAAGCGCTCATGAACACGGGCGTTCTGCTCGGCCTCTTCCCCGGCTTTTTGACCATGATCTGCATCTACTACATCTTAAAGGAGCTGAAACTCACGGATACGCACGCGGGGCTCATCATGGTCTACGCGGGCAGTTCGGGGCTTGGGTACTTGATCGCGAAAGGCTTTTTCGACACGATCTCGCGTTCCATGATCGAGGCGGCCAAGCTCGACGGCGCAACGGAGGCAGCGGTATTCTGGAAGGTGATTCTGCCGCTCTCGCGCCCGATTATCGTCTACACGGTCATCAGTTCGTTCCTTACCCCCTGGATGGACTTCATCTTTTCCAACATCATCATCAAATCAAGGCTGTCCGCCGACTGGACGGTGGCGGTTGGCTTATTCAACATGCTCAACAAGAGCAGCGTGAACACCTACTTCTCGCGCTTCTGCGCGGGCGGCGTGCTGGTCTCCATTCCCATTTCGATTCTGTTTGTCATCATGCAGAAGTTCTATGTGGAGAGCGTCACCGGCGGTTCGGTCAAAGGTTGATTTTCGAGCAAACAAGCTGAGGGAAACTCAGCGGATTATTTAAAGGTTAATCATTTAGCGTATTCATTGAGGGAAATAAAAATGAAAAAACTTCTTGCCGCGCTCGCCGCGCTTTTACTGGCATGCGCCGCCTGCGCGCCCGCCCAAACGCCCACCGAGGGTTCAACTATTCCGGCTTCCAACGACCCCGTCGAAGCGGGCGTCCGCGTTGAAAAAGTAGAATCGCTTGCACCCGGCTTCGCAATGGGGGCGGACGTGAGCAGCCTGCTTTCGCTGGAGCAGAGCGGCGTGGTCTATTACGGCTTCGACGGTCAGCAGCAAGACGCGCTGAAAACGCTTGCCGAAGCGGGCGTCAACTATATCCGCGTCCGCGTTTGGGTCGATCCGTTTGATTCCGCGGGCAACGGCTATGGCGGCGGCAACTGCACCGCCGAGACCGCCGCCGAAATCGGCGCGCGCGCGGCAAAGTACGGCATGAAGCTGCTTGTGGACTTCCATTATTCGGACTTCTGGGCGGACCCTTCCAAACAGCAGGCGCCAAAGGCATGGGCGGACTTCACCGTAGAGCAAAAGGCCGATGCTATCACCGCCTACACTGCCGAGAGCCTGAAGACCATTCGGGACGCGGGCGCCGATATCGGCATGGTGCAGATTGGCAACGAAACCACGACCGGCTTCTGCGGAGAAAAAACCTGGCCCGCGGTTTACCAGCTCATCGGCGCGGGCGCGGCGGCTGTGCGCGCGTTTGATCCGGCTATTCTGATTGCCGTGCACTTTACCAACCCCGAGGACGGCAAGTATAAAAACGACGCGTTCCTGCTCGACCACTACAAGGTGGACTACGACGTATTCGCCAGTTCCTATTACCCCTATTGGCACGGCACGCTGGAGAACCTCGCTGCCCAGCTCAAGATCGTTGCGGATACCTACGGCAAAAAGGTGATGGTCGCGGAAACCGCCTGGGCGTATACGCTGGCGGACAGCGACGGCCACGCAAATACCATCGGCGAAAAGCCAAACTACGAAAAGCAATACTCCTTTACCGTGCAGGGGCAGGCCAACGAAATTTCCAGCGTCATAAGCGCGGTGGCGTCCCTTGGGGACGCGTGCGTTGGCGTGTTCTACTGGGAGCCCGCATGGATTGCCGTTCCCGCGGAGTCTCTGGAAGCGCGCAAAGCCCTTTGGGAGAAGTTCGGCTCCGGCTGGGCAAGCAGTTTTGCAAGCGAATACGACCCCAAGGACGCGGGCGTGTACTACGGCGGCTGTGCCTGCGATAATCAGACGCTGTTCGACGCAGCCGGCCATCCGCTGGAATCACTTGAAACTTTTTCGTATGTGCGCACCGGCACCGTCTGCCCCGTCAAGGTGGATGAAGTCGCCACTGTTTACCTGACGGTGCGGCGCAATAACCCCATCACGCTGCCACAAACCGTCACCGCCGCGAATAACGACGGCACCACCGCCGACATCCCCGTCGTCTGGGAAAGCGCCGATTTGGACAAGATCAGCGCGTCCGAAGTCGGCACCTACCCCGTCGCAGGCACGGCGGACGGCTTTCCCGTGACCTGCTATATCGACCTTGTGGAAGAAAACTACATCGATAATTCCAGTTTTGAGGACGCGGATACCTCCATGTGGACGGTAACGCCCATCGCCTCCGGCCTCCAGACGGACTTTCAGAACAAAAAGATGGACGCGCACTCCGGTAACTTCTCCCTGCATTTCTGGAACGCGGACGCGGTGGAGTGGAAGGCCGAACAGCTGGTGGAAAACCTCAAGCCCGGCAACTACCGCTTCACCATCAGCGCACAGGGTGGCGACATCGCCGAAGGCGCGGGGCTGTACATCTACGCCATTTCGGACGGCGTTACCTACACCACGCCCTTCGTGCTCGACGGCTGGGTGAGCTGGCAGCAGCCGGTTATCGACTCCATCCCCTGCCAGAGCGGTAGCATGACCGTTGGCGTTTACGTTAAGTGCGCGGGCGGCGGCTGGGGCACGGTGGACGACTTTTTGCTCAACCCCGTAACGCCGTAACAAAAGGGAAACCGCATTCGCGCGCCGTCCTACCCAAAACGACCGGACAGGTGTAGAATCGAATTATGAAACATCATTTACCAAAACGACTGTTGACGACGCTCCTCGTTTTCTGCCTGTTCGTTTCGCTGGCGGGTTGTTCCGGCGCGGGTAAAAACGGAACTCACGCGCTCAACGTTCCGGACGACAACTGCCGCACCTATTACGAGATTTTCGTCCGCTCGTTTTACGACAGCGACGGCAACGGCGTTGGCGACCTCAACGGCATTACGCAAAAGCTCGACTACCTCAACGACGGCGACGACAAGACCGATACCGATCTTGGGTTCAACGGCATCTGGCTCATGCCGGTTATGCCTTCGCCCAGCTACCATAAATACGACGTGACGGACTACACCGCCATCGACCCCGTCTACGGCACGCTGGAGGACTTTCAAGCGCTGCTGGACGCCTGCCACGCGCGCGGTATCCGGCTCATTATCGACTTCGTCTTTAACCATACGTCGGCCAAGCACCCTTGGTTTCTGCAGGCGGTGGATTACTACAAAACCCTCGCGCCGGGCGCAAAGCCGGACTACGGCGTCTGCGCCTATGCGGGCTATTACCATTTCTCCACCGATAAAAAAGGCGCTTCCGGCTGGTACCGCGTCGGCAATACCGAGTGGTATTACGAAGGCAAATTCTGGGATCAAATGCCCGACCTCGCGCTGGAAAACGAGCAGGTTCGCCGGGAACTGGAAAGCGCCGCTTCCTTTTGGCTCAACATGGGCGTGGACGGGTTCCGTTTGGATGCGGTCAAGGAGTACGTCTCCGGCAGTCCCGAAAGCAATATCGAAATCCTCTCCTGGTTCAGCGATTACGTAACAAGCGTCAACCCGAACGCGTATCTCGTTGGCGAGGCCTGGGAAACCAACGCCGTGGGTTTGTCCGCGTATTACAAGAGCGGAATCACGAGCCTGTTCGACTTTCCCGTTTCGCAGGCCACCGGCGGCGTTTCCACCGTCATCAAAAGCGAAAGCGGCGAAAAGCTGGCTTCGCTTCTCACCCGGAGCAAGGAAGCTTACGGCGCGGTGAACCCAAACTTCATCGACGCGCCGTTCTTGAGTAACCACGACACCTCTCGCGTGAGCGCGCAGTACGTTAACGATAGTCGAAAGATGAAGCTCGCCGCGGGTCTTTTACTCACCATGGACGGCAGCCCATTCGTTTACTACGGCGAAGAGATCGGCATGAACAGTATGGGTAAAAAGGACGAAAACAAGCGCCTGCCCATGCACTGGTCAGATACGGACACCGCGGGTACGCCGTTTCCGCCTTCCGGCGCGGACAGCGTGGAGCAGAAGTTCCCCGCGCTCGACGTGCAGATGTCTGATCCGCTGTCCCTGTATTCCTACTACAAAAGCGCTATCCGCATCCGCAACAAAAACCCGGAGCTTGCGCGCGGAACGGTGGAAGTCGTTCCGGCGCTCACATCCGGCTCCGTCTGCGCCGTAACGAAGACGTATAACGAAAAGACAATCCTTGTCTGCTATAACATCGGCGAAACCGGCGTGAGTCTGGCGCTCGGCGACACGGAATTTGCAAAATATAAGCTCTACAACTCCCTTATGGTAGATGAAACCGCCGTCACGTTCGAAAAAAGCGTTTTAACGCTTCCGCCATACGCCATCGCGGTGCTCCGCCCGAAAAGTTAATCCACGCATACAAAAAACATCCTGCTCGGTTGAAACGGGCAGGATGTTTTTTTGCAGTCTTGCGCTTGAAAAGTTCTTTTCCGTTTACCGAAAGGATGTCTTTTCTTGCGAGGTTCGGTCAATCAATTTTGGTCAATTTTGATTCAGCAAAAACTCGCCGGTGACCTTGACGCTGTTCCGAATCGCAATCCAGACGGGCGAAATCTGCTCGGCAATGGCCAGTATCTGTCGCATGTCGTCCTCGCTGGTATCGTCCGAAACGACCACGCAGGTAAACTCGATAGCTTCCAGAAAGAGCGGTTCCTCGCACTTGATTCCCTTGATGCGCATTTCGTAGGAGCGGATATTCTTGCCGCGCCGTTTGAGCAGTCCGACCACCGCGGTGCTCACGCAGCCCGCAAAGCTCATGGTCAACAGTTCAATGCCCGCGTACCCGTCACCGGTTCCGAGCGGCGGCGTGTAGTCGAATTGAATCGGACGGTCAGGGTTGGTTATTGAAGTGCCTTGCAATTTAACTTTTTCGTCGACCCGCACAAGGCGAATTTCCACAGGATCCAATGCCATACTCGTATTCTCCCTTTTATTTTTAATACTCGTTTATACGGCGTGATTCCGTCGTTTTTCAGCCCAGCATCGCCAGCGTCGAAAAGATCGCGGCGTCCTGCAGCGCGTGGATGATCCAGCCGGAAAGAAAGCCATCCGTTTCATACATACTCAGCGACATGTAGTAGCCCTGCGCCGCGCCGAACAGCAGATCCGGCAGGATGGAACCGATCAGAATAAACAGAACCGTCAGGATATGTAAAATGGTCATTGGCGGCCTCCTGTACGTAAATTGCTATGTGTCTGTTCGTCTGCCTGCGACATGCCCCTGTCTTTTTGTATCCCGCGGCAAGCACTCACGCCTTACAGTATTCACCTTTTGCCGGTTTGTCAAGACCGACATAATCATCTCGGTATGCAGCAAAATTATTTCGCAGACAGTATTGACTCGCCAGTCAATCAATGTTATGCTTCCAAGTGTTGACTGATGAGTCAACCACGTTGGGAGGGTTTATGCAAACAGAGTTATTTCACAAGTTAAGCCCTGAAAAGCAGACCGCCATCGTCTTATCCGGGACGGTAGAATTCTCAAAAAAGTCATTTGCCGACGCGAATACAGACGTTATCACGCAGAACTGCGGCATCTCCAAAGGTCTGCTGTTCCACTACTTTGGCACAAAGCGGGAGTTCTATCTCTATTGCCTGTCTTCCGCGCTGGAAAAGCTGATGGTGGAAACGGAAATTCCCGAAGGCGACTTTTATGCCGTCTTGTTCGGCTCGATGGATCATAAACTCCGGCTTTGCGCGTTATACCCCGCGGAAATGAAGTTCGTCAACATGGCGTCCCGCGAATCCAGTGCCGAAGTGGACGGCGGCAGAAAAGAGCTCTTTATGAAGTACGGAGCGCGGCGTTCATCTGCATCGTTTATGGTGCTGCAACGTGCGCTCAAAGCCCTCCCGCTGAAACATCCGGACGATGCAAAAACCGCAAAAGGCCTTATGCTGTACTGCGACGCTTTGGTGAACCAATACTTGCTGGCTTATCAGGATCATCCGGAAGCTTTCTTTGCGCAGGCGGAACAAATCAAGGCGGAACTGAAAGAGTATATCGATTTCATGATCTATGGAATCACGGAGGGACAAGCAGAATGAAACAGCCCCACATCGGCATAATTCGCGCGATGGCGCAGAGTGTGCAATACAAGAAAGCAACCGTTGCTGAGCGGGATGCGCTCCGCAGCAAACGGCTGAGAGCCATGGTGGCGTGGGCAAGGGAAAACAGCCCGTATTACGCGGAGCTCTATCGCAGTATCCGGCCGGATTTCTCACTCGCCGACCTACCGCCTGTCAATAAAGTGAATCTGATGGCGCATTGGGATGAATGGCCAACCGATCGCGCGGTTCACCTGGCGGACGCCGAAGAATTCATGCACGATTTGGATCATATCGGCCGCAAATGGCTGGGAAAGTATATCCTTTTTACCACGTCTGGCTCGACGGGTAATCCACTGACCGCCCTCTGTGACAGCACGACCTATAATGTGATGGCCGCCGTCAACGGCGTACGCTCCATTGCGCGGAAAGAGGATATGGCAGCGCTGATTCGCCGCGGCGGCAAAACGATAGGCGTATTCGCAACGGGCGGATTTTATCTTGGCAACAGTTCGGCGCGGGCGCGGCTTCTGCAGATGCCCTGGAAAAAACGGCAGATGGCAATTATCAGCGCACTGCTCCCCATTGAGCAGATTGTAGAAAAGCTCAACGATTTTCAGCCCGCTATGCTCGGCGGGTATCCTTCCAATCTGGAGTTACTGATCGAAGAGAAGCAGAGCGGCCGACTGAAAATCCACCCCGCGTTCATCATGACCGGAGGAGAGTACCTTTCAGACGCACTTCGTCTGCGGCTTTCGGACTGCTTTGGCTGTTATGTGCAGACTTCCTACTCCTGCACCGAAGGCGGCACTGTCGCCTGCGAATGCATTGAGCGGCACTTTCACATCAACGACGATTGGGTGATCGTGGAACCGGTGGACAGCGAAAACAACCCTGTGCCCGCGGGAGTTCGGTCGGATAAAATCCTGCTGACCAACCTGTTCAATTTTACGCAGCCATTCATCCGGTACGAAATCACCGACCGCGTGATCCTGCACGACGAACCCTGTGCCTGCGGCAATCCCTCCCCCTGGCTGGAACTGGAGGGCAGAACAGACGATGTGGTCCGCTTTACGCAGGACGGGCGGGAGATCAAGCTGGCGCCTCTGGCAATCTACGCGACGCTCAAAGAGGTTCACCAACTGCGCCGCTTTCAACTGATCGCGCTGCCGGAAAACCTGGTCGAACTGCGGATCATCCCAGCGGAAGGCGGATCCCGGGACGCGGCGTTCCAAAGCGCAAAAATAGTACTGGGAAACTACTTTGCTCTGCACGGAGTGACGCAAGTGAGAATTACCCTCTCCGGTGAAGAGCCAAAACAGGACGCCGGCAGCGGAAAGTTCAAGCACATCATCTGCCGAACGTGATACGCACTGCGACGCTTATCAAGATCAGCGGCTGATAGGGCAACAGAAAAAATACGAGGAAATTGACGCTCAGTGGGATAGAAGAAAACGTTCGGCGGAAGGAGGCGGCTCCCTCCGCCTTTTTCGTCGCGAAAGAAATTTGCCCATAAACCTGATTTGGAATACAATACTCTTATTCAATAAGGAATCTTTAACCTGCGATTGCGGAGTGACAGCCTTTGGAACGTTCAAAACCATCCTGCGAAATCCTCGCGCCCGCGGGCGGCAGCGAGCAGATGCTCGCCGCAGTACGTTGCGGCGCAAACGCCGTTTACCTCGGCGGCAAAAACTTCAACGCGCGCAGAAACGCCGAAAACTTTAGCGAAACCGATCTTAAGCAGGCGGTTTCCTACTGCCATGCGCGAAACGTAAAGGTCTACGTTGCCGTCAACACACTCGTGCTGGACTCCGAGCTCGATTTGCTGGAAGAGGAAGCGGACTGGATTGCAGAGGCGGGCGCCGACGCGGTAATCATTCAGGATATGGCAGTGCTCCGGCTGTTTGCGGATAGGTACCCGTCGCTCAGGCGCCACGCCTCCACGCAGACCGCCGTGCACAATATCGACGGAGCAAAGTTTCTGCAAGGCGCGGGGTTCGACAGCATCGTGCTTGCGCGCGAACTTACGCTCGGCGAAATGGAGTCCATCTGTTCCGCCGTAAGCGTTCCGACGGAAGCGTTCGTCCACGGCGCACACTGCATGAGCGTCTCCGGCGCGTGTACGCTCTCCGCCATGCTCGGCGGCAGGAGCGGCAACCGCGGCCTCTGCGCCCAGCCCTGCCGGCTGGACTGGACCTGCGGCGAGAGCCGGTATGCGCTCTCGCTCAAAGATCTATCGCTCATTTCGTATCTGTCCGATATGGCAAATGTCGGCGTTCGTTCCTTCAAAATTGAAGGGCGCATGAAGCGGCCGGAATACGTCGCCGCGGCGGTGACCGCATGCAGGCAGTCGCTCGCGGGTGAACCGTTCGACGAAGACGCGCTCCGCGCGGCTTTTTCCCGCAGCGGCTTTACAGACGGATACCTCGTTGGCAAGCGAAACGCCGAGATGTTCGGCTACCGCACCAAAGAGGATGTTACGGACATGGGGGAAGTGCAAAAGTCCCTCGCCGCGCTGTATAAAAACGAAATGCCGCTGGTGCCGGTTGATCTCAGCTTTGCGCTGGACGAGCGTTCGGCGCGGCTCACCGTCAGCGACGGACTCAACGAAACATTCGCGGAATCGGGCGCGCCGGAACCGGCGATCCGCCGCCCGCTGGACGAAACGAGCGCGCGCCAGAATTTGGAAAAGACGGGCGGCACGCCGTTTTATATTCGCTCCTTTACCGCAGCGATTGCCGAAGGGTACGCCCTCTCCGCCGCCGCGCTGAATGCGCTCCGCCGCGAAGCGCTCGATAAGTTGCTGGAAATCCGTTCGCAGGTTCGGCCGCATTTGCGTCAGCCGTTCGAATGGGAGCCGTCCGCGCGCCGCTCCGCTCCGCCGGAACAGCCTGCGCTCTGGGCGCGGTTTTATGCGGAATCCCAGATCGGCAGCGCGGAAGCGTTCGAAAAAATCATCCTTCCGGCCGAGCAAATCACTGCAGAGACGATCCAGCGCTTTCCCGGCAAGCTGATGGCGCAGCTGCCCGCGCTGCTGTTTCCGGAGGACGAACCGGCGTTTGATTCGCTCCTCCTCCGCCTCACGAAGAACGGCCTTGGTGAAATCTGGGCAAACAATATCTACGGCATTGAACTGGGCAGGCGGCTGGGGCTCGCCGTGCACGGCGGTTTCGGGCTGAACGGAACCAACACGCAGGCTCTGCTGTTTTATGAAGCGCAGGGTTTATCCAGCCTGACCGTTTCCTTTGAGCTCGCCATGGCAAAGATCAAGTCGCTTTGCGGAACCATTCCGCGCGGCGTGGTTTCTTATGGCCGCGTGCCGCTGATGCACCTGCGCAACTGTCCCGTTCGCGCCGCCATCGGCTGCAGCGCCTGCCGGAAAAACGGCGCGCTCACGGACCGCCTGCAGATTGCGTTTCCCGTCGAGTGCGAAGAAATGCGTTCCTCCGCCCTGCTCAACAGTGTGCCAATCGATCTTGCCGGGCGGAATCTCGCCGGGCTGGAGTATCAGCTATTATACTTCACGAGAGAAAACGCGGACGACGTGAAAGCGATCACCGCGCGTTTCCTAGCAGGAGAAAAGACCAATCAGCCGCATACGGGCGGGCTGTATTACCGCGAACTGCTCTAGCGCGGAACTCAACCGCCAGGCGCCGAATTTTCATCGGCCAAACCGAGCAAAACACGCATTCAGCCTGTGCGATATCTTGACGCGGCAAACCGTTTTTGTTATAGTAAGCATGATCTCTTTGCACTGCAGTCCATTCTCCTTTTACGGGGGAATCCGCAATCAACAGTACAAACTGAGCAGGCGATGAATTGCCGCTCTCGGCAGTTCGTGGGGCTGGGCCGTTTAATCGGCAGCAGACGATCATCAACGCGTCTGCGGGACAGTAAAATGTTCCGCGGGCGTGTTTTATTTTACCCTGCGTTTTGCAGCGTGCAGAGCGAATCTTTTTACAAGCACTACGGAGGAAGCACATGAACCGGCATGAAGAACGTTCCATTCGATCCTATTCAAAAAAAGCGGATCATTACGACCACACGCTGGATGGCTTAATGACCCGCAGAATCAAGCAGCTGCTTGTTGAGCATGTGGAGATATCCGAAGGCGACAGCGTACTCGACGTCGCCTGCGGAAACGGCAGACTGCTCGGCATGTTTTCCCAAAAACATCGTTTTCTGGGATTCGGCGCGGATATCTCTGCTGAGATGGTAAAAAATGCGTCTCGGATGAACCCGGAAATGTCCTTTGTGGCGGCTCCATGCGATAAGCTTCCATTTCAGGACGATTTCTTTGACAGAGTGACGGTTTGCGCCGCCTTCCACCACTTCCCCGACCCCGCCGCCTTTCTTCGGGAAGCGCGCCGCGTGCTGAAGCCCGGCGGCAGTTTAACCATTGCGGAGTTCCATTATTCCGCGCCGGTACGGTTCCTGCTCAACCCGTTGATTCGGTTCTCTCCCGCAGGCGATGTAAGGATGTATTCCCCCGCCGAACTAACAGCGCTTCTGGAACAGGCGGGGTATCTCGCGCCGTCCGTGCTCGTATGCGGGTCGATTCAGATGATCGACGCACAAAAGAAACCGGGAATACCTACTTGATTCCGTATCAAAACAGCGATAAGGAGACGTCGTCTTATGAAGTATTTCATCTACCACCTGTCCATGCTGCGCGGCAGAAAGCCGCTGACCCGCCTGTATGGAGCGGCGTTTTGGAAGAGCTTTCAAAAGGGCTCCCTTGCGGCGTTCCGCCAATTCGCCAAACGGTTGCCGGACCTTGGCAAGAGCGTGTTTCACTTTAACTTTCAATTTTTACCCGCTTATGCCGCCTGGTACCAAACGCTCACCTCGCTCGGTTTGAGCCGGGACGAGATCGACCGCGCGATCTGGCTTCTGAACGAGCGGTTTGTAACCGTTGTTCCCCGAAAACTGATGCACGATACCGGCGTATCGTACTTTAGCAACTTTCGCAAAAAGACAGCCGAGCACATTGCGCGTCAGGAACAGGGCGAACTGCATCCCTGGGACTGGACGATTACCTATCGGGACATCGACAGCAACACATTCGAAATCGACATCACGCGCTGCGCCATGCAGATTTGCGCGCGGGAGTTTGGCGTTGAGGGGCTGCTGCCCGGCATTTGCCGGATGGACTTTTTGTTCTCCTCGCTGATGGGCAACGGCTTTTGGCGCACCAAGACGCTCGGCGACGGCAACGACTGCTGCAACTGTCATTATCAGCTCAAAGGCAGCTGCGAATGGAATCCGGAAAAGGGGTTCATCGACCGGAAGTAACTTGTTTCAAACTGCGCCGGAGGCGGAATCAGCGTTCAAACCACCCTTGACGGGTGGTTTTTGATCCCGTGCAGACGAAATTTCGAAATGATGATTGAAATACGCCGCGAATCGTGCTATTGTTCATTGAATGACACGTTGTGACCGATTCTTTTCATTGATGATCGATAACCGTCAAATATTTTCATTTCCGGAGGCATGACCGCATGGAAGAGATTATGAATCAGAGCATCGAAGCGGAACCGACAGCCGCGCAGGAAGAACGCCAGCCGATCGTTTTCGTCGCCAATCCCAAGGCGCGGTGGCACTGGTACTCGCTGAGCGCGCCGATTTCGTCGTTTATCTGCCTTGGCGCGATCATCGGGGTTGCGATCTATATGCTCGCCGACACGAACCGCTGGACGCAGCTCTCAGGCATACTGCTGCTGGTTTTCGGCATTCCCTATATCGTGTATTACTTCTATCACTATTTTACGAGCCGGAAATTCACCGCAACGCGCGCCGAGCTGACAGATGACTATCTGGAAGCCTCCTGCCCGGCGTATACCAAACGGTTTGCCTTATCGGACTTAACGCTGACGTTCAGCTACTCCAGCTCCTACACGCTCTGCATCATCGCCGCCACGGCGGACGATTACGTTGCCATTCCGTGCCCGACATGCTATATTTTTTCAAAAGAGGGCACGCAGCTGCTCAAACCGTTTTACGCCATCAATAAGCGTCTGATGGAGCTCAACAAAAACCACGTCAACTACAAGCGCAACAAAAAGGCCCGCAAGCTCAACCCCTTCAAAGTTCCGCACTTCGTGTTTGAAACGGAGTTCTACACGCACCGCGCGCGCGCGCTGATTGAACGCCTGAAAAAGAGCATCCCGTTCACCGCCGCGCCACCTCAGGCGGCGGAAGAAAAGGTCTCGAAGTATTTCGACTGAACAAACCAATCCGAACAAAACCGCCGGCAAATCGCATCGGCGTGCCGGAAAAACAGAGGCTGTTATGAAATTGACTGGAACTGCGGTTTCCGGCGGGATTGCGATCGCGCCGGCGTTTGTCTACCGCCCGTTTACGCCCGAAGCAAAAGAAGCCTATATCGAGGCTTGCGCCGCCGACGCGGCCTTTGCGGCGTTTGAGCAGAACCGCGCCGCCGTCGAAACGGAACTGCTCGCCATCTGCGAAAGTTTCTCCGCAGGCGACAGCGACAAGGCGGATATCCTGCGCGCGCATATTGAAATTCTGAACGACATCGCCATCACCGAGGAAGTCGAACGCCGTATCCGCTCCGAACACATGACGTACCAATACGCCATTGGAACGACGTTTACGCTGTTTGGAAACATGATGGCTTCGCTGGACGATCCGCTCCTCAAGGAGCGCGCGGCGGACGTTCAGGACGTTAAATGCCGCTTGCTCTGCGCGTGTCTCGGCGTGCGCCGCGCTTCGCTCAAGGACGTACGCGAGCCTTCGATCATCTGTGCGCACGACCTTTTGCCCTCCGATACGGCAACGCTGAACCGCGCAATGGTCGCCGGAATCGTCACGGAAACCGGGGGCGTTACCTCGCATTCCGCCATCATTGCGCGCAGCTACGGCATTCCCGCCGTGCTTGGCGTGGAGCGCGCCATGGAAGCCGTCTCCGGCGGCGACACGCTGATTCTGGATGCCTCAGCAGGCGAAGTCATACTCCGCCCCTCGCCGGAGGAGCTGCGGCGGTATACCGCTCAAAAGGCGGCGTACGACGCGCGCCTCGAAACCATACGCTCCTATACGGACGCCGTGCCGGTCACGACCGACGGCGAGCGGATTTATGTTTGCCAGAACATCGGCTCCGCCTCCCGCGAGGAGCTGGAAAACGCCGCGTCTGTTGACGGCGTAGGGCTGTTTCGAACCGAGTTTCTCTATATGCAAGGGTCTCAGCTGCCCAATGAGGAAACGCAGTTTCAGGCCTACAAAACCGTTGCCGAGACCTTCGGCACGCGTCAGGTTATCCTGCGCACGCTGGATATCGGCGGGGATAAAACGCTGGCCAGCCTTCCTCTGCCAAAGGAGGACAACCCCTTTCTCGGCATCCGCGCGCTGCGGCTTTGTTTTGCCCGCCCCGAACTGTTCCGTACGCAGATTCGCGCCATTCTGCGCGCCAGCGTCTACGGAAGCCTCGCCATGATGTTTCCCATGGTTGGCACCATAGACGACATCCGCCGCGCCAAAGCCGTTGTGGAGGACGTAAAAAACGAACTCCGCGCCGGGGGAATTCCGTTCAACGAGCGGATCCCCATCGGCATCATGATTGAAATTCCCGCCATTGCAATCCTTGCCGACGCCGCCGCCGAAGAGGTCGATTTTGCCAGCATCGGCACGAACGACCTCTGCCAGTACATGCTGGCGGTGGATCGCTTAAACCCCGAAGCCGCGCCGTATTACCAGTTTTATAACCCCGCGGTGTTTCGGGTCATCCGCCAAACGGCGGAAGCGTTCACCCGCGCGGGTAAAGTCCTCAGCGTCTGCGGCGAAATGGCGGGTGATCCGCGGATTGCCGCCGTGCTCGTCGGAATGGGCATCCATAAGCTCAGCATGTCCTTTTCCAGCGTACCCGCGGTCAAGCGGGTGATAACCGGCATCAGCAGCTTGCAGGCGGAAACGCTGGCGCAAGAGATTCTCAGTATGCGCACCGCGTCCGAAATTGAAGCGCACCTTCGAACGGCGCTCGGCGCGCTTTGCTGAACGCGACGGCCAATCTAAAACACTTTTTATCAAGCGGGAGGAACTCACCGATATGTACACAAAGACCACGGAAATTTTAAACGCAACCGGCCTGCACGCGCGTCCCTGCGCGGAATTCGTCGCCAAGGCTAAGACGTTTGCTTCCAACATTACAATTCGCAAAGCCGACGCGCCGAACGCCGTGAACGCAAAGTCCATGGTGCTCGTGATGACGCAGGGGTTCAACAAGGGAACCGCTGTGGAACTCAGCGCCGAGGGCGAGGACGAAGCGCAGGCCGTCGATACGCTGACCGCTTTAATCGAATCCGGTTTCGGCGAGCTGTAATCATCCGCCTTCCCAAAGAACGATCACACAAAAAATGCACCGCTGACAGCGATGCATTTTTGTTTATTCTCTCTTTGAAGAATAGTAAATACCCGAAATCCTTTACTCCGACAAAACGATTTGAATCCCCATGGACTCCAGCGCGGTCTTTGCGCCGGGGTCGAGCGCCGGGTCGGTAAAGAGGTACTTCACCTGGCTCGGCGTTGCCGTAATGGTCGCGCCGCCCTGCATGCTGCGGTACTTCGAGCTGTCCGCCAGCACGGAGACTTCCTTGCTGCAGCTCATGCAGTGCTCGTAGATATCCGCCGAAGCGTTGGTGATGGTAAAACCGAACCGCTCGTCGAACCCCGCCGCGCCCATGAACATAAAGTCCGCCTTGAGGCGCTCCAGCCCCGTGTTGTAGATCAAGCCGCTGCTCTCCTCTTCGCGGTAGTTATACAGGCCGCCGAGGATGATCAGCTGGATGGTCGTTGAATAGCGCAGGCTGTTGAGCACGAGGATGGAGTTGGTCACAACGGTTACGTTCATATGCTCGATAAACGGGCACATTTCGCAGACTGTCGTTCCGCCCATTAGGATGACGGTGTCGTGCTTTTTAATCAGGCTCGTCGCTTTTTTGGCGATTGCGACCTTCTGCGCCTTGTTGATGCGGTTGCGCATTTGAAAATCCGTCATCTGCCCGAAATCGGCAACGGACATGGCGCCCCCGTGAATGCGGGTAATCTGGCAGTTCTCTTCGAGCTTTTCCAGTACGCGGCGGATTGTGCTCTCGCTGACCTGAAAATGTTCGCAGAGCAGCTGCGTACTGACAAAGTTGCTCTGGCGGATATAGTCCAGCACCTCGTTACGGTCGATCATGGTATCCCTCCTGCAGATTATCCTGTGCGCTTGTTCTTATTATACGCATTTCCGGGCAAAAAGAGAACATGCAACCTTCACGTGACCGTAACTGGTCATAAATATAAATGTTTTCCGTCACTTTTTGAATAATTACCGTTGACAATGGAAGGTTTCAACATTATAGTGTTACTAACGATCACATATTGAAAAAAACGCACATCTTGTATCAAACGCAGGAGGACAACATGAACCAAACAATGACACCGGAAGAAATGGCTGCCGGGCGTGCCGCGCTGATGGGCGGCAACGTTGGCGGCAACTTCGATTTGCTCGTCAAGGAAGCGCATGGCTCGACCATTGTCGATATGAACGGCAGGGAATACCTCGACTGCACCAGCCAGGCCTGGAGCATGAACATCGGCTTTTCGCACCCCAAGGTCATCGCGGCGGTGCAGGAGCAGGTGACGCACTATATGCATATCCGCACCAGCTTCGAAACCATTCCCAAACTGATGCTTTCCAAGCGCCTTGTCGAAATGGCGCCTGGTAAATTAAAAAAGGTTTCCTACTGCCTGCACGGCGGCAACGCCATTGAAGGCGCAATCAAGCTCGCCATCCGCAACAACCCCGGCAAGAGCAAGTTTATCACGTTTTACGACGGCTACCACGGGCGCACCTTCACCTCCATGAATATGTGCTGGCCGCACCCGAACACCGGGTTTGTAAGCTACATGAACGCCGCGGTGCGCGTTCCCCAGGCTTACTGCTACCGCTGCCCCATGGGCAAGACCTGCGGCTACCCCAAGTGCGGCCTGCAGTGCGCCAACTTCCTTGAGGACGCGGTGAAAAACGCGGTGGACGGCGGCCCCTGCGCGCTGATTATGGAACCCATTCAGGGCAACGGCGGCATGATCGAATACCCGAAGGAATTCTACAAAGCGGTGCGTGACATCTGCGACCGCAACAACATGCTGCTCATTTGGGACGAGATTCAAACCGCGTTCTGCCGTCCCGGCACGTATTTTTCCAGCGAGCGCTACGGCGTCGTTCCGGACGTTCTGGTGTTCGGCAAGGCGCTCGGCGGCGGCTTCCCCATTGCGGGCTTCCTCTCGAACGAGGACCTGCAGCCGCTGGCGCTGGGCGACCAGAGCTTTACGTTTGCGCACTTCCCCGTGAGCATGGCGGCGGCAAACGCTACCCTCGACGTGATGGAAGAGGAAGATATCTGCGGCCAGTTCCGCGAAAAGGGCGCGTATGCCACCAAGCGCCTGCTCGCGATGAAGGACAAGCACGACTGCATTGGCGACGTGCGCGGCCCCGGGCTGATGATCGGCGTCGAACTCGTGAAAAGCAAGGAAACCAAGGAACGGTTCTGCGAAGCGGAAGCTTACTTTGTTTCGGAAGCGTTCAAACGCGGCGTGATCGTCGGCGGCAGCAAGTACGCGGGCCTCGGCAACGTTGTCAAACTCAAGCCCCCGGCGGTGATCACCTACAAGGAGCTGGATACGGTGCTCGACCTCTACGACGAGCTGTTCACGGAAATCGACAAAATGCTGTAAGCGCGCGTTTCGCGCACAAAAGCGTCCTTTCGCCCGGACGAACGGGCGGCAGCACTTCTCAACCGCTTCGAAATGAGATAAGCTAAGTTCCGCTGCGGCGCGGGTTCAGGCGCCCGCGCTACGGCGGGGAGCGAAATCCTCCTCAACACATTCGAAACGAGGCATACCGTATGAGTCTCTTCAAAAAGCATTCCGATAGCACCGTCGTTTTAACGACCGAAGTGAAGAAGATCGGCTCCGGCGCAAGGGAGTTCCTTGCGGAAAAGATGATCATCTTCTTTGGCGACAAAGCGCCGGAGTACCTCGCCGAGCACTGCTTTATCATTGGCGACGCTTCCGGCGATTACCCGCTCTCTGCAGGCGATACGCTCGGCATTGGAACGAACCGTTACAAAATTACCGCCGTCGGCGACGTGGCAAAGCAGAACTTTCAGGCGCTGGGGCACCTGGTCGTCCAGTTTGACGGCGCAAAAAAAGCGTCCCAACCCGGTATGATTCATGTGGAAGCAAAGCCGATGCCCGACATTGCAGTTGGAACCCGTCTGACGCTGGAACACGCCTGACCGACCCGCATCCTATCTTTTCTATCGATTCTTTCTATAGCCCGTTCACTCACGAGTCCCCATTATTTCAGGATCAAGCGTGGCAGTAAACTTTTTCCAGCCGTTAAACCGTTCCGCAAGAGGCGGCAGAGCGGTTCCTGGCAAAGAATTAGCAAGCGCCCGCATAATAAAATAAACACGGGAGGTATTCTTCATGGTTAGTTTTGCTGAGGCGTTCTCGGCGATATTCGCGGCCTGCGGCGCGAGCCTGGTCGGCAACATCACCGGATTGCTGCCGTCGATTCTCGTATTGCTTATGCTGTTCAACACCATCTGTCTGTTGGTCGGCGGCGAACGGATCGAACGATTCTCCAAGTTCCTTGCGAAAAACAAAATCCTGTCCTACACCGTACTGCCCTTTGTCACCTGGTTCTTCCTCTGCAACCCGATGGTCTACAGCGCCGGTAAGTTTCTGCCTCAGAGACAGCGCGCGAGCTTCATCGACATCGTGGCCACCACGAGCGGTCCTATGATGAGTATCTTCCCCCATGTCAACCCCGCCGAGTTCTTCGTGTGGTGGGGCATCGCCTCCGGCGTAGACGCGCTGGGAATCTCCACGATTCCGCTCGCGATCCGCTTCTTCATCGCCGGTTGGGTGCTGGCTGTCTGCCGCGGCTTTATTACGGAAGGTCTGTGGGTGTACTTTGCAAAGCGCGATGGCCTCGAAGTCAACCGCTAAGGAGGGGGACAACCATGAGTTACAGAAGCGTTAAGATTAACAAAGGCATCTCCGGCTGGGGCAAGTTTATCATCGTCGCCCCCAAAGAGGGCAAGGATAAGGTCATCTCCGTGACCGGCGGCGGCATTCATCCGCTTGCCAAGAAAATTGCCGAACTCTCCGGCGGCGTCGCCGTGGACGGTTTCACCCACCCCGTGGCCAACGAGGAAGTCTTCTGCGCGGTCGTGGACTGCGGCGGAACGCTCCGCACCGGGCTGTACCCCAAGATGGGCATCCCCACGGTGAACATTCTCGACGGCGGCCCCGCGGGCGTCTATGCCGAATACTGCAAGGAAGACAACTTTGTATCCGGCACGAAAGAAAAAGATATTGTGCTAGCCGAGGAGGGCGAAATTCCTATGGATAAAGCGTCTGAACCCGTAAAGGCCGCTGGCTCCGCCGCGGAAGCACCGCGCAAAAAGGGCATCATCGGCGGTTTGGCATTCGTAATGGAAAAGATCGGCCGCGTCATCGGCAAGATCGTCGGCGCGTTCTTTGCCGGCGGCCGCCAGGCGGTCAACATGCTGGTAACCAACATCCTGCCGTTCTTGATCTTCCTCTCGTTCATTCAGGGCGTCATGACCAGCACCGGCTTTGGCAACTGGATTGCCAACGGACTTTCGGTCTTTACCGGCAGCCTGATCGGCATCGTGCTGTTTGCGCTGATCATCGGCATTCCTGTGCTTTCCCCGCTGCTCGGGCCTGGCGCGGCCGTTCAGTCCGTGCTCGGTACGCTCATTGGCGCGCAGATCGCCGCCGGCATCGTGCCGCTCTCGCTGGCTCTGCCCGCGCTGTTCGCCATCAGCGTCGTAGACGGCGCGGACTTTATCCCCGTAGCTTGCTCGCTGGGTGAAGCCGAACCGGAAACCGCGCGCATCGCGGTGCCCGCCGTGCTGTTCAGCCGCTTCATTACAGCGCCTCTGGCCGTGCTCATCGGCGCGCTGTTCTCGATCGGTCTGTTCAAATAAGAGAGAACCGTACTATAATCAACGGGGTGGAGGACAGCGTTCTTCACCCCGTTGGCATATACACAAGAGCAGCGTTACCGGGAGGCGCGACATGAGTAAAAAATCGAACGGATTCGGCGGGCTGATGGAATCGTTTTTTCAGCGCTTCGTGCCAAACGAAGTGCCGGGCGGAAAAGGCCGCTTCGGCTACGAAGCTTCCAACCCCATCCCCGTTGCGGGCATTCAGGGCGAGTACCTCTACCTCTCCCGCCTGAAAACAGAATCCGGCGAGCGCCTGCTTTACCGCCACAACGGCAGCTGCTACGCCGCCAACAGCGCAAACGAACTCGACCGCTTTACCCTGGCACGCGCCGACGGAACGATTGAATGCGAACTCTATCTCGATAAGTTCCACGTTGGCAACTCCCAAAAAGTTCCGCAGGGGCTTATGCTGGAATAAGCCAATCTTTATTCGCCGCTTTGCCTTCGTTCTGGAGAACCTGTACAAACTCTTACCAAAGCGGGATTTTCCTTTTTTTTCACATTCTCTGGAAGCTGGCGATATGCCGGCTTTTTTACTGGCAAGGCCTGACTTGCTACTATTTGGGCAATAGACTTTTTTCGGGAAAGAAAGTACAATGGTTCCATGAAATCGTTGCTTGCTGAGCCACCTGAATCCGGTATCCCCGGACAACCGCTCCGCGTTGCGCAAATCATGGGTAAAATGGATTGCGGCGGCGTTGAAGCGGTTGTTATGAACTATTATCGCGCTCTTGACAAATCGAACTTGCAATTCGATTTTTTTGTAGATAAAACCAGCTCGTTCCCCCAGCGTGCAGAGATTGAACGCCTGGGCGGGCGAGTTTTTCTGGTTCCCCCCTACAGCCATGTACTCTCCTATCTCGGCGCGTTGATCCATCTTTTCCGAAAAAACCAATACCGCGTTGTCCACGCGCATACCAACACCATGAACGCGTTTCCGCTGTTTGCCGCGTGGTTTGCGGGCGTGCCGGTGCGCGTTTGCCATAACCACAGCACCGCAAACTGGGGGGAAGGCCTCAAAACGCTGGCAAAATATCTGCTGCGCCCCTTTGCCCGTTTGTTTGCCACGGATTATTTTGCCTGCGGCGAAAAGGCGGGACGCTGGATGTATGGCAGCCGCCGCTTTGATTCCAGCAAGGTTCGCGTCATGCCGAACGCCATCGACACGAAGCGTTTTGCGTTCGACCCGGCCGCCCGCCCGGCGCGGAGGCGCGAGCTCGGCATCGGCGAGGACACGCTGGTGCTCGGGCACGTCGGCCGGTTTACGTTTCAAAAAAACCACAGCTTCCTGCTGGAGATGTTTTCCGCGCTGCACGAGCAGCGTCCGGACTCCGTTCTGCTGCTGATTGGGGAAGGCGAGCTGGAGCCGGCCATCCGGCAAAAGGCGCGGGAGCTGTTTCCCGACGGCGCGGTAAGGTTTCTCGGCGTACGTCAGGACGTAAACGAGCTCTATTCCGCCATGGACGTGTTCTGCCTGCCCAGCTTTTACGAAGGCTTCCCCGTCGTTCTCCTGGAGGCGCAGGCCAACGGGCTGCCCTGCGTGATTTCCGATCATGTTTCTGCGGAGGCCGCGATTCATCCCAACGTCGTCCGCGTTCCGCTGGCACAGTGCGCGGCGTTCTGGGCGGACGCCTGCCGCGGCGCGGCATGCAGAGTAGCCGACATTTCCTGCGCGATTAAGCAGGCACATGACATTTTTTGTCTTGCGGGGGATTTGGCGGCGTTTTACCAAAAAAGGAGCTCTGCGTCATGAACCAGTTTACGCTGTCCGGCGGCGCGCCGTTTTCCGAAGAGT
>JBDKTD010000278.1:0-17311 GCA_039680365.1 Clostridiaceae bacterium
CGCAAAAAATCGCTCCGCGAGTTGTTTGACCATATGCAAAAAACCGTCATTGAGCAGGAGACGGACACCGTGTTCATCGGCCACTGCGACGCAAAAGCGGACGCGGAATACGTGGCCTCGCTGGTTCACGCGCAGTACCCGAACATGCTGATTCATATCGACACCATCGGCACGAGCATCGGCGCGCATTCCGGCCCCGGAACGGTGGCGCTTTTCTTCGTTGCCAGCGAACGGTAAGATTGAACTCATTTAAAAAATCGGACGGTTTCCCGTCCGATTTTTTTGAATGAACAACCTTATGTTATAAACGTGGGGATTCCAAAGGGGCGGCCACCCCTTTGGCGCCCTTTTTCCTCCCCATTTAACAGTCGGAACTTGCGATTCCAGTCAGAAACGGTTAAAATAAGAAGAAATGAACCCGTTGTCGGCTCTTTTTTCCGGCAACGGTTTTATCGTCTTTTTTGAGCCGTCCTTACTGCAGCGCGCGGCGTTTCCGCCGCGGAGAAAACGCGCGAATCCCGAACCATTTTGGAGGCCGAATGGAACCAGTCTACATTACCGGACACAGGAACCCCGACACCGACTCCATCGTTGCGGCAATCTCGTACGCAATCCTGAAAAACGCGCTGGGCGAACGCGCCTATACCGCCGCCCGCATCGGCGAAATCAGCGACCAAACACAGGTCGTGCTCGAAAAATTCGAATTCGACCCGCCGCCGTTTCTGTACAACGTCCGCACGCAGGTCTCCGACCTCAACTATGATACGCCGCCCATCCTCTCCGCCGCGGTAAGCGTGTACCATGCCTGGCAGACCATTGCCAGCGGCAGCGCGACCGTGCCCGTTCTGCCGGTCACGGACGAGGAAGGGCGTCTCTACGGCATGCTGACGCCGGAAGAAATCGCCTCCTACGACATGCGCCTAATCAGCAGCAACCGCCTGGAAGGCGTGCCGCTGTTCAACCTGCTGGCCTGCCTCGACGGGCAGCTGCTCAGCCCGGAATCGGAGCAAAACGAGTTCTATGGCGACTTGGTGCTGGCGCTGCCGAACCATTCCGGCCTGCCGGAACTGCAGAAAGGCTGCGTCGTAATCTGCGGCAACCAGCCGGACGTCATTGCCGCTGCGCTGGAGCGCGAAGTCGGCTGTTTGATCGTCTGCGAGTCCGAAGTGGACCGCGAACTGGTCGCCGGGTGCAAGAAAACCTGCGTCATAGCTACCCCGTACGACGCGTACGCCGCAAGCAGGCTCGTGTTTCTCGCCATTCCCGTTTCGCGCATCTGCAAGCGCGACAACCTTGTTTCCTTCCACCTGAACGACTATGTGGACGACGTGCGGGAGGCGACGCTGAAATCCCGCTTCCGCAGCTATCCCATTCTGGACGACGGCGACCACGTTGTTGGAACGCTCTCGCGCTTCCACCTGCTGCGCCCCAACCGTAAGCGCGTCGTACTGGTGGATCACAATGAACTCGGCCAGTCGATTCCCGGACTGGAGCAGGCGGAGATCGTGGAGATTATCGATCATCACCGTCTGGCGGACGTGCAGACCGGCGCGCCGGTCTACGTGCGCAACGAGCCGGTCGGCAGCACCTGCACGATCATTACGAACATGTTCTTCGAGCGCGGGGTCATGCCCAGTAAAAAGCTCGCGGGGCTGCTCGCCGCCGCCATCGTTTCCGACACGATTATGTTTAAATCCCCCACCAGTACTGCGGTCGACCGCGCGATGGCGGAGCGCATGGCAAAGATTGCCGGGCTCTCGCTGGAAACCCTCGGCAGGGAGATCTTCTCCATTTCGGCGGCGGGCAACCATACGCTGGAGGATCTGTACTTTGCAGACTTCAAGCAGTTTCAGTTTTCCGGCCATACGCTGGGCATTTCGCAGATTACCTCGGCGGATTCCGAGGAGTTTTTGAGCAAGAAGGACGGCTTCCTCGCCCTGATGGAGCAGGAACTCGCAGCCCGCGGCTACGACATGATGCTGCTGATGCTTACGGACGTGCTCAAGGAAGGCACGCTTTTACTGGCGGTGGGCGACGTGGAGTCCGTCGAGCACGCGTTTAACGTCTCCTTTAAAAACAACACCGCGTATCTGCCGGGCGTGATTTCCCGAAAAAAGCAAATCGTACCGGCGCTTTCGCTGCTCTGGGGCTGATCGCTCAATGCGTTTGCTCCGCCGCGCGGCGCCGCGCCCGGCTCAGCCGGGCAAGGAGGAACCTGTATGCAACTGATTATCGACGGCCATCCCGTTGACGCGCAGTGCGGAGAGTCGCTGCTCGATCTGGTAAAAAAGCTCGGTCTGGACAGCGCCGACCTTCGCACGCGGCCGCTCGCGGCGAACATTGCCGGCGAAACGTTTACCTTGAACTATGTCCCCGTACGCGAACAGGAGGCAAAATCCGCCCAGCGGCCGACGCTGCGGCGCGCGCTTCGCGCGGGCAACGGCGAAGTCACACTGCTTCGGTACGACAGCGCGCGCGGCAACCGCGTGTATGAGCGCACCATGCTGTTTGTGTTTCTGCTCGCCATGCGAAAACGCTACCCCAAGATGCGTGTTCGCATCAACTACGCCGTCGGCGCGGGGCTCTACGCCAGCGTTGGAGACAATATGCGCCTGACCCCCAAAGAGGTGGAAGGCGTTAAGCAGGAGATGCGCGCCATTGTGAACGCGGACCTGACGCTGGAGCGCAAGCGCGTGGATATTGAGGACGCAATCGAGTTTTTCAGCGGCGACGGGCAGGAGGATAAAGTCCGCCTGCTGCAGTGGCGGCAGTTTTCGTATTTCGACGTTTACCGGCAGGAAGACTATGTGGACTACTTCTATGGCGAAATGGCGCCTTCCACGGGGTACGCCAGCGTTTTCGATTTACAGGCGCTGCCAACGGGGCTGTTCTTGATTCGCCCGTCCGCGGAAAACCCGAACGTACCCGCCAAGCATGTATTTTTGCCGCACCTTGCGAACGTCTTTTCCGAAAGCGAGGAGTGGGGACGGCTCATGCACTGCGCGGTGGTGGCCGACCTCAACGACATGGTGCTCAGCGGCGAAATTCGAACGCTGATACGCGTCAACGAAGCGCTGCATGAAAAGCGCTTTGCGGCGCTGGCGGACGAAATTATCGAGCGCGGCGCGCGCGCCGTTTTGATTGCCGGGCCTTCGAGCTCCGGCAAGACCACGAGCGCAAACCGCCTCTGCACGCAGCTCCGCGTCCACGGCAAGACACCCGTGCTTGTTTCGCTGGACGACTACTACCACGACCGGAATACCATTTTGCCCGGGCCGGACGGCAAAGTCGATCTGGAGCATTTCAATACGATCGACGTCGAGCAGTTCCAGCAGGACTTAACCCGGCTTTTGCGCGGCGAGGAGGTCGAACTGCCGAAGTTCGACTTTATCCGCCAGTGCCGCTGCGAAAAAGGCGCTCTACTCCGGCTGGACGAAACGACACCGCTGGTGATTGAAGGCCTGCACGGGCTCAACCCCGGCCTGCTGCCGGACGCGGTGGACAAAAAGATGATCTTCAGACTCTACGTTTCCGCTTTGACTACCCTTAACCTGGACGACCATAACCGCGTGCCCACCACGTCGATCCGCCTCTTGCGGCGCATGGTGCGGGATAACGAAACGCGCGGCGCTTCCGTGGAGCGCACGCTTTCCATGTGGGAGAGCGTCCGCGCGGGCGAAGAAAAGTGGATTTTCCCGTTCCAGGAGGATGCGGACGCCATCTTCAACACCACGCTCATCTATGAGCCCGCGGTGCTCAAAAAGCATATTTTCCCGCTGCTGACCGCCGTCAAACCCGAAAGTCCGTACTATGACGAAGCGCACTCCATTGTCAAATTCCTGAACTACTTCGTCGAAGCGAACGTCGAAGACGAGATTCCCCCTACCTCGATTCTGCGCGAATTCATCGGCGGAAACTCGTTTTACCGCTGACGGTTCGCCGCCGCAAAGTGGCCTTTGTTTTCGAGCCACAATGGACAATTTTATGCACAACAAGGCGGATTCGTAACGTTTCGGTTAAGAAACCGAAAACGATTATGCTCTTTTGTTGACAATATAGGAAGTGATTCGTATTATGGTATCAATCCATTGCGTTAAAATCCGAAAAACAGCGTTCCGTTCGTATTCTAAAGGAGGAACTTCAGAATGAAAAAAGTCAATTTCACAAAAGCTGCGGCAGCACTGATGACTCTTGCGCTCGCGCTGGTCATCGTCGGCCTGCCGGGTATCGCCAAAGCGGACATCACCGCCATCAGCGTGACCCCGACGACCGGCCAGAGCACGGATATCGCCGTTGGCGGCACCGTTCAGCTGAACGCGACGTATACCGGTACCACAACCGGCATCGTATCGTATACCTGGGGTGCTACGGGCGGCGGAGCAAACGTTTCTTTCGGCTCGGCCTCTGCAAGCGGCGACCAGATCACCGTTACAGGCCTGCAGGCTGCCAACGGGATTATCGTCACCGCAACGCTCGTGATTGACGGCGCGACCACAGGAATCACCAACTCGATCACGATCAATGTGCTGCCCATGACGATCTCCGAAACGAGCAAGACGCTCATCGGCGGCGACTCGTTCACGCTGAGCGCACAGCGGACAGCCGCAGGCACGCTTGAGTGGCTCACGTCCCAACCGCTGGTCGCAACGGTCAGCGGCGGCAGCGTCAGCGCGGTCGGCGCCGGCACGGCAAACATTACGGCGAGATACACCTTCGGCTCCAACGTACAGGAACAGGTCTGCACCGTGACCGTTACGCCGATTATCAACCTCACTCCGTCTACGGCTAACATCACCACGGCGGGCGGTTCACAAACCTTTACGCTGACCGTTCAGTACGGCGGCGTCGTCTACGCTTCCGGCTCAGCTGTGGAATGGACGAACTCCAACGGCGCTGCGGGCAGCATTACTTCGAGCTCCACAACGCTCTCCGGCAGTCCGCTGGCGGCAACGGCAACGTTCACCGCGCCGACCACGATGACGAACGCCACGACCACGCTCACCGCTCTGGTGCGCGGTACGTCCTCGAACACGACGACCAAGACCGCAACCATCAACGTTCGCAACACCCGTTATCTCACGATTACCGGGAATGCGAACCTGAATAAGACCGACCGTTACGGCAACTATATCGTCACCCTGCACGAAGCCGACGGGTCCGTTGTCAACGACGACACCAGCACCGTGCATTGGAGCTGGACGTCTTCCTACCTCAAGGTTTCGAGCGCAGCGCTCAACGACAGCCGCGCCGATATGGAAGACGGCACCGCGGAGATTCAGCTCTACGCGCGCTACAACACCCCGACCGCCGGCACCAAGCTCTATGCCTGGATCAACGATGACAGCGCGCATAAAGTCTCCTACTCCATCTATATCACGGGGCTGAGCGGCCTGCCGCAAACCGGTCAGGACTTCACGCTCGTGTATGTATTTGGCGGTCTTTGCGCGACGCTTCTCGTCGCGGCGGGGGTTTGGTATGGCATTCGGAAAAAACGCGTCACCAACGCGTAAGCGCGAAGAACATACCGAACTGACCGTTACCCCAAGCGGCAAAAAACACAAACATCGTTCCAAAGCGCAGCAAGAGATGCGCGCCATACGCGCGCTCGGCTTTGCCGCAATCGTACTCGGACTCGCGGCGCTGACGCTCATTGCCGTCAAGCTGTTTGAAGGCGAAGAAGCGGATCAGAATGCCGCAGTGCTGCTGGAAGCTTACAAGGCGAAAGCCACCGTTACTCCAACAGTAACCGTCTCGCCGGCGCCGACCCAAACGGCGAAGGTTGAGGCGACCGACGATCTCGGCACACCGCAGCCTGAGGACACGAACCTGGAACAGACCGACGCGGACGCGGACGCATCCGCCGCGGCTGATTCCAACGAGCACATGGTCAACGACGGTTCCAACACCGGCGTGGACGAAAGCGGCGAGTATGTGCAGCCCGACGCGCCGGAGGTCTCCGAGCTGGACGCGACGATCCAAAAGATCATCAAAGCGACCGACGATAACGGCGTGATCGGCATCCTCGAGATCCCCGAGTACGACGTCGAACTGCCGATCATCGGCAAATGGTCCTATAAGCTGCTCAAGATTTCGATCTGCCGCTATAAAGGACCCGACCCGAACGAAAAGGGCAATATGGTGCTGATTGGGCATAACTACAAGAGCGGTGCGCACTTCGGCATCCTCAAAAAACTCGAAGTCGGCGACGAGATCTACTTGACCGACAGCGCAACGGGCACGCGCGTTCGCTACGAGGTGTACCAGATCAAGAGCATCGCACCGGACGCGTTCAGCGCGCTCAAGTCCTATCAGGGCGACTACGGGCTCACGCTGATGACCTGCAAGGACAACGGCACAAACCGGCTGCTCGTACGCTGCGAGAAAAAGGCCGAGGGGTAACAACAACGACAAAACAAGAACACCCGCGAATGCGGGTGTTCTGTTATATTTAGCGATCGATTTTGAGTTCGGTTACAGGATTCGCTTCGGCATAAACTCCAGTTTGTCCGCCGCAACGCAATGGTACAGTACGCCGTTCTTTTCACCTTCAAAGGCGTATTTATTCGCATCTCCGTGCAGGTGGCCGTAGACTACGATGTTCACGCCATTCTGCTCCAGCCGCTCGGTAAAGCCGCTGGCGCGCTCACGGTCGCAAAACGGCGGAAAGTGCATCATGGCAATCTTTGTCTGCGTTTGCTGGCCTTTCAGCGCGCCGAGCGAGAGCGAAAGGCGGTCGAGCTCGCGCAGGTAAATCTTTTGATCTTCCGCCGAAAAGTTCGCGCTGCCCGGGCAGAGCCAGCCGCGGCTGCCGCAGACGCCGACGCCGTTTTCAACCAGCGCGTCGTTCTGTATGGCGCGCATTCCTTCCGGCAAAGAAGCGCGGACGCGCCCGATGGCGCTCCACCAGTAATCGTGATTGCCCTTAAGCAGTATCTTCTTGCCCGGCAGGCGGCCGATAAACGAAAGATCGGGCAACGCGGCGCCAAGCTGCATTGCCCAACTGATATCGCCGGGAATCAGCACCAGGTCGTCTTCGCCGACGGCCGCGCGCCAGTTCCGCTCTATTTTTTCCGCATGACCGCGCCAGGTTTCGCCAAACACGTCCATGGGCTTCTCCGAGGTAAGCGACAGATGCAGGTCCGCAATTGCGTAGATTCGCATCCCTTCGCTCCTCTCGTTTTCGCCGTGTGAAAGAGGGGAGATTCCCTTATTCCTCGTCCGGCGTGATGTCTTCTTCGTCTTCCTCTACGGAGTCGTCGTAGTCCGGTGCCAGTTCCGCGGCGTTTTCCAGCTCAACCTGGCGTTTCTGCTCTTTCAGGCAGGCGGCGCAAAGGTCGCTGCCGCGCACGGCGGGCGCTTCCCCGCATTCGGTGCACATGATGACTTCGTCGTCTTCCGACTCGTCCTCAACATGCCTGCCGCGAGCCTGCGCGCGCTTCATTTCGCGCTTGCACACGTCGCAAAACTCCTCGCCGTCGCGGATGTAGTTTAATTCACATTTCGGGCACTTATGCAATGCCATATCTATTCGCCCTGCCTTTGATTCCAAACATTACGCTGGTTATTATGCAAAAGATTCACACGCATGTCAAGCATAAACATATCGTATGCGCGTCTGACGGCGTTTTTACGCGGTTTTGCGGCAAAAAACGGCAGGTCTTCCGCCGTTTTGACCGTTGCCGCGCGCGTTTGGCCGCCGACTGATCTGTCAGCCCTGCAGGATTTGGCCGATGCGCTCGAGCAGCTCCGCGCGACCTTCGCCGGTTTCCGCCGAGAACGACAGCGCAAACGGCGGCGCGCCTAGAAGCTTTGCCGCCTTGTTAGCCGAGAGTTTCCGGGCGGATTTTGTGAGCTTGTCGGACTTGGTTGCGATCAAAGTAAACGGTACGCCAAAGTACAGCACCCAGCGGAACATCTGCTTATCCTCTTCCGATGGCGCATGGCGGATGTCCAGCAGGAGGAACAGGTGTTTCGGCCTGCCGCTGCGCAGGTACTCTTCCATCAGTTCGCCCCAGTTGGTTCGCTCGGTTTTGCTGGTTTTTGCAAAGCCGTAGCCGGGCAGATCCACAAGATACCACTCGCCGTTCAGCAGAAAGTAGTTGATCATGCGGGTCTTGCCGGGCGTTGCGGACGTCTTGGCGAGCTTATGGTTGTTGCAGAGGCAGTTGATGAGCGAACTCTTGCCAACGTTGCTGCGGCCGACGATCGCAATTTCGCACGCAAGCGGGGCAGGGTAAGATTGCCCCTGCCCCACGCTGGTTACAAATTCCGCCCGCTTAATGTCGAACGGTTTCATGCGTCAGTTCCAATCCCGGCAGATTCAGGTGCGGCTCCGCGCCATGCGGATGCATGGTCAGCGCGTGATTCAGCACTTCGTCCACGGTTTCCACGAATTCAATCTTCAGCGCGGACTTCACTTCCGTGGGTACGTCGTAGAGATCTTCGCGGTTGGCGCGCGGCAGCACCACGCGCTCCACGCCCGCGCGCACGGCGGCAAGCAGCTTTTCGCGCAGGCCCCCGATGGGCAGCACGCGGCCGCGGAGGGTGACTTCACCGGTCATCGCAACGGAGCTCTTGACCGGGATGCCCGTGAGCGCGGAAACAAGCGACGTCGCCATTGCAACACCCGCCGAGGGGCCGTCCTTGGGAACGGCGCCTTCCGGAACGTGGATATGTACGTCCAGCGTCTCGAGAAAGCTCGGGTCTATGCCGAAGCGCGCGGTGTTGGCGCGCACATACGTCATGGCCGCCTTAGCGGACTCCTGCATCACGTCGCCCAGCTGACCGGTGAGCTGCAGCACGCCCTTGCCGGGCACAGCCGCAGCTTCCACTTCCAGCGTTTCGCCACCGACGCTCGTCCAGGCAAGCCCGGTCACCACGCCGACCGTATCCGGACGGAGCGGCTCGGTGCGCTTGAACTTTTTCGGCCCCAGCCATTCGGTGATGCGCGCGTCGGTCAGGCTGATGCGCGTTTTGCCTTCGGCAACGTCGCAGGCGGCCTTGCGGCAGACGCTCGCCAGAACGCGTTCCAGCTCGCGCACGCCCGCCTCGCGGGTGTAGCAGCCAATCAGCGTTTGCAGCGCGCCTTCGGAAACGCGAAGGTTGGTTTTCTTGAGCCCGTGCTTTTCCATCTGCTTGGGGAAAAGATGGCGCTTTGCAATCTCTTCCTTTTCGTCAAAGAGGTAGCTGGGCACTTCGATGAGCTCCATGCGGTCTCTGAGCGGCTGCGGAATGGCGCCGGGGTCGTTGGCGGTTGTAATGATCATGCTGCGCGAAAGGTCGAACGGCAGTTCGAGGAAATGATCCACAAACGCGAAGTTCTGCGCGCCGTCAAGCACTTCCAGCATGGCGGACGAAGGATCGCCGCGCACATCCGCGCCGAGCTTGTCGATTTCGTCGAAGAGCAGCACGGGGTTGATGGAACCCGCTTTGCGCATAGCTTCGATCACGCGACCCGGCTGCGCGCCGATATAGGTGCGCCGGTGCCCGCGAATTTCCGCTTCGTCATGCACGCCTCCAAGGCTCATGCGGATGAACTTTCTGCCCATCGCTTCGGCAATGCCGCGCACGATGGACGTTTTGCCGACGCCCGGAGGGCCTACAAGGCAGAGAATCTGCCCCTGCGGGTTATTGGTCAGGCGCTGTACGGCAAGGCTCTCGATGATGCGCGTTTTCACGCGCTCCATGCCGAAGTGGTCGCGGTCGAGCACTTCCCGTGCGTGTTTTAGGTCGAGGTTGTCCTCCGTGGACTCCATCCACGGCAGATCGAGAATCAGCTCGATATAAGCCTGCGCCATGGGCGCTTCGTGCGAGCCGCCCGGAAGAGACGCAAACCGTTCAATCTGTTTATTCAGCACCGCGCGGACTTCGTCCGGCAGCTTCTTGGCGCGCGCGCGTTCGCGGTAGACTTCCGTTTCGTCTTCGTCGCCTTCGCCAAGCTCTTCCTGAACGGCTTTGAGCTGCTCGCGCAGGACAAATTCCTTCTGGTTGCGTTCGAGCGCCGCTTTGATCTTACCCGCGATGCGGCGGTCGACCTGCATAACGAGCAGCTCGTTTTCGATGATGGCAAGCAGGCTCGCGGCGCGGGTTGCGAGATCCGCTTCTTCAATGAGCTTCTGCTTGTCCTCAAGCTTACCAACCACCTGCTGGGCGATGGAGTCCGTGAGTTCCGAAAGCGTCGGCAGCGAGAGAATCGCGTCCTTTTGATCCTGCGTGAGCCGGTCGCGCTGCGAGGCATGCTCGGTAAAGCCCTCGCTCAGGCGGCGGCGGAACGCTTCCACGGTCGCATCGTCCGGCTCCGTGTCTTCGATAACCGAAACCTGCGCGGTATAGTGCGGGTTTTCGGAAATAACGTTTTCAATGCGCGCGCGCGCAACGCCCGTCACCAGCAGGTGGACGGTGTCGTTCTGAATACGAAAAACTTGCCGGATGCGGCAGATCGTGCCAACAGTGTACAGGTCGTCGGGGGCGACGTCCACCACCTTAGCGTTTTTCTGCGCAACAAACAGCGCGTAGCCTTCTTCGGACAAAGCCTGTTCCATAGCGGACAGCGTTTTTTTGCGTCCGATATCGCAATGCATTATCTCTCCCGGCAGTACGGCAATGCCCCGCAACGGGATTACCGGCAGGGTTACGATTCCATGCAATTCCATATATTTCACCTCCGTCAGGGACTAAAACTGTAGATTGCCCCATGATCGTATGACAAGTATAGCGGAGTTGTTTGCATTATGCAAATTTGCATCCGTCCGCATTGCAACATCACAAAAAACAGATTGTGAATTTCTGTGTTAATAATAAAAAGGAACGCCGAGCGCTCCCAAAATGCTTCCAAAAACGCTAAGTTTAGCGATGAATTCCGCTTATCAGTACCAGTTGCTGAAATACTCCAGAAGAGCTGTGTCCGTATACGTAAAGTCGAGCATGATGACGATATGCCCGAACGTCTTGCCCTCCACCGTGTGGCCAAACGGGCGAATGGCTTCCACGACGTCGCTCAAGTCCCAATTCGGCTGGTCGATCACACCAAGAAACGCGCGCCTCAGCGGCTCGTTTTCAATCATGTCAAAGAAAAACCGTTCCGTTTCGTTCATCGGCGGGCGCAGCTTATGCCGTTTAGAACTCTTTGCTTTGTTCGCGGCGCTACGTTTGCGAAACGGGTTGTTCATGCTTGACGTCTCCAGCCGTTGTTATGTTTTAAAGAACCTTCTCAGCGAATCGTCGTCATACTCAAAATTGACGCCCTTGGCGACCGCAACAAAATCGAGAACCTCGACTTCATACCCTTGTTCGCTCATTTCGGCAATGATCTCTCCGAGCGTTTTATCCGTGTTACTGACGATTTCTAAAAAGATATTGCGCAGACTGTCGTTCCCGATCATATCAAAGAAAAATCGCTCGCATCCATTCTGCGGCTGCCGCAGTCTGCTTTTATCTGCCAATCCTGTCGGGATTTGTTTTTTGAGCCAACTCATACCGATTTGTCCTCCTAATCTTAAAATGTTTCCGCATCACAAAACAAGCCCTTTTCCGGCGATAATTGCAAAAGAGATCGCTTTTTACTCAGTCCTGTGAAAACCCCATGAATCCTTTCCCGCTGGAGCCGGAGCTGGAGCCGGAGCCGGAGTCGAACTGATCGCCATATTTCTCTTTATAGTAGGCAATCGCACCGGCAAGCGCCTTGAGCGCTTCCTGCAAGTCCAGCGAATAGCCGAGCTTTTTGATTCCCGCGGTCAATGAACTGGCGGTCGGATTCCCGTCGAACAGGTTCAACACCTTGAGCATGAAGTCCGGATCGTTCTTGAGCTTCTGCTCAAAGTCCCATATAGATGTGCTGTTGCCGATTCCGAAAAGTCCCATTTGTTTGATCCTCCCTGTTTGATAGATTCAGTGTAGCGGGTTTTATCGCAACGATGGTGAGCAGTCTGCACACAACGCGACTTTTTTAGAAATTTTTGACCCGAAGCAAAAAAGCGGCTCGCATACGCGAGCCGCCCGAGGAACGAAAGAACTTAATAGTTGACTTTGTGGATTTCGAAGAACGCCTTGGGGTGCGTGCAGACCGGGCATAGTTCGGGCGCTTTGGCGCCTTCGTAGATATACCCGCAGTTGCGGCACTGCCAGAAGACCTTGCCGTCGCGCTCAAAGACCATGCCGTCTTCAATGTTCGCGCGGAGCTTGTTATACCGCTCTTCGTGCCCTTTTTCAATCTGGGCGACCGCCGCGAACTGGTAGGCGAGCTTGTCGAAGCCCTCTTCCTTCGCTTCCGCGGAGAAGCGCGCGTACATATCCGTCCACTCATAGTGCTCGCCTTCCGCCGCCATCATGAGAGCGGTTTTGAGGTCGGGCATTTCGCCGCCGTGCAGCGCTTTGAACCAGAGTTTGGCGTGTTCTTTTTCATTCTCAGCCGTTTCCGCGAAGATGGCGGAAATCTGCTCGAAGCCCGCTTTCTTTGCTACCGACGAAAAATACGTATACTTGTTGCGCGCCTGGGATTCTCCCGCAAACGCTTCCATCAGGTTCCGTTCGGTTTTGCTGCCTTTGAGTTCCATGCTAGTTCATCCTCCTGTTGATTGATTTTGTTACAAACTTGAATTCTAATGTGCGCGTGAAACCGCCCGTTTTACGCGATGGTATCGGCTGATACGCCGCAAATCCACCGGAATCGGGCTGTGTTACGTCAACGTTTTTCCGGCGACGGCCTGCTCGCAGGTTTTGCAGAGCCCCCGAAGCACAACGTCGTACGAGCGGAGCGTATAGCCCGTTTCTTCGGCAATGGCCTTTTCGAACGCTTCGAACGAAGGCAGTTCCACATCCGCAACGCAGCCGCACTGCTCGCAGACGATATGCGAATGCGCGTCCGTCGTTTTGTCGAACCGGCAGCTGCCGTCCGCAAGCGGAATCTTTTTGAGCCGCCCCGCGTCCGCAAGCTGGTTGAGGTTGCGGTAAACCGTGCCGAGACTGAGTTTGGGCATTTCCGCCTTCAGCTGCTCATACACCATATTGGCGGTCGGATGGTCGTAACTTTCCGCCACAGCGCGGTAGATTCGTTCTCTTTGATGGGAGTAACGCATAGTGCATCTCCAAATCTGTTTGATTGTTGAGCGGGTCGTTCCAATATTATGCAATAACGATTACTGTTATTATACTAAATCGTTTCCAGCGTTTCGTCAATACCTTTTTGCTCATTTCCTGCAAAAACATGAAAAAAGCGCGTCGAAACTGCTGTTTTCTCGGCGCGCATTGGCAAAATCGGTTCAGCGGGACACGGAGGTATCGTCGCCGGACGGCTTATCCTCTGCCGCCTCGGGAGGCTTGATTGCTTGTTTTAAAGAGGGTTTGATCAACTCTTTGTTCAGAAGCTTTTCCACGCGCTTGTATAGAAGGAACGTTAAAATGGAGTTCGCAACGGTCTTAATGGCGTTAAACGGAATGATCGCCGTCGGCAGCAGGGCGAGCACCGTTTCCCTCGGCACGCCGAAAAAGTGCACCGTGAAGAGCAGGTTCATTGGAACCATCATTGCCGTCTGCAGCACGGAACCAATCGCCATGCCGATGAGCGCGCCCTTGAGCGAGCGCATCTTACGATAGATCAGCCCCGCCGCGATAACGTAGGAACCGGTCGCGCAAAAATGCATGACCGCGCCGACCCAAAGGCTCTGCGGCGAAACGAGCAGCCACTGCAGCACGCTCACTACCGCCGTCAGCGCTAAGCCCCACCACGGGCCGTAGAGGAACGTGCCAATCAGAATCGGCACATCCGCCATGTCGTACTCCAGAAACGACGCGGCGGGAAAGATTGGAAAATGAATCACGTAAACGAGGATGATCGACAGCGCGGTGAGCATGCCGAGTTTGGCCAAACGGTCGGCCAGCGATTTTTGTTTCATAATACCCCTCCTGATAAAAAAACCCCGCGTCGTAAGAACGCGGGGTGAACGGATGCCAATGAAAATCATGGCGTTTCGCTTCTTTCATCCGGACTCGTCAGAAAAACTCTGGCTTACCGTCGGCGACGGATTCGAACCGTCTCGGTCATAAGACTCGCGGGCTTGTCGGCAGAACTGCCGCTTCACCGCCGGTGGGGAATTGCACCCCGCCCCGAAGCTGTATGCAATTTTCGTTTTCGGGGAAAGTTCCCTTCAACTTGCGCCTATCGTAGCACGAAACAGTTCCCTTTGCAAGTGCGAACAGCGAATATTTGTGCTGATTACACGGCGACGACCGCTTGATGCGACAGCAGCACCACGATTTTTTCTCGAACCGGGTGTTTGGTCAGCGCTTCCAGCGCGAGCGCATAGAGCGAAAGCTGCTGGCTGTGCCTCTGCGCCGCCTGCTCCGCGCTCTCGCTGGGGCGGACGCGGTCGGTCTTGTAATCGACAATCGTCCAGACGCCGTTTTCCAGGAAACAGGCGTCCATCACACCTTGCAGCAGAACGCGCTCGTCGGCTTCCACGCCATATATGGAGCTTGCGTCCACGGCATAGGAAAACGCAAGCTCGCGCTCCAGCCGCGCGCTGCTTAGCATACGGAAAAACAGCGGCGTCGTCGTAAACCAGAGCACCGCCTCGCGATCCACCGCCTCCGCCTGTTCCTGCGTCAGCCTGCCGCACTCCACCAGCGAAAGAAGGTATTCTTCCAGCGCATCCGCCGCGCGTACCCCTTCGAAAGGCAGGTACTGCATGGCCGTGTGCGTTGCGGTTCCGGTAAAGACCGCGCTCTTGTTTGCGCCCAGAAACGCCGGCTGCCGGAAATCCGGCAGGTAGGATTCGTCCCGCCCGATCTTGCTGACGGAAGCTTTCGCGCTGAGTTGGACGGCCTGCGAAAACTCGTACTCCCAACTGAGTTTAGCCTCGATGGCGCGGCGCGTTTCCTCATCCACAGGCGGAAGTTCGGGGGCGATTTTCTGCTGCGCGGAGGTGAGCCAGGCTTCCCGCTCGTGAACGGTTGTCCGGAGCTCGCGCCGCGGCCCCATCATGAGCCACTGCGCGGGGTTGGCGCTCTTGAGCACATTCCAGGCTGCCGGACGTTCCGGCGCGGCTTCCAGCTTCGCTTCCGGGTTGGAAACGCAGGCGGTCAGAATCAGCTGCTGCCGCGCGCGCGTCATAGCGACGTACAGCACCCTGAGTTCCTCGCCGATCTGCTCCGTTTTCACGCGCTGGGCGAGAATCTGCCGCGCAATCGTATCCCGCTTGACGCGGCCGACGTTCCCTTCCCCACGATCGATAAAGCGCAGCGCAATGCCGCCGCTTGCGTGCAGTAGCAGCGCGTTACGCGCGTCCTGCAGGTTGAATTTTTTACCAAGCCCAGATACGAAAACGACCGGAAACTCCAGTCCCTTTGATTTATGGATGGTCAGAATTCTTACGACGTCCGCGGTTACGGTTTGCGCAGCGCCCACGGAAGCGGTGTTTTCCGCAAGATCGAGCTGACGCAGAAAGTTCCAGACCCCGCGCGAGCCGCTCACTTCGAACGCGTGCGCTTTATCGAGCAGGGCGTTCAAGTTTGCCTGCCGCTGCGCGCCGTTCGGCCCCGCCCCCATCTCCTCGTAAAACCCGGTTTGATCCAGCAGAATCCCGATGAGCTCTTCAACGGAGATCAGCCTGCTCTCCGCGCGGTAACGATCCAGCCGCAAAAAGAACTCGTTTGCGCGCCTTCCCAGCGCGTTTTCGTTTGAGCGGTACGCTTCGAACGCTTCGAAGAACGAACCCGAACGGTGCCCGGTTCGAATTTCGGCAAGTTCTTCAAACGTAAACCCGCCGATGGACGAGCAGAGCACGGAAATCAGCGGCACATCCTGCCTGCGGTTGTCGATGACCCTTAAGAGGTTGCGGAAAATCTGCACCTCAACCGCGTCGAAATAGCCGCCGCTGGACTGCGCATAGCTCGGCACGCCGCACTGCGCGAGCGTCTGCGCGGCAACCTGCGCGTCCGTACCCGCGCGCAGCAGCAGCGCAAAGTCGGCATAGCGGTAGGCGCGCTGCTGTCCGGTCTTTGCGTCGGTATAGGATTCGCTCTCCATCATCCGGCGGATGCGGTCGGCAATCAGACGCGCTTCCACCTCCATATCCGCCGCGTCTTCCAGCGCGTCCTCATCGCCTTCGGTCTCGGCGCGTGTTTTGCGGATCAGGTGCAGTTCCGCGCCGCCCGGGGGCGGATTGCCGCCGCAGGCCAAACGCGCGCGGGAATCGTACTCGATATCCCCGGCTTCGGTGGAAAGGATGGCCGAAAAGGTTTCGTTGACGCAGGCGAGCACCTCCCGCGCACTGCGGAAGTTCCGCGTTAAATCCACGCGGCAGCCCGCGCCGCCGGAAAAAGAAGCGAGTTTTTCTAAGAACAAACCCGGTTCCGCCTGCCGGAAGCGGTAGATGGACTGCTTGACGTCGCCTACGAAAAACAGGTTGTTCCCACGCGAAATCCGCCGCAGAATCGCTTCCTGCACGCGGTTGCTGTCCTGATATTCGTCCACCGCAAGCCAGAGGAACCGTTCGCGATATTCCAAAGCGATTGGTTCCTGCTTGAGCGCTTCCAGCGTCAGGTGCTCCAAATCGTCATAGTCCTGCAGGGCGGCTTCCCGCTTGGCGGCGGTATAGGCCGCTTCCAGCTTTTTGACCACGCTCGAAAGCGCGGCAATCGCCTCTCCGGAGCGCTTTAGCGCCAAGAGCGCTTCCTTCTGCGGACGCAAGAAGCGCTCTTTCTGCGCTTTCATCAAGTCCTTGCCCATCTGGCGGGCGTCCTTGACGGGGTCTTTCTCCGCGTCGGAAGTGCCTTTGGGAAAGCGCATGGTGTCGTATTCCATGCTGTCGAGCGCTTCGCGGTATTCGTCGTAGCTTCTGCAGAGCGCCAGCGCGCGGTAGCGCGAAAGGTCGCCGTCCAGCACGGAGATCACGCTCGCCCAGTCCGGCGAGAGCGAGTCCCGCGCGCGTAGAATCGGTTCCATCATAAGGCGCACTTCGTGTTTGCAGTAGTCCACAGCGTCGTCCAGCAGGCGTGTCAGCGCGCTTTCGCTTTGATAACGCGCGCTGTTTTCGTCGAGCCAGGCGGCAGGGTCCGCCTCCGCGCGCGTAAAGCGGAAGGACTGCATCACGGCGTCCCAGGCTTGCTGTTCGCCGCCAAAGCTGGCAAGCAGCGTGTGATAGTCCGCATCCTCGCTGGCGGAAAGCTCGGTTAGCAGCGTATCCCGCACGGTTTCCAGTAAAGCCGCGCTCTCCATTTCGTCTGCCGTTCGGCTCTGGGCGGGCAATCCCACCGCGTGGTAGTGCCGCCGGAGCACGCGCGCGCAGAACGCGTGAATCGTTGAAATATACGCGCT
>JBDKTD010000159.1:0-5492 GCA_039680365.1 Clostridiaceae bacterium
AGCACAGAAACTGACTATTGCGGAAGTGATCGACCACGGCGAAAACGCAAAGTCGTTTGTGCTCACGGGCAAAAACCTTGCTCCGTTCCGCGCGGGGCAGTACCTCTCCGTTTCGCTCAAGATCGGCTCTGCTGTTCTAACACGGCCGTACTCCATCTCCTGCTCGCCCAAATGGGCGCTGGAAGGCAAGTACGCGCTGACCATCAAGCGCCAGCAGGATGGCTTTGCCTCCGGCTGGATTTTGGACAACTGGAAGGTCGGGGACGAAATTACGACCTCCGGCCCGGAAGGAACGTTTTATTACGAGCCGCTCAGGGACGCAAAACACGTCGTCGGCCTCGCGGGCGGCTGCGGTATTACGCCGTTCCTCTCCATGGCGTACGCCATTCGCGACGGCGTGGAGGACTTCCGCCTGACGCTGCTCTACGGCAGCCGCAAGGAATGCGATATCCTCTACCACAGCGAGCTTGCCGAAATATCCAAAGCGACCGACAAGGTTAAGATCGTCCATATCCTCAGCGACGAACAGAAGGAAGGCTACGAGTACGGCTTTATCACCGCCGAAGCGATTCAGGCCGCCTGCGGAAGCGAACCCTGCAGCGTCTTTCTCTGCGGGCCCGCCGCGATGTACGCGTTTGTGGACAAAGAGGTGGAAAAGCTCAAGCTCGCGGGCAAGTTCATCCGCCACGAGCTGTACGCGGCTCCCGCCTCCCCGGGCAAGCTAAAGGGCTATCCCGGCGGCGTGGAGAAGCGCTTTACCCTCACGGTCAAACGCTACGGGGACACGCTGACGCTGCCGATGTCCGCCGACGAAACGGTGCTGGTTGCGCTGGAGCGCGCGGGCGTCGCGGCACCCAGCCGCTGCCGCGGCGGGGAGTGCGGCTGGTGCCGCGCCAAGCTGGACAAGGGCGAAGTCTTCTTGCCCGAATATCTGGATCAGCGCCGCATGGCGGACGTTTCCGCGGGATACATTCACCCCTGCTGCTCCTACCCGC
Source organism: Clostridiaceae bacterium (assembly GCA_039680365.1). Classification (GTDB taxonomy): domain Bacteria; phylum Bacillota; class Clostridia; order Christensenellales; family CAG-138; genus UBA7703. The sequence continues at coordinate 996 of JBDKTD010000159.1, forward strand.
TCAGCGACCTCAGCATCGAGGTCTGGCCGGAATAAGGAAATAGAATCAAAGCAAACGGCGCGGGTTTTCCCGCGCCGTTTGCTTGTTCGGCGGTTCCGTTTTGCCTCCCTCGGATGAGGGAGGTGGCGCGAAGCGCAGGAAGGAGCGATTTTTCGCGCTTTCTCACCCCCAGCCGCCTAGCGGCGGCAGCCCCCTCGTCAGAGGGGGCCTGGCAAACGGCGCGGGTTCCCCGCGCCGTTTGTTTCTGCTTTCGTTTTTTAACGGCGGCATATTCAAGCCAGCGCCTGATACCCCGTGGGAACGTTGCAATAATCATATATTTTATATGATTTTCACAGAAAAGCCCTTGCAACCACCGCAATAGTATGGTATCGTAGCGAAAACACCGAAAATCAAAGGAAATTGCCAATGCAGCGCATAACAGCCACAGTCGAATACCGCTATTTTAGCTTTGCCGAGTTTTATTTTGGCAAGGTCACTGCGGGTTTGGCTGAAAAAGTGTAAGCATGCTGCCATAGGGGCATATCAAAAACGCATGAGTACCGCAGCCAACCCGGCTGCGGTTTTTGTTTGGAGGAAACGAGTTTATGATCGTCATTTTAAGGCCCAATCCCGATCAGGCGCAGCTGGAAAGCCTGATTGCGTGGCTCAGCGGCAAGGGAATTCAAATCCACACAAGCGTCGGCATGTCCCGCATCATTCTTGGGTTGGTGGGAGACACGTCCACGCTGGATATCGATTTGATTGCGGCGCTGGATATCGTAGAGGACGTCAAGCGCATTCAGGAGCCTTACAAAAACGCCAACCGCAAGTTTCACCCCGAGGATACCATCGTCCCCGTCGGCAACACCCAAATCGGCGGAGGCACGCTGACGCTGATGGCGGGGCCCTGCTCGGTGGAAGCGCCGGAACAGATCGTTTCCATCGCCAAATCGGTCGCGGCCAGCGGAGCCACCATGCTGCGCGGCGGCGCGTTCAAACCGCGAACGTCTCCTTACGCGTTTCAGGGGCTTGGCGCGGACGGCATCAAGCTGCTCGAACTCGCCAAGCAGGAAACAGGGCTGCCCATCGTAAGCGAAATTATGGACGCTTCCCAGCTGCCGCTGTTCGAAAACGTGGACGTCATCCAGGTCGGCGCGCGCAACATGCAGAACTTTAACCTCCTCAAAGTCCTCGGCGCGCAGGAAAAGCCGGTCATGATCAAGCGCGGGCTTTCGTCTACCTACGAAGAATGGCTCATGAGCGCGGAATACGTCATGGCCTCCGGCAACGAAAAGGTCATCCTCTGCGAACGCGGCATCCGCACCTACGAAACGTATACCCGCAACACGCTCGATATCAGCGCAATTCCGGTTCTGCGGCACCTGACGCACCTGCCAATCGTCGTCGATCCCAGCCACGCGGGCGGGCGTTCCGCTCTGGTTGCGCCGCTGTCAAAAAGCGCGGTGGCGGCGGGCTGCGACGGCCTCTTGATCGAAGTGCATAACGATCCCGCCCACGCGCTGAGCGACGGGCCGCAATCGCTCAATCCGGAAGCGTTCGACCAGCTCGCAAGAAAGCTGATCGCGCTGCACCGGTTCATGCGCGAACTGGAGGAGACAAAATGAACGTAGGCATCGTCGGCCTTGGTCTCATCGGCGGCTCCATGGCAAAGAGCATCAAGCTCCGCACGGCGCATACCGTATGGGGCGTCGATCTGGACGCGGAAACCATGACGCTCGCCCGGCTCGGCGGCGCCATCGACGCGTCGCTGGCAAGTGAGAATCTCGGCTCCTGCGATTTGATCTTAATTGCCATCCGCCCGAACGCAGCGCTGGACTGGGTGCGTTCCCATGCGGACGAAATCGACAAAAGCGCCATCGTGGTCGATCTCTGCGGCGTCAAGCGGACGGTCTGCGCCGAGCTGGCGCCTATCGCCAGAGAAAAGGGTTTTTCATATATCGGTGGACACCCGATGGCGGGGCGCGAACGCAGCGGCTTTGTGAGCGCAAGCGAAGAACTTTTTTGCGGCGCTTCCATGATCTTGACGCCCGACGAGCGGACGGATATCATCATGCTCGAGAAGCTTAAATCGTTCTTTACGGATATCGGTTTTGCGGGGCTGACGTTTTCTACGCCGGAAGAACACGACCGCATCATCGCCTACACGTCCCAGCTGGCGCACGTGGTCTCCAGCGCCTATATCAAATCGCCGGAAGCGCAAAAGCGGCGGGGCTTTTCCGCCGGGAGCTACCGGGACATGACAAGGGTTGCGCACCTCGACGAAGCCATGTGGACGGAACTCTTTTTAGACAACGCGGACTACCTGACGGAGCAGCTCGATATCCTGATACAGAACCTGCAGGAGTACCAGTCTGCCCTCGGCGCGCGGGACGCCGAGCGCCTCTGCGCCCTGCTCAAGGACGGGCGCGAAAAGAAAGCCTCGGCGGGAGGAAACTGAGTCTATGGAATTGCGCAGAATTCGCGTGCAAGTACAATTTGGCTACGACGTCTGCATCGGGCGCGGCTTGATCGCCGATTTCGGCGGTCTGCTCCGTTCGGCTGTCGGTTCCTGCCGCGTTGCAGTGATAACCGATTCCAATGTCGCCCCGCTCTATCTGGACGCGCTGACGCAGAGCCTCGAATCTTCGGGGTACGACGTCTGCGCGTTTGTTTTCCCCGCGGGAGAAGGCAGCAAGCGCATGGATACGCTCGCGGAAATCCTTGATTTTTTAGCGGAAAACCGGCTCACGCGCGCGGACTGCGTCATCGCCCTCGGCGGCGGCGTTACGGGCGATTTAACCGGCTTTGCGGCGGGCTGCTACCTGCGCGGCATCCGATATGTGCAGGCGCCGACTTCGCTTTTAGCCGCGGTGGACTCCTCCGTCGGCGGAAAAGTCGCGGTGGACCTCTCGGCGGGCAAGAACCTCGCGGGGCTGTTCCATCAGCCTTCGCTTGTGGTCTGCGATACGAACTGTTTTGCCACCCTGCCGGAGTGCGAAATCGCCAACGGTTCCGCCGAGGCGATTAAAACCGGAGTCCTCGCCGGCGAAACGCTCTTTGGCCTGTTTGAGTCGGGAGCCGCGCGCGAACAGATGGAGCAGGCCGTTTCTCAGTGCGTCGCCTATAAAGCGCGGATTGTCGAAGCGGACGAGCGCGACAGCGAGCTGAGAAACATCCTCAACCTTGGCCACACGGCGGGGCACGCAATTGAAGTCTGCAGCGAATACGCCATTCCGCACGGACAGGCCGTCGCCATCGGGCTTGGCATCATTGCGCGCGCGTCCGAACGCCTTGGAGAAGCGCAGGAGCCGATCTACGAGCGCATCCGGCAGACGCTGACGAAAAACGGCCTTCCGGTCGTTTCCCCCTTTTCGGCGGAAGAACTCGCCGCCGCCGCGCTCTCCGACAAAAAGCGCACGGGCGATTCCATCCGCATCGTGCTGCCCCGCGCAATCGGCAACTGTGTGCTCAAGAGCGTTCCGGTAAGCGAGCTGCTCTCCATTTTCCGCGCGGGCATGGAGGAAGGCGCATGAATCTTTGCATCTCCCCTTCCCTTCTTGAAGGAGAACTTGCGGCCATTCCTTCCAAGTCCGACGCGCACCGGATTTTGATTCTCGCCGCGCTGTCGAACGGGACGACGCGGGTGGAGATCAACCGTCTTTCGGACGATATTCAAACCACGATCGACTGCCTACTAGCGCTCGGCACGGAGATCCTCCGCACGCCGGACGCGCTGGTTGTGCGCGGCAGTTCCGTTTTTACCGAACACCCCGAACTCAACTGCCGCGAAAGCGGATCGACGCTTCGATTCTTGCTGCCCGTTGCCGCCGTCCGCGGGGCAAGCGCGCGCTTTATAGGAAGCGGGCGGCTGCCCGAACGCCCCATCGGCGAGCTCATGGAAGCCATGCGCCAGCACGGTATGCGATTTTCGGCGGAACAGCTGCCGTTTTCGTTGGAAGGAAGGCTTTCCGGCGGAACATACGCGCTGCCGGGCAACGTCAGTTCGCAGTACCTTACCGGGCTGCTGCTCGCGCTACCGCTTGCCGGGCAGGACAGCCGTATTGCGCTGACCACAAAACTGGAATCCGCCGCTTATGTGGAAATGACGCTCCGCTCGCTCCGCGCGTTCGGCGCGGTGATCGACGAGCAAGACGGAACCTTCCGGATAATCGGTTCGCAGGTCTACCGTTCGCCGGGTCAAATCTCCGTAGAAGGCGACTGGTCAAACGCCGCGTTCTTCCTTGCGGCGGGGGCGCTCGACGGACGCGTCCGTCTGACCGGGCTATCAGCGGAGTCTCCGCAGGGCGATCAAGGTATTCTTTCCGCGCTGGAAGCGTTTGGCGCGGACGTTCTGCAAAACGGCGGCGCGGTGGAAGTTTCCGCGCGTCCGCTGCACGGCTGCGAGCTGGACGTGAGCGAAACGCCGGATCTTTTGCCCATTCTCGCCGTGCTCGCGGCAAACACAAAAGGCGAAACAAGGCTTGTCAACGCCGCGCGCCTGCGGTATAAAGAAAG
>JBDKTD010000072.1:0-4222 GCA_039680365.1 Clostridiaceae bacterium
GATTACGGCGGTTACGCCAGCGGGTCGCTCTCCAACCCCGCGAGCAGCAAACTGACGTTATAGAGCCGGTAAGCGGTCTCCATATTTTTAGAAGCCGGACTGGAAGGCTCGACGTGCTTTTTGTAGAAATACTCCCCGCTGAACTGCGCCGCATCCGGGTCGCAGGCGAGGTAGACGCTCGTTTCCGCGCCTTCCTCGGAGGAGGTGAAAAACAGCCGCATGAGCGACGCCACCCAGCGGAACGCGCCGGTTTTGCGGTTGACCACGATGTCGGTGGCAACGATGCCGGGGTGCACGGCGTTGATCGTAACCCGGCTGCTTTTACGTTTGAGCTTGTCCGCCAGAACGCGCGCAAACAGGAGGTTGCAGAGTTTACTGTGGCCGTAGGCTATAAAGCGGTTGTAACCGCGCGTATAGTTGAGGTCGTCAAAGCGGACGTCCACCCAGGCGTGCGCCATGCTGCTCATCATTACGATTCGCCCCTGTTCGGCCTTCTGCAGAAGCGGCAGGAGCAGCAGCGTCAGCAGAAAGTGGCCGAGGTAGTTGACCCCAAAGCTCGCTTCAAACCCCTGCTTCGTTTCCGCGCGCCATCTGCCGAGGATGCCCGCATTGTTGACGAGCGCATCCAGATGATCGTACCGCTCGGTAAACGCCGCCGCGAACGCGCGGACGCTGTCCAAATCGGCAAGGTCGAGCCGCATGAGCGTGATGTCGCGCCCCGGCACGCAGGCGAGTTCGTTTGCCGCGCATTCGCCGCGCTCCTTATTGCGGCAGGCGAGAACGACGCTCGCGCCCAAATCCGCAATCTGCGCCGCGGTTGCTTTGCCGATGCCGGAATTTGCGCCGGTAACGATGACGATTTTGCCCTTCATATCCCAGTTCGTTTTTCCATCCATGGCAAAGAGTATAGCGTAAAGGGGGATGAAAAAGCAACTTGCGCGCGTTGCGTGTTAGCGGCTAGACAAATCGAACTTGTCAAAAACCTTGCAAGACGAATATACTTAATAAATAGGGTTGGAGGACTGCCAAAGGGGTAAACCCCTTTGGAATCCCCGCTTCTTCTGAAAATACCGTTCGAGTCATCACTCGCGGGGTTTTCAGGGGCGACAGCCCCTGAATCAGAGGTATGGGGGTGAAACCCCCAAAAAAGAGAGGTTTTATGTATTTAGCCGATCAATGGAGCGACTTTCGCGTGCTGGACGCGGGAAACGGCATGAAGCTGGAGCGCTGGAAGGATATCACCCTCCTGCGGCCAGACCCGCAAGCCGTTTGGCCCATGGCCGAATCCGCGGCGGACGCGGTCTACCTGCGCTCCGAAACCGGCGGCGGGCACTGGGAGTTTCGTAAGCAACTGCCCGAACAATGGAAGATTCAGTACCGCGATTTGACTTTTCTTGTCCGCCCGACGGGATTCAAGCACACCGGCCTCTTTCCCGAACAGGCGGTCAACTGGGACTGGATGCGCGGCGAGCTGGAGCAGTGGAAACAGCGCCACGACCGCGCGCCTAGGGTGCTCAACCTTTTTGCGTATACCGGCGGGGCGAGCGTTGCCTGCGCCGCTGCGGGGGCGGAGGTTGTGCATGTGGACGCGGCAAAGGGCATGGTTGCCTGGGCGAAGAACAACGCCGAGGCAAGCGGGCTGAACAACGCCGTGATCCGGTACATCGTGGACGACTGCGTCAAGTTCGTCAAGCGCGAACAGCGGCGCGGCAACACCTACGACGGCATCGTAATGGACCCGCCGAGCTATGGCAGAGGGCCGACGGGCGAGCTATGGAAGATCGAAAACGACCTTTACCCGCTGGTGGCGGACTGCGCGGCGCTGCTCAGCGATACCCCCGCGTTCTTTTTGATCAACTCATACACTACAGGACTTGCCGCGAGCGTGCTCAAAAACGTGCTTCGCGTATCGCTGCCAAAGGGCGTTGCGGAGTCGGACGAAGTCGGTCTGCCGATCGAGCGGGACAATCTGGTGCTGCCCTGCGGCTCCAGCGGGCGCTGGACGCCGGACAAGTAAAACGCATAAAAGGGGAACAATGGAAGAACAAACGGGGAACAGCAAGCTCCGGCGCGACGAGTTTACGCCGGACGGCATCCGAATTCTATATGAGGACAATCACCTGCTCGTGGTCGAAAAGCCGGTCAATCTGCCTGTGCAGGCGGACGTCTCCGGCGACGACGATCTTTTGAGCCTGCTCAAAAGGTACCTCCGCGAGCGCTACGAAAAGCCGGGAGAGGCGTATCTGGGTCTTGTTCACCGGCTCGACCGCCCGGTCGGCGGCGTGATGGCGTTTGCAAAAACGAGCAAGGCCGCCGCGCGCCTGACCGAGCAGTTCCGCTCCCACGAGGCAAAGAAGCGTTACTGCGCAATCGTCTCCGGCGAGCCGAAACCGCGCGAAACGCTGACCGACTTTTTAGTTAAGGACGAAACCACCTTTACGTCCCGCGTGGCCGAGCCGAACGAGCCCGGCGCAAAGGAAGCGGTTTTGAGCTACAGCCTGCTTGGCAAATCGAACGGCAGGGCGATGCTGGACGTTGCGCTCTACACGGGCAGGCCGCACCAGATCCGCGTGCAGCTTTCCCACGCAGGGCTGCCCATAGAAGGCGACCAGCGGTATGCGCCGAGTGCAGTGGCGGGTCTGCAGATTCGCCTTTGGGCGTACGCGCTGACGCTTTCGCACCCAACGCTCAAGGAGCCGATGACGTTCTTTTCCGCGCCGCCCTGGGAGGGCGAAACCGCGTTTGCCGCGCAGATTGCGCTGCTGCCAGCGTTCTCCGTGTGCCGCGGCGTGTATCTGGATGACGATTGCGTGGCGGTCGATAAAAACGCGGGCGTGGAAACGGAAGGCGACCTGCTCGCCGAGGTGGAATCGCTCTTTGAGGAAATCTACCCCGTGCACCGTCTGGACGCCAACACCGAGGGAATCGTGGTCTTTGCGCGGAACGAAGGAACAGCCGCGCGGTACGAAGCGCTGTTTTTCCGCCACGAGCTCAAAAAGACGTACCACGCAATCGTGCGCGGAACGCCGCCCAAGAGCGGCAGGCTCGTGCATTGGGTCAAAAAGGACGCGGAGGAATCGTTCGTTTCCATTTGCGGGGAAAACGATCCGGATGCGCTGCGGTGCGAACTGACGTACCGGCTGATCAAGTCCGACGGCGAAAAGAGCCTGCTGGAGATCGAGCTGATGACGGGGCGGACGCACCAGATCCGCGTTCAGATGGCGGCGGCTGGCTACCCCGTGCTGGGGGACGACAAATACGGCGACCGCGCCTTCAACAAGGCGCAGAAACGCAGATCGCAGGCGCTTCTCGCCAAACGCCTGGAACTCGACGGGCATGTGTTCGAGAGTCTGCGGGAGCTGGAATTGTAGCAAAAAAGCGCTTCCGTTGGGAAGCGCTTTTTATGTAGGGGTTTGGGGGTGAAACCCCCAAGAAAAAAGCTAATCCTGATACAAGTTATACCCGCAGAAGGGGCAGACGCTTCGCGAGGCGGGGTAACGCCTGCCGCATTCGGGGCACTCGATGCTGTTCTTTTCGTTGAGGTGTTTCGGGTCGGGCACGCGCGGGAGCTTCGGCTGGACGGGGCGCGGATGGCGCGCCGTTTCGTCCGGGAACGGATAACCGCAGTGTGGACAAATCCGCGTTCCGTGCGCAACCAGCCTGTCGCAGCGCGGGCAGGGGACGCCGTCCTCCGGCTCGCCGTATTCGTCGTACTCTTCTGCCCGCTCGGCGGCGAGCTCCGCGTCCGACGGGTGATAACCGCAGTAGGGGCAGGTGGCGAGAGTTCCGGGAATCTTCTTGCCGCACTTGGCGCAGACGCGTTCCCGCTTCGGCGCGGTGGTCTTTGGCCTTGCTTCGGGCGCGGGTTCGCGCTTTTCCGGCTCCTTGGGCATCTCCAGCGAGTCGCCGGGATAATAGCCGCAGCGCGGGCAGGTGATCAGCGGTTCCGGTATCTTCTTTCCACAGCGCGGGCAAAGGTCGCTTTTGACCGGTTCCGGTGCGGGCGCTTCCGGCTCAGGAGCGGTGGGTTCTTCCGCTATCGGCTCTTCCGGCGGCGCAACAACTTCTTCCTCGTCCTCTTCAAAGAGGCTGGGCGTGTTCATATCGTATCCGCAGCGCGGGCAGATGGCGGTGCCGGCGGCCATTTTCTTGCCGCAGTCCGGGCACTCGATCTTGCCGGACTTGTCCGGCGTATATTCGGGTTGCTTGAGCACGGTCTTCT
>JBDKTD010000338.1:0-4990 GCA_039680365.1 Clostridiaceae bacterium
GTTCGAAAATGACAAGGTCTACGGACGAATTGGCGACTACCTCGTTGAGCAGTTCTTCGAACTGCGCCTGAATCTGCGCGATAAAGGCTTCGGTATCCGCGTCCTTTTCGGCATAGTCGTTGATCAGTCCGGTCGAAACGCTTCCATCCTTGGTGATGTACGCCATGCCGACGGATTCGAGCTTCGTCCCCGTCTGGGTCAACAGCACGCGTACGCCGTCCTTATTCTTGACGCGCTCGCATTCGACAACGCTGTGCGAGTGACCGTCGATGACGATATCGATCCCGCTGGTGTTTTCAATCAGTTCGCTCGACGTGTAGGGCGAGTTGGAAGCGTCGATGCCAAGGTGCGTCAGCGCAATTACATAGTCAGCGCCTTCGGCAGCCGCGCTGTCCACCGCCGCCTGCACAACCGCATAAAACGCTTCCGGCCCGTCTGCCTGGCTGAAGCCGTAGATAAACGTTCCGTTTGCGTCCTGAAAAAACGCGGGCGTGGAGGAAGTGATCGTAAACGGCGTGGAAACGCCCACGAAGGCAACCTTAACGCCGTTGAACGTGAGCATTGTGTACGGTTCCAGTACGGGCGCCCCGCTGGCTAAGTCGGTAAAGTTTGCCGAAACATACGGGAACTTTGCCATATCCCTCAGTTCAAAGAAACGGTTCATTCCGTAGTCGAACTCGTGGTTACCAATGGTTGCAACGTCGTAGCCGACTTCGTTCATGATGTCGATGATGTAAGAGCCTTTCGACAGCGTGCCGATCGCGTCGCCCTGAACGGCGTCTCCAACGTCAACCAGAGCAACATAGCAGTCTTCCGCCAACAGCTGTTTCTTCAGCGCAGCAACGCCTGCGTAGCCGATGCCGTTGTCCACCGCGCAGTGGACGTCGTTGGTATAGAGAATCGCAAGATCCTTATCCAGCGCGGCGGGTTCCATAGTCGGGGCGAGTGTGGGTGTCACTTCCGCGGCCACGGCCTCTTCGGCTCTGGGTTTACAGGCGAACGAAAGCGCAAGCATGAGCACCATGAGCAGCACAATAACTTTACGTAGCATGTTCGATAGTCCCCCTCCTTTTCTATGATAATTTGACTATATCATATTCCCAGTCATTATTGGTTTTTTACGCTTTGCTTAATAGAATATATTTTATACGGTCGCTTTCTTGATGTTTTTACTGTCGCGGCGTATTTATTTCCTGTATAATAGCATTGCCTATTTTTATCTGGAAAGGCGGCGAACGCATGGCTCTCCCCGCATACCGGAATATTCTGCAGCTCACCGACTACGGCGCGCCGTACGAAGGCAACTTTGTTTCGTCGCTGCGCGCGCTGGAAGCAAAACTCGATAACGAGGAGCGCAGTATGACCTATGTGTTTCCCCCGCGCGCGTCGGATCGCTGCTGGGTTCAGGAGATGGCGCAGGCAAAGCCGAATGTGCTTGTTCTAAAACCCGGCGGATTCTTTTCGTACATGCGTCAGGTGCGGCGCCTGCTGAAGGACACAAACTCCGGCATACTGCATGTGCACTTTATCCATTACCGCGAAAAGATCGCTTCTCTGCTTGCCGCGCGCACCTGCGGACACCGGGTCAGGCTGGTGGTGCACCTGCATAACCACCTCGATCTTCCAAAGAATTTTTTGCGCGCACTGCCGCAGCGGCTCTATCTGGCACAAGCGGCTCAGTTCGTCTGCTGCAGCACTTCGGTTGCCAACCGGCTGATCCGGGACGGCATACCCGCAAAAAAGGTCGTCGTTGCGGAAAACGCCATCGCCTTCGAGCGGCTGGACGAGTCTATCCCGCTCACGCATGCCGAGCTCGGCTTGCCCGTTGATACAACGGCTGCACTGATCTTTGGTTTCGACTTTTACCGCAAAGGCGTCGATCTCGCCTTGGAAGCCGTGCGGCAGTTGCGCGAAGAACAGGGAAAGAACGTCGCGCTTGCCGTAGTGCTCTCGTCCCGCAGAGAGGAAGCGGAGCGGAATATTCTCATTCAGCTCGGTTTGGAGAGCCTGCCGGACTGGGTTCGCCTGTTGCCCCCCAGAAGCGACGTTGGCAGCTACTACCGCTTTGCGGACGTCTTTCTTTCGCCCAGCCGCGAGGAAGGCTTCTGCTACTCCCTGGTCGAGGCCGTTTACTGCAAAGTACCCGTCGTTGCCAGCGCCATCGACGCGCAGAAGGATCTTCGTCTGCCGGAGAGCGCGTTCTGCGTTCCCGGCGACGCAAAATCGCTTGCGGAAGCCATTGTGTGCCAGCTCGAACAGGCGCGTTCGAAAGACCGGAGTGCCGCTCTGGAGGAAGCCAAGCGGCGTGTTGTCGCGGCCTATTCCCTCTCCGCCTGGGCGGACGCCGTAGCACTTTCGTACAGTAATTTGCTTCAGCGCGCGTAAACGGCCCGGCAATGCGGCAAAAAGCCTTGCTTATTTCGCAAAACGCCTGCTTTTCGGCAGATTCAGGGTTGACACCACCCCCTCGCGTTTGTTAAACTAATCGATGTGCCATTGGGTCGAGAATTGCCACAGCCCCGGCGAAACGCGCTCAAGAACACGCCAGATTCGAATTTTTATTGGAGGAATCGCCATGAAATCCTATATGGCAAAAGGCGAAACCGTCGAGCGCAACTGGTACGTTGTGGACGCACAAGACATGGTCCTCGGCCGTCTTTCGTCCCAGGTAGCAGCCATCCTCAGAGGGAAGCATAAGCCGATATACACCCCGCATGTCGACACCGGCGATCACGTGATCATCGTCAACGCCGCGAAAGTCCGCCTGACGGGCAAAAAGCTTGACCAGAAGAAATATATCCATCACACCGGTTTTCCGGGCGGCATCCGCGAAGTAAGCTATCGCATCCTGCTGTCCACGAAGCCGGAATTTGCCGTTTACGAATCGATTCGCCGCATGATGCCCAAGGGACCGCTTGGCGACAAGATGCTCAAGAAGCTCCGCATTTATGCGGGCCCGGAGCATAACAACGCCGCGCAGAAGCCCCAGCCGCTCACGCTGAAATAACGAAAGGAGAAACGGAACATGGCAGTCACGCAATATCTTGGCACCGGCAGACGGAAAATGTCCATTGCCCGCGTTCGGTTACTCCCCGGCGGCGGCAAAATCACCATCAACAAGCGCGATCTCGACGATTACTTTGGAATGGAAACCCTCAAGATGATCGTCCGCGCGCCCCTCGTGCTCACCAGCACGCTTTCGAAGTATGACGCGCTCGTCAGCGTTTATGGCGGCGGTTATACCGGCCAGGCCGGCGCGATCCGTCACGGAATCGCCCGCGCGCTGCTCGTTGCGGAACCCGCGCTTCGTCCCGCCCTTAAAAAGGCTGGTTACCTCACGCGCGACCCGCGCATGAAAGAGCGTAAAAAGTACGGTCTGCATGCAGCCCGCAGAGCGCCCCAGTTCAGCAAGAGATAATCTCTCTTCCTGGCAAAACAGCGAAACCCGCAAGCCCCGCCTTTCGGCGGGGCTTTTTGTTGCGTTGATCCTCCGCGTAAATGCTATAATGGCTTCATGACAGATGACGAAAAGCAGAACAAGCACATAAAACTGAAAAAGAAGGCGATCGTTGCTGCCGCCGGAGTCACCGCCGCGTGTTCCATTGCGCTTGCCTCCGCCGCGTCCACGGCGGGCGAGCTGTTCAGCGGCGCGAAAGAGCCGGAGTTCGAAACGCGCCCCGCAGCCGCCGCAAAGCGGAATCCGGCAAGTACGGCAAGCGCACGGCCCACCAGGCGGGATCGCCTCCGCGCGCGTCTTCGCGGGTGGTTTCTCGCCAAACCCTCGGTTCTGCGCGGGGTCGTTCTGCTGCCGTTCTGGGCGATCGGTAAAGTATTGCTTCTTTTGTTCTCCGCGCTGTTTGCCGCGCTCTCCCCCGTCTGGCAAATACTGCTCGGCGTTCTAATCAACGCGCTGCTGCTCTTTGGGCTGTTCGCGCTCGTTTACAAGCTCCTGTTTCCAAACAAGCGCCTGCGCGATCTGTTTACCAAACGAAACATCGTTCTGCTTGCCGCGGGCTCGCTCGTACTTGCCGCGGCGGACGCCATTCTCCGCGCCGTTTGGGACGACTACCGCCCCGTCAGCCTTGCCATCAAGCTGGTACTTGCGCTGCTCGTTCTTTCGCTTCTTTGCTGGCGTATCTTTGGCAGGCGCAAACCCCGCCCCGTCCCCGCCGCATAAAAAAGCGGAAGCCAAACGGCCTCCGCTGAAAATGTTCGAATGTACGCGCCGCGATAAACGGCGTTTTATTTTATATACGGAATCGCGTTCAGCAGTGCTTCGATCTGTTCCGGCGGCGTTGCCCAGGAGGTGCAGAAGCGGATAGCGTCGCTCGTTTCGTCGTATCCCTGCCAGAACGCGTAGCCGAACCGCTCGCCGATCGACTGAATCAGCGCTTTAGGGAAGATCGGGAACACCTGATTCGTGGGCGACTCCACGAGGAATTGGTATCCCCGCGCGCGGATGCCTTCCGTCAGCTTTTGGGCTAACGACACTTCGTGCTTCGCGATTTCAAAATACAGCCCGTCGGCAAACAGCGATTCAAACTGGATGCCGAGCAGTCGACCTTTAGCGAGCATGCCGCCGTGCTGCTTGAGCAGGTAGCGGAAGTCCTTTTTCAGGCTGTCGTCGTTGAGCACAAGCGCTTCGCCAAAGAGCGCGCCGAGCTTTGTGCCCCCAATGGAGAACGCGCTGGTAAGCTTTGCCAAATCCGCTAGCGTCAGGTCGTTTCCCGCCGCCGCAAACGCGCAGCCGAGCCGCGCGCCGTCGATATACAGCGGCATGCCATACTTTATGCAAACCGCGCTGATTGCGGTCAGTTCCCCTTTAGAATAAGTCGTTCCTAGCTCGGTCGGGTGCGGAAGATACACCATGCCCGGCTGCACCATGTGCTCGGCGGTGCTGTCCGAATAATGCGCCGTAACCAGCCGTTCGATTTGCTCCGCCGTGATCTTTCCGTCCGCCGAGGGAATTGCCAGCACCTTATGCCCCGTC
>JBDKTD010000126.1:0-12462 GCA_039680365.1 Clostridiaceae bacterium
GCTTCATACTTCCTCCTCCGTTTCCAGATTCGGAATATGGCCGTCCAGCAGCTGCACTTCGCAGCCGAGAGACAGGAGATCCTTTGCTTTTTCATCCGAACAGCGGTCGGGCATCAGGGTCAGCCTGCGGCAGACGCCGAGCGCGGAGAGGCTCTCGAGCACGCGGTATGCCGCGGCGTCGCCTGTGCCGTTCCAGACCGCGCCCGCAACCAGATAGATAAGATGCGTATCGGCCTGATGCTGCGTTTGCAGCGCAAAATGCTCCAGCGTGCTCCAGGGTTTTGTGCCGGGCAGAGCGAGCAGCTCGTGCATGACCAGCGCGAGCGACTCCGGCCCGGTGATGGAAGCGGTGCTCAGCGCGCCTTCCTCGCCGAGGTAGCTGATGGAATGCGTTACGTTTTTTGCCATAAGGTATTCCGAATACGCGAAAATTGCGCCCAGCATTTGCTCGGCGGCGGCGGGGGATGCGGTTTCGCGCAGTTCCAGCACGAAGTGCAGGCAGGGGTTCAGCGGCAGGCCGAACTCACGGACGATTAAGCGCCCCATGCGGCTGCTGAGCTTCCAATGGACGCTGTGGCGCGCGTCGCCTTCCCGGTAGTCGCGCAGCTGAAATATTTCCGAAGGGTCGTTGCCCGGTTTCTTTGTGGAGTACGTCGCGCTGTCCAGCCCCAAATCCGCCGCTTCCTCGGTCTGAATCGTGCGGCTCTGCAGTTCCGGCAGCACATACACGCTGCCGGAGACAGGACCCGCGTTCCGCTTTGGAACGGGCAGACGAAACAAGCCCAGCATGTCGCAAACGGAAATTCGGCGAACTGAAACGTCAACCCTGCCGCAGTTTTCCATCTGCAGCGGGGGCTGGATTGATTTGGTATGTTTGGGTTCAATGGAGAAGAGGATGGCGTCTTCCAATTCTTCCGAATACTTGTCGCCAACGCGGCCAAGCAGGTTTTTTCTTGTGAGGATTACACGCACGCAGGCGCAGGGAAACGAGCTCGCGTTCTGAACCGTCAGTTCCGCAGGGCAGTCGCCTTTTGGCATGATATCGTCCTCGATATCGAGGCGGTAACGGAGCTGCCGGCTGACCGGAATGGCGATCAGCAACGAAATCACCGGTAAAACCAATAAAAACAGAAACAGCAGATGAAACAGGTACATGTCCAAAAGGACGAACAGCGCAAATGAAATCAGCAGCGCGTAGAAGTACAGGATCCGGTTGCCGGCCATGGGGTTATACCGCGACCGGCGCCTGCACCTGCGTCAGCGCGCGTTTGGCAAGCTGCTGCTCGCTGATTCCGCTGACCAGTGCGCGGGGGCTGAGCAGAATACGATGGGCGCAGACGATTTCAAACACGGATTGCACGTCCTGCGGAATCAGATACTCCCGTCCGGAGAGGTAGGCGGAGGCTTTGGACATGCGAAGCAGCGCAATGGTGCCGCGCGGGCTCACGCCAAAGCGAATGGCTGGCTGCGCGCGCGTCCAGGCCGCGAGCTCGGTGATATACGAAAACAGCGGTTCGGAAACGTAGATGCTCTCTACCTCGCGCTGCATGAGCGCAAGGTCCTGCGGGGTGATGACGCGGCTGATGTCGTCCAGCGAAACGGAGTTCTGATGGCGACGGAGCATCTCCACCTCGCTGCGGCGGTCGGGGTAGCCCATGGAGAGCCGAACCATGAAGCGGTCGAGCTGGGATTCCGGCAGCGGCTGCGTGCCGGAGGAACCGGCGGGGTTCTGGGTGGCGATCACCATATACGGCTGCGGCACGGGGTGCGTAATTCCGTCCACGGTGATGCTGTTTTCTTCCATGACCTCCAATAGCGCGGACTGCGTTTTACTGGAAGCGCGGTTAATTTCGTCCGCTAAAAAGAGGTTGCACATAGCGGCGCCCGGCACGTACGCGCCCGGTATGCCGCCCGCCTGCAGGGTGGTATACCCCGTGATGTCGGAAGGCATGACGTCCGGCGTGAACTGCATGCGCTTGTAGGAGAGGCTCATCGCCCGCGAAAACGCGAGCGCCAGCGTGGTTTTGCCGACTCCGGGGACGTCCTCCAGGAGGACATGTCCCTGCGCGAGCATCGCCATGAGGATACTGCCGATGACGGCGTCCTTGCCGACGACCACTTTTCGAATTTGACCGATGATTTCCTGCACTTGCTGCATCAAAGAAAGCTACCTCGATTTATGCGTAATAGCGAATACCAGTATAACTACGATAGTTTAGCCTCACAGAGAGGCAAGAATATTGCGGGAATGTTACAAACTGCGGAAAATTGCCATATTTTCTCAAATTAACAAATCCCTCATATCTGGCTTTATTCGATCATATGAACCGGAAAAACGATAGAAAACCGTTGAAACGTGGGTTCGGGCGGGCAAAACAGAAAAGCCCATCGGTAAAGTCTGCAAGACTTTGCCGATGGGCTGTAACGTAGGTGCGCAGCCGACGTTTGGCAGCGATACGCTTAGCGCAAGCTGGTTTCCCACGCAAGAGTGGTCCATTGCCTTACGCAAATGCCGTCCGCGCGCGCATAAAAAGCAGATAATACGGCGTCCTCAGCGCCAAAGAGTTTACGGGTGACGACTTCCTCGCCGGAAACGTCGTGCGCGTAGGTTTCTTCCAGTATGTATGCCGTGGCAGGTTCGGGCTTCAGCGTGCCGGGCAGTTCGCCGGGGTTATACTCTGCTTTGGACAGGATTGTGCTGTCCTTGTCCATTTGCAGAAGGACGATCTTTTCCGGCGGGGGAAGCGTCTCAATGGAAATTTTAATCGACGAGATAACGGTTTTGCTGACTCCGTTTTCCGTTACGGTAGATTTTTCTTCCAGCGTTTGGGACATTCCCGCGCCGCTGCACATCTCCATACCGCCTCCGCTGACGGCGTAAACGCTGCCGTCCTCCGACTGATAAACTGGGTTGATATAACAGCTGTAGTTACCGGAAAGATCGGCGAGGTAAATCGTTCCGTCCAGCGTGATCTTATCTTCCGTGTCGCCGTAATTCAGACCCAGCTGTCCGTCGCTGATCGCTTCATCGGAACCGGAAGAAATGTAGCTTTCGCGCCCTTCCGCTGCCGGAACTCTTGCGGCAAAGTACGAAACGCCGTCCACATCCGGGAAGACGTATTCCTGCATTGTGCTTTGCTCTCCGGTGTCGCTGGTCAGGGTGATATCCTGCAGCACGGCATACAGCCTGCCCTGATACTTCTCGTTATTGCCATCCACATGAAACTCTCCGCCGGAAAGATTCTGCAGATTGTCGCTCAGGTATCCATCCATGTCAAACAGATCAAGATATTCTCTAGTGACAAATACGCCGATGAGTTTATCCTTTTCCTCAGTACCGCCCGCGTCTTCGCGCGCGAGCTGGCAGCCGCAGAGGCTCGCCATAAGCAAAACGGCAAGAAACGCCGTTAAAACCCGTTTAATCTTCATCGTCCTCCTCCAACTTTCCGTCAAAACGAAATAGATCGCCAACATCGCAGCCGAGATAGTAACAAATCTTGTTGACCGTTGAGAAGCGCACGCCTTTTGCCTTTCCGCTGCGCAGGATGGAAAGGTTCGCTTCCGTAATGCCTATGCGTGCGCACAGCTCCTTGGAGGTCATGCCTTTTGCCTTCAGCCGCTCCTCAAGGTGGGTTAGAATCGCCATGCCTGCTCCTTAAATAATGCTGTCGTTGTCTTCTTTGAGCAGCTTATTCTCCGCGATCAACCGCGAAACAAGCAGCGCCGCCAGCACGAACGCAATGGAGAACAGCGGCACTTGCAGCGATGCGTGAAGATTGAATAAGCGCTTGGCAAAGATTACCTGCAGCAGATTGAACGATGCGATAGCCAATGCCGAAACGCTCAGCGCCGTTCCACAGAGTTTGGAAAGACGTAAAGCCGCCGAAACCGTCGCTTCCGAATGGCGGTCGTCCGCCATACTGCCGAGAAGCTTCGTTCCGGCAAACACGATGAGCATATCGAATCCGTACGGAAGAACATCCACGAAATACTGCAAAAAGGCAAACACATAACTGGCGCCGAGCAGGTTCTCGTTTCCGGCGTTGCCCTGCTGCAGCGCGATGATTGAAGCTTTGAGTTCGCCAACGGAAACGCCAAAGATCAGGCAGACGAAAACCACGTTCAAAAGGCCGAGGAGAACGACGAGCCAGCGCTGCAGCCGTTCAATCCCGCTGGCACGCAGCGTCCGCACGGCTCGCAGAATCAAAAAGGCAATCACAATGGAGTAGATCGTGCCGCCAAGGACGGCTTTTCCGACGGGAATACTCTGAAACATCCCCGCGATCAATCCCGGATTGATCATTTGATAGACTGAAGCAAACAGGGTTGCCGACAGAACGGGCAATAACCCGTCTTCGGGGGAGAGCGGACGCTTACGACGGATGAACAGCAGCGCAACGGTTGGCAGCAGACAGAACAGCGCATAGATCAAAAACGCGAGCACGTTTCCCACTATGCCGGAGAGCGACAGCGCGCGCAACCCGACTCCAATCTGTTCAAACGGGAACGCCATCAAGGCCAGGAACACATCGTCAATCGGCGCTTTGAACACCGTCAGCAGAACACAGAGCAGCGCTTCCGC
This sequence comes from Clostridiaceae bacterium, assembly GCA_039680365.1. Lineage (GTDB taxonomy): Bacteria > Bacillota > Clostridia > Christensenellales > CAG-138 > UBA7703. The sequence goes on from JBDKTD010000126.1 coordinate 4,583, forward strand.
CACAAGAACGAACAGAAACAGTTTGCGTTTCACAACACGACCTCCAAATTATCGTTACGCGATAATGTTGCGACAATAATACATCGAAAATTACTGTTTTGCAATAATTATCTGTGAGAAACCGTTCTGAATTAAAAAGTTAAAAGCTGCTCTTTTCAGAACAGCTTATGAAGAGAGCTGCGGGGAAAAGCCCTGCGGAACAATCCTGGGTTACCGCCCGGCTTCCGACTGCTCCGGGTTTGGAGCGACACGAAAGGATTTGTTCAGTCCGAACAGCAGCGCAATGAGCGCCAGCGCGCCGCCGGTCAGAATCATCAAAAGCGGCAGAGAAACCGTGTCTGCCAGCGGTCCGAAGACGGACATGCCGATAAGCAGGAACCCGCTGTACATCGCCCCAACCAGTCCGAACACGCGGCCTTGCATGGAAGTTTCTGTGCGTTCCTGCACCAAGGTCGTAACCGCGGTCTGCGCCATGGTGATGGCGACGCCGAGAAAAAGCATGATCGCGAGGTAAACAACGAAGCTGGATGTTGCGCCAAGCACAACCGTGAGCAGCCCGCAGGCGGCGATTCCGGTCAACAGCGTTGCGGTTCGGTTGCGGAAACCGCCCCATACGCCGAGCAGCAGGCCGCCCGCCGCCATACCCGCGAAACCGATCAGTTCGACAATGGTGAGGTTGAGATAACTGCCACCGTAGACGCGCGCAACCAGCAGTGCCGCGAGGAATCCACCCGGCACGCTGAGCAGGATGAACGCGCCGTAGAGCAATAGGAGTTTGAGCAGGAACGAGTTGGAACGGACATACCCGAAACCGTTCCTGATATCGGCAAATACCGACGGCTGCTCCTGGGGCAAAGCTCGCCCTTTCGGCAGCGCGAGGCACGAAAGCAGGCCGATTCCCACAGCGGCGGTGGAGAGATCGACCAACAGCGACATGCGCAGGCTGCCCAGAGAGAGGATCGCTCCGGCGGCGGCGGGGGACGCAAACTGGATGACCGACTGGAGAGTCGCATTGACGCCGTTGGCGCGCATCAGGTGTTCTTCCGGCACGAGATCGGGCGTCATTGCCCCGACCGCCGGCATCTGGATACCCGCGCCGACGGAGCGGACGACGCTTGCAATCAAGAGCGCCGAGAGAACCGCGGTATCGTTTTGAATGTGCGGCATCAGCAGAAACAGCGCGAGGGTGGAAAGGGCGATTGCCGCATCCGAAACGATGATCAGCATCTTTTTGGAGTGCCGGTCAGCCCATGCGCCGGAGACAAAGGAAATCAGCGTCTGCGGCAGAAACGAACAGACGGTGAGCGCGGCGACCCATGCGCCGGATGTGGTTTTAAGGGTGACGTACCAGACGATGGCGAACTGAACGATGGTTGAGCCGAACAGGGTGATTGCCTGACTGATGAAAAAGAGAGCTGTTCTTCTCTTCCAATTGGCGAATGACGGTTCCATAAGAATCCTCCGTTTTCTGATTTCAACACTACGATACCAGAGAAACGAAGGTTGGTGGTTTAGTGGAGGGTTGCCATTTTTTCAAGAACGGGAATGCGCGCGCGCATCTCAAGCGCGTCGGCGCAAACCCCGCCGAGGGAAGCAAGTAAATGGTCGCAGACGGAGACGATTTCTTCGTGGCTTGCGGGTGTGTTGAGCGTATCCACAACATCCACGGACTCCCCGCCGGAGAGCGCGCGCGTCAGCCGCAGAATGGCCGAAAGCGAGTAATTCGCGCTTCTGAGCGTACGGATGATCGAAAGAAGATCCATATCCCCTGCGTCGTAAACGCGGTAACCGTTTTGCAAGCGGCGAATACGGACAAGACCGTTGAGCTCCCAGTTGCGCAGGGTATCGACGGTGACGCCCAGAAGCGAAGCGGCCTGACTGCGCGTCTGCGGCGGCGTGTCCTGCGGCCGCTCGCGGCGCAGAATAGACTCCACGGAGGCCGCCGCGCGCCGGGCAAACGCGAGTTCGCGGTCGATCATGGCGAGGTAGACGTCCGTCTGACGCAGCGCATCAACAAAGCGGCATTCGGCGCAGAGCTTTATTATGGCGACCGCCTGCTTTCGAAGACCGTTTTGGAGCACTTCCGCGTGCAGCGCCAGCCGGATCAACCGCACCTGATGCAAGTGCAGCTCGGTATAAACGCGGTATCCGTTCTTCAACCGGAGCGGCTTTGTGAGAAAGCCGATCTTTTCGTACAGACGAATCGTATTCGGGTGCAGACCGGCCAGGTTCGCTATTTCGCTGGTACGGTAGGTGCTCATCCGCAGCCGCCTTTCGTGGACTGACACCATGATATCATGCTTTGCCGCCAGCGCAACAGCCCGTAAGCACATAGACTATGCCGCCGGTAAAAGAACCGCCCGAGCGGCTTATTTTCACCGAATTTATGTTGAAAATGTGTGGCAAATGCCGTCAAACGCGCGAAAAACACGATAAAACGCCAGAAAATGGCTAAAAATTTCTTCTGAATGCTCATAAAACCCTAACATTTCTCTGTTACGCTGAAATCAGTCGAATTGTCTGACAAGTCATATCGTAGACACACATCATAAGACAACTGAAAAGAGGGGCTGTGAAATGAGCAACAGGCAAAGCCAATGCAGCTGCCGGGAGCAAGCCGGCGCGGAACCATTCGCCGAACTCGACCAAGTCATCGACCTCTACAAGGACAAAGAAGGAAACCTGATTCAAATCCTACACATCGCCCAGGAACTCTACGGTTATCTTTCACTGGAACTGCAGCAGCATGTTGCAACCGCGCTGAACAAGCCGTTATCGGAAGTTTCCGGCGTGGTGACATTCTATTCCTTTTTCTCAACCAAACCGCGCGGCGAGCATACCATTCGGGTTTGCCTCGGCACCGCCTGCTATGTGCGCGGCGGAAAGAAGATTGTAGAAGCGCTGCAAAAGACGCTGGGTGTTGAGATTGGCGGCACAACCGCCGACGGAAAGTTCACCTTTGAGGTGGCGCGCTGCATCGGCGCCTGCGGGCTTGCGCCCGCCATCATGATTGACAACGTCGTCTACAAGCAGGTGAACATCAACAAACTGGACGCGATCCTTTCGCGGTATTGAGGAGGTGACGACCGTGAGCGAGCAAATGATACGTTCTTTAGCGGATCTCGAGCGGATTAAAACCGCTTACAACGAAAACACGGCGGCGCATCCGTTCCAGGTGCTGGTCTGCAGCGGCGCGGGATGCGTTTCTTCCAACTGCGCGGACGTGCGCAATGCCGTGGCCGATGAGCTGGAAAAAATCGGCATGAAGGACAAGGTTCTTCTGCGCGAGACCGGCTGCATTGGCACCTGCGCGGCGGGGCCTGTGATGCTGATTCTGCCGGAGCGAATCTTTTACACTAAACTGACGCCGGAGATTGCGCGACGGGTGATTAAAAAGCATATCCTGCAAGGCGAAATCCTGACGGAACATACGTTTTACGATTATTCGCTGAAAAAGCACGTACCCAAGATCGACGATATCGACTTCTTTAAAGAGCAGGTTCGAATTGCGCTGCGTAACTGCGGCGTGATCGAATACGACAGCCTGGACGCTTACATCAGCCGGGACGGGTATTTTGCCGCGGCCAAAGCGCTCAACGAAAAAGACCCGCAGGAAGTGATAGACGAAGTCAAACGCTCCGGCATGCGCGGCCGCGGCGGCGCGGGTTTCCCGACCGGCGTAAAGTGGCAGGCGGGGCACGACGCGGCGGGGGAACGAAAGTTCATCGTCTGCAACGCGGACGAAGGCGACCCCGGCGCGTTCATGGACCGCAGCATCCTCGAAGGCGACCCGCATACGGTCATCGAGGGCATGATGCTTGGCGGCTACGCCATCGGGGCGACGAAGGGGTATGTTTACGTCCGCGCCGAATACCCGATCGCTGTGGACAGGCTCACAAAAGCAATTGAAAACGCGCGTGAACGCGGCGTGCTGGGCGAAAACGTCTTTGGCAGCGGGTTCGACTTTGACATTGAAATCCGCATCGGCGCGGGCGCGTTTGTCTGCGGCGAGGAAACGGCGCTCATGAACTCCATAGAAGGCAAGCGCGGCGAACCGCGGCAGAAACCGCCGTTTCCGTTCCAGAGCGGGTTGTTCAAAGCGCCGACGATCATCAACAACGTGGAAACCTACGCCAGCATTCCGCAGATCCTGCTCAAGGGCGGCGAATGGTACGCCGGGTTCGGAACCGAAAAGAGCAAGGGCACCAAGGTGTTCGCCCTTGCGGGAGACGTGGTGAACACCGGCATCATCGAGGTGCCAATCGGCAAACCGCTCGGCGAAATCCTCTTTAACATCGGCGGCGGACTGAGGGACAGAAAGCGCTTCAAGGCTGCGCAGATCGGCGGCCCGTCCGGCGGGTGCGTTACGCGGGAAAATCTCAATACGCCATCGGATTATGAATCGCTCAAGGAGCTCGGCGCAATTATGGGTTCCGGCGGGCTGATCGTGATGAACGAGGACGCCTGCATGGTGGACACCGCGCGGTTCTTTATGGATTTTATCCGCGACGAATCCTGCGGAAAGTGCGCGGCCTGCCGCATCGGCACCACGCGCATGCTGGAAATTCTCGAGCGCATCACCTCCGGCGAAGGCGAGGAGGGCGATATCGAGCTGCTGGAGGAACTCGGCGAAGTCGTCAGCGACACCGCCATGTGCGGCCTCGGTCAGACCGCGCCGAATCCGGTGCTTTCGACCATACGCTACTTCCGGGACGAATACGAGGAGCACATTCGGGATAAATACTGCCGCGCGAGCGTCTGCGGATCGCTGTTTATCTCCCCCTGCGAAAACACCTGCCCCGCCAACATCAACGTGCCGGGGTACCTGCGGCTGATCGCGGCCGGGCGGTTCATTGACGCTTACAACCTGATTCGTCAGGAGAACCCGTTCCCGGCGGTCTGCGGGCGCATCTGTACGCATCCCTGCGAAGCCAAATGCCGCAGAGGGACGCTGGATGAATCGATCGCCATCTGCGAACTCAAGCGGTTTGTCGCGGACTATGCTTATAAGCATGAAAAGCCGTATGCAAAAGACATTGTGTTCCCCCGCAACGGCAAACGCGTCGCCATCATCGGCGCGGGCACCTCGGGACTTACCTGCGGGTACTATCTCGTCAAGATCGGCTACGAGGTGGACGTGTTCGAGTCCGAGTCCGTAGCGGGCGGCGTGCTCGCGTTCGGCATTCCCGAATACCGGCTGCCAAAGAGCGTTCTGCAGCATGAGATTGAACTGATCGAGCAGGCGGGCGTGAATATCCACCTAAACACGGAAGTGGGCAAAGATATCACGATGAAGGCGCTGCAGGCGCAGTACGACGCCGTTTATGTTGCAACCGGCACGCAGTTCCCGCAGAAGGTGGAGATTCCGGGCGAAGGGCTCGGCGGCGTCATCCACGGCATCAACTTCCTAAAGGACGTCAACCTGCACCGTTCGGTGAACGTCGGAAAGGTCGTCGCCATCATTGGCGGCGGCAATACGGCAATCGACTCCGCGCGTACGGCAATTCGTCTGGGCGCGGAACGGGTTGTGGTGCTCTACCGCAGAATGCGGGAAAGCATGCCCGCTTACGAAATGGAAGTGCAGGCCGCCATCGACGAAGGCGTTGAGCTGATCGAGATGGTTGCGCCGACGCGCTTTATCGGCAACCGGAGCGGAAAAGTGGTTAAGGTGGAATGCCAACGCATGAAGCTCGGTAACTTCGATAAGAACGGCAGACGGAAATCCGTCCCGATTGAAGGTTCGGAGTTTTTAATCGACGTCGATACGGTCATTCCCGCTGTCAGCCAGTATTCCGACCTTCCATTCATCAAGAAGAGCGAGATCGGCCTGACCCCCTGGGGAACGTTTATCATTGACGACGGCACCATGATGACGACCATGCCGGGTGTGTTCGCCGGCGGCGACGTTGCCCGCGGGCCGGACACGGTGATACGCGCCATTGCGGACGGCAAACACGCGGCGGTCTCCATAGACAAATATCTCGGCGGCAAAGGCAAGCTCAACAAGGGCACGCCCATCGACATTCCCGATGATTTCAGCGACGACGAAGTCATGGAACACAACCGTTTTCAGGTGGAGGAGCTCGATCCTGAAAAGCGTAAGGGTTCGTTCGACGAAGTGGTGCTGGGATACCACAAACTCCGGGCAATGGCCGAAGCGATGCGCTGCCTGCATTGCGACAGGAGGTAGGCGATCAAAATGAAAAACATCACGATCAACGGAAAGCAATATTGCGTCGAGGACGGTCTGACCATTCTGGAAGCCGCCAAACAGAACGGCATTTCCATACCGAGTCTGTGCTACCTCAAGGGCGTCCACCAGTTCGGTTCCTGCCGCATCTGCGTGGTCGAGGTCGAAGGCTCAAAAACGCTGGTTCCCTCCTGCATGACGGAGGTGCGCGAAGGCATGGTGATCAGCACCAACTCCGAGCGCGTGCGCCGCGCGCGGAAAGTGCTCTACGAACTGCTGCTCTCCGACCACTCCAAGGACTGCCTCAGCTGCAAGCGCAACCAGAGCTGCGAACTGCAGGAACTCGGTAAGACCCTCGGCGTGGAGGCGACGCGCTTTGAAGGCAGCCGCTCGGAATGCGTTATCGACGTTTCAACGTCCATTACGCGCGATATGTCCAAGTGCATCCTCTGCCGGCGCTGCGTCACGGCCTGCGCCGAAATTCAGGGCTTAGGAATCATCAGCGCGCAGAACCGCGGCTTCAAAACCGTCATCAGCCCCGCAATGGAACTGCCGCTCGGAACGGTTAACTGCGCGTTCTGCGGTCAGTGCACCGTGGTCTGTCCGGTTGGCGCGCTCAAGGAGACGGACTCGATTCAAGCCGTTTGGGCGGCAATCAACGACAAGAGCAAGCGGGTCGTCGTACAGACCGCGCCCGCCATTCGCGTTGCAATCGGCGAGGAGTTCGGCTGCGAACCGGGCGCGCGGGAAACCGGCAAGCTCGCTGCGGCGCTGCGTCGGCTCGGCTTTGACGATGTGTTCGACACGAATTTTGCCGCCGATTTAACCATACTCGAAGAAGGCACGGAACTGCTCTCCCGCGTAAAAGCGGCGCTGACCGGCGGCGAATCCGTGCTGCCGATGATTACGAGCTGCAGCCCCGGCTGGATCAAGTTCGTTGAGCACACCTATCCGGATTCGCTGGCGCATCTTTCAACCTGCAAGTCGCCCCATACCATGCTTGGCGCGCTGATCAAGAGTTACTACGCGGGCAAGATTAAACGCGAGCCCAAGGATATCTTCGTCGTTTCCATCATGCCCTGCACGGCCAAGAAGAGCGAAATCGTGCGCCCGGAAATGCAGAACGACGGTTTGCCAAACGTGGACGCCGTGCTGACCACGCGCGAACTCGCCAACATGATCAAGGAGATGGGCATCGACTTTAACGCGCTGCCCGACGAGGAGTTCGACAACCCGCTTGGCATGTCCACGGGAGCCGCGGATATCTTCGGCCTGACCGGCGGGGTTATGGAAGCCGCGCTGCGTACGGTCTACGAACTGGTGACGGGGCGCGAACTGCCGTTTGACGGCCTGCACGTAACTCCAATCGTCGGACTGGAACAGGTCAAGGAAGCGGCCGTTACGATTGAAAAGCCGTTGCCGGATTATGCGTTCCTCGACGGCGTTACGGTGCGCGTTGCGGTCACGAGCGGTTTGGCCGGCGCGGAAAAGCTCATGCAGCAGGTGGCGGACGGCACTTCGCCGTACCACTTTATCGAAGTGATGGGCTGCCCGGGCGGCTGCATCATGGGCGGCGGTCAGCCGCGCTCCGGCGACCCGGACGTGCGCACAAAGCGACTGCGCGGCCTCTACAGCGAGGACGAAGGCAAGGTAATGCGCAAGTCGCACGAAAACCCGTTCGTCGCCGCGC
>JBDKTD010000192.1:0-2832 GCA_039680365.1 Clostridiaceae bacterium
GATTACGCGCTGGCAAGCGGCATTACTGCCATTGAGAGCCTGAGCACGATCAACCCCGAAATGAGCGACGCGCTCGTCAAGGAGAATATTGAATTATACAGGGCGCTGTGAGCAGAGCTAAAAATACAGTAGAACATAGAGCTCTACAGGGCGCTGAAAATTGGTTTGAATAAACGAACGGCTGCGCGGGATTCATAAACAGCACGGCCAGCCAAAGGAGAAGAACATGCAAAACGAATTAAATCGGTATTTGGATATTGCGCCGGAGGTGCAGGCGGCGATTGCGGAAAACAAGCCGGTCGTCGTGCTGGAAAGCACGATCCTCAGCCACGGCATGCCCTACCCGGAGAACGTAGGCTTTGCCGCGGAGGTGGAAAAGGTCGTCCGCGCGGAGGGCGCGGTTCCCGCGACGGCAGCGCTGATTCACGGGCGCATCAAAGTCGGCCTCACGCCGACGGAGCTCGACATCATGTGCAGAGCCGAAAACGTTGGCAAAGTCAGCCGCAGGGACATGGCGACGTATCTTGCGACCGGCAAGAACGGCGCTACAACCGTGGCCACGACCATGATCTGCGCCGCGATGGCTGGGCTGAAGGTGTTTGCTACCGGCGGCATCGGCGGCGTGCACCGCCACGGTGAAACGACGATGGACGTTTCCGCCGACCTGCAGGAGCTCAAGCAGACGTCGGTTGCGGTGGTCTGCGCGGGCGCAAAACAGATACTCGATATCGGCAGGACGCTGGAATATCTGGAAACCATGGGCGTTCCGGTCATCGGCAACGGCACAAAGGATTTTCCCGCGTTCTACTGCAGAAAGAGCGGCTTTGGCGTGGACTATGCGGCAAAGGACGAACGGGAGATTGCAAAGATCATCAAGACAAAATGGGATTTGGGTCTTGCGGGCGGCGTGCTGATTGGCAACCCGATTCCGGAAGAGTACGCGCTGGACTATGATTATATGGAAGGCGTCATCGACCAGGCGCTGGCCGAAGCGGAAGAAAAGGGCGTGCGCGGCAAGGACATTACACCGTTCCTGCTGGCAAAGGTCAAGGATCTGACCAAGGGCGTTTCCTTTGCTTCCAACGTTCAGCTGGCGTATAACAACGCGCGCGCTGCGGCGAAGATATCCAAAGCGCTTTGCGAACTCAACTGAGCGTTCGGCGCAGACGGCCGTAACCTTCAACAGGAGGGCGTTTTCCATGCAGCTGACCATCAAACCTTTAGCGCCGGAACTGTTCCCTGCATACCTGGACTACTTCGACAACCGGGCATTTACGAAAACAGACGTCAACGGCCCCTGCTACTGCACCTGCCCCACGCAGAGCTCGGAAGAGATCGACCGCATGGTGAGCGAGTTTGCCGGGGACGTCAAGGGCACGCTGCGCCGGTATGCGGAGTCGATGCTGGAGGAAGGCCGGATTTACGGATATCTGGCGTTCGACGGCGAAACCGCCGTTGGCTGGTGCAACGCCGCGGACAAGGGAGCGTACGTTCCAAACCGCTATCAGTTCATTCCGAACTTCGCTTATCAAAACGATGCGGGCAAAACGATGGCGATCGTCTGCTTTTCGATTGCGCCCGGCTATCGCGGCAAGGGCGTTTCGACAGCCCTGCTGGAGCGGGTCGTTTCGGACGCAAAAGCAGCGGGCTATGATGCGGTGGAAGGGTATGCGCATATCCGCAAGGCGCAGGAGGAGTTCGAGTTCCAAGGCCCGGAGAAGCTTTACGCAAAACTGGGCTTTGCACTTGCAGCCGAGCAGGACGGCGTTGCGTTGATGCGCAAAACACTGTAACTAACGCATATCAAAAAGAAGGCCTCCCGGCCTTCTTCTTATATACGAATGGGTTTCCAAAGGGCGTGCCCTTTGGCCGGGGTTTCAGGGGCGGAGCCCCTGAATTTCTTCGTTATAGGGCGCACCCCTGCGCGGGGTTTGCGGCAGAGCCCCAAGCAACGCTTACCCCAGCGCCACGTCGAGGATCATCATGATTAAAAACCCCGCCATCACGCCGAGGGTGCCGATGTTGGAGTGCTCGCCCAAATGCGCTTCCGGAATGAGCTCTTCCACGACCACATACATCATGGCGCCCGCCGCAAAGGAGAGCATCCAGGGCATATACGGCCCGATAATGCCGGAAACGAGCACGGTAAGGATGCCGAAGATCGGTTCCACGACGCCGGAGAGCGTACCGAAGAGAAACGATTTGCCAACGCCGAAGCCTTCCTGCCGGAGCGGAAGTGAAATTGCCGCGCCTTCCGGAAAGTTTTGTATGCCAATGCCCAGCGCGAGAGCCAGCGCCGCGGCGTAAGACGCAGGGGTGCCGCCGTGCTGCGCGGCAAGCGCAAACGAAAGGCCGACTGCCATGCCTTCCGGTATGTTATGGAGCGTCACGGCCATCACGAGCAGCGAAGTGCGCTTCATGGACGTGCTGGGGCCTTCCGCGTTGGCCGAGCCGGGATGCAGGTGGGGGATGAGCTGGTCGAGACCCAACAGGAACAGAATGCCGAGGATAAAGCCGCCCGCCGCCGGAATCCAGCCGATTTTGCCGTTGGCGGCCGCTTCCTCAATGGCGGGGATTAAAAGGCTCCAAACGGAAGCCGCTATCATCACGCCCGCGGCAAATCCAAGAAAGATCTTCTGTGCCTTTCCGCTCATTGACTTGCGGAAGAAAAACACCATGGCGGCGCCGAGCGTCGTCATTAAAAACGTAAAGCCCGTTCCGGCGGACGCCATCAACAATGCGTGACCCATCGATCAATCTCCGTCCTTCTCGTTAAATAGTACCATTCGGTTAGAATAATCTTACTTTCTATCACGCGCTTCGTCAAGAGCA
>JBDKTD010000337.1:0-11659 GCA_039680365.1 Clostridiaceae bacterium
TTTCAGCTTATCTGTACAAAAAAGCGGCGCTTTCGCGCCGTTTTACATAATGAGTTCAGTGCAATTGCGGGAAGGAATCACGCCGCGTCCCGCTTTTTATACAGATAGAGATAGATCGGAACCATCAGAATCAAGATCGCGGCTCCGCTGGCGATAAAACCCGCGCGCGCGCCGAGCCAGGTGTCCATACCGCCGACAAACAGGTTGCCAATGGGCGTCGAACCCGCGTTGATGAACGTATACACGCTCATCACCCGCCCGCGGTACTGATCCTCGGTATGAATCTGCATATTCGAGTTTGCGCTGGAGATATAGGAAACGAAGAAGAACCCCGTGACGGCGATGGAAAGCCCCGTCAGCCAGAACGCGCTTGTAAAACCGATCAGCCCGAGTGCGACGCCAACGACGGCGGGTATGACAAATAGAATGAACCGCTTGGGGCCGTTTTTGCTCAGCGCGGCGATTAAAAACGCGCCGCAGAGCGCGCCCGCGCCCATGGCGGACATCAGCAGCCCGTAGCCCGTTTCGCCCTGCCCCAGAATCTGCTTGGCAAATACGGGAATCGTAACGCTGAAGTTCGGCGTAAACGTAGAAACGACGGCGGTAATCAGCAGCGTAATAAACAGCACGCTGTGGCTGCGGATATAGTCGAGCCCTTCCTTGATATTGGCAAACACGCTGCCCATGAGCCGCTCCGTCTTGCGGGCGACGGTTTCCGGATGAATGAAAAACATGCTCAGCAGCACCGCGCCAAAGCTGACGGAGTTGGCGAGAAAGCAAATGGAGATACCGAACGAGCCCATCACGACGCCCGCGATGGAAGGCCCCAGCATACGGGCGACGTTGAACGTTACCGAGTTGAGCGCAACGGCGTTCATCAAATCGTCATGCCCCACAAGTTCCACGACGAACGACTGCCTCAGCGGCATGTCGAGCGTATTGACCAGTCCCATCAGCGTGGAGGTGATCAAAAGGTGCCAATACTGGATTTTACCCGACCAAACGAGTAAAAACAGCGCGAACGTAATCAGCATGGAAAGCGACTGGGTCACGATGAGTATTTTCTTTTTCGGCAAGCGGTCGATGAGCACCCCCGCAAACAGCGAGAACAGCAGTACCGGCACAAACTGCAGCGCGCTGACCAGGCTCAGCAGCAGCGCGGACTTAGTCAGCGTATACGCAAGCCAGGGCTGCGCGGTGTTCTGCATCCATGTTCCAATGGTGGAAACGCACATGCCATAGAAATAGTAACGGAAGTTTTTATGCTTCAGCGAAACGAACGGGTTGTTGAACCCCAGCTTCTCCTTTAGACCCTGCTGCAAAATGAAGCGCTCTTTTCTGTTTGGAATCGTTCGTCCAAGCCGGCCGTTGTTTGTGCGTTCGGCACGGGTTTGAATCCGAAAGATCAAGTATTTGTAAAGACGAAAACGATTATAACACCAATTGCAGAAATCGGAAACAGCGATTGGCGGAGAATACCGCTCGTAAGCAAAAAAGCGCGGTCCCCCGCGCTTTTCCTGTTGCCATTTTATTAGTTTTTTAAAAAGCGCGGTGCCCCGCGCTTTTTCTGTTGCAATTCAATCAGTCTTTTAAAAGTTCGCCAAAGTACGTTACCGCCTCGGCGACGTCGGTGATGTTCGGGTGCCCCTTTGCGATGCCGCCAACGAGCTTGAACGGCCCGAACGTATCGAACCCGCGACAGCCGAAACGGCCCGCAATCTTTGCGCCCTTCTGTGTCAGCAAGTCGGCAAACGCCTGATCGTGCGCCGCACGCGGCGCACCGTGCGTAAAGAGCGTAAAACAGTTCTTGCCTTCCAGCCCTTCCAGCGAGGACGCAAACTCACGGATGGGCTTGCCGAATTCGGACATGTAGATGCCGGAAGCAAAGCCCACAAGATCATAGTCCGCAAGGTTATATTCCTCCTTGACCGGCACGCTCACAAGCCGGACGCCATACCGCGCGGAGACGGCCTCCGCAACCTTTTTAGTGTTTCCGTGATGGAACGAATAGCAGAATAAAATAGCTTTTTTCATATCATTCTCTCCCGCCGGGGTTGCCGGCTCAAATACTTGTTTGATCTCAATCATTTTACCACGGGCGCATGGTTTCGGCACAGCTCTCTTTGCTCCGAGCAGCGGCTCTGTCGCTTTTACTTAGCCGACCGGCTGACTCTGCAGCGCGTTTTCAACGGCTTTTTCAATCACGCGGCTGGAGTTTGTCGCGCTTGAAACCGCGTCTACGCCAACAGTCTGCTCGCTGACGATGCGCTCCAGCACGCCCTCGCCCGCCGCGCCCCGCTCGTTGCGGTGCTCCAAAAGGTCGATCGACTCGATTTTGCCGTCCGCAACCGTAACGCGCACCTTTGCGGAAATATAGCCAACGTCGCAGCCGCCTTCGTAAACGCCGTCCGCCAGCGCGGAAACTTCCGTTTGGCCAATCGTGATGGCAGCGACTTCGCGTTTGTACGTATTCAAGCTCGTGATGCAGAATGCGACATGTCCAACAAGCAGTACCGCCATGCAAAGCGCCGCAATGCGGTGAATCAGCATGCCTCGTTTATACGAGCGGAACAGCGTATTGGTCAGCGCGCAGATTATCGCGCAGGCGAGCATTGCAAACCCGAGCAAATATACCGCAAGCGGGCGCTGATAGAATAGCTTGAGCGTCAGCGACAGGTGCAGCGCGATCAACGCAATGAGCGCATACCCCAGCGGCTTGTGGATTTGATGCGCCACGCGCTTTACCAAAGAACCGGCGGGCAGCCGCCGGGTGAAGAACACCGCCGAAACCAGCGCAAACAGAACGGCGGTCAGGATTCCCAGTATCATGTTTTCTCCTTGATTCGTACGGAGTTGAGCAGCAGTTCAAAGCCGTACTGCAAGAACGCTTCGCGGCTCAGCCCCAGATTTTTTTGAAAATACGCCTGCTTGTTGGCGGAAACGGAGATCAGTCCGCAGATGCCGCTCCAAAACACCATACCCGCCGCCGCCGGTTTGACGGAAGCATCCGCGGAGCCGCTCTCGACCGCTTCCCGGAGCATGCGCTCGATCAGGCGGTTTGTGTCCTCGCCAACGTCGTAAATTGCCTTGAGCACGGGCAGGCGAATAAAGTCCGATTCGTCCACGCTGATGTTGCCCAGCACGAGCTCCAGAAACGTTGGATCGCTTCCCGCAAGATCAACCAGCAGCCTGCAGATGGCAAAGTACCGCGCTTCGAACGCTTGGTTCTGCGTCAGGCATGCGGCAATGCCATCGCCGAGTTTCTTCATGTCGTCCAGCACGATGTTGTAGAGGATATCCTCCTTGCCGGAAAAGTAAACGTACACCGTGGACTTGCTGTAGTCCGCTTTTGCCGCGATGTCGTCCATGCTCGCGCCTTCAAAGCCCTTCTCCGTAAAAAGCTCTTTCGCCGCGGTCAGTATCTGTCCCCTGTGAAAGAGGGATAACGCTTCTTTTTTCGTCGTCATTCGCACCTCGATTTCCAATAACGTACCTTCGTTTCGTATATCGTACTATTAGTATGTTTTTTTGTCAAGGGTAAAATGATCCGCCGGAAAACACGGCGGAGTCGTTACACAATCATTTGTGTCCAGTATGGTTTGCGTTTTACTCCATCATCGCTTTGGTATTCCCCTCACCGTGACTATGTTACGGTGATTGTTTCGCATTTCGATTAACCTTTCTATATATTAAGTTTCAGTTTGCAAGGAGAACACACACAAAATGTCTATCTTTGGCCGCACGCAAGAACCCGTTTCCGCTGAAAACGCAATCCTTTACGTCAACCCCCGCCGCTGCCCGCAGAACCACCCCTGCCCTTCCATTCGCGTATGCCCGACCAACGCGCTGTCCCAGCGAGGCTACGGCTTGCCGCAGGTGGATATGGAAAAATGCATTCGCTGCGGAAAATGCGTTCGCTACTGCCCCATGGGCGCGCTGGAACTCCGTCAGGCTTGATTTTACCAAGGAGGTAACCCTCATGAAGAAACTGATTCCGTTACTCGCCGTGCTTAGCGCGCTGCTGGTGTTCAACGCCTGCGCGCCCAAGGCACCCGTTGCCGAGTACCACAAGATCACTGCCGAACAGGCAAAAGAACGCATGGACAGCGGAGACGAACTCATCCTGCTGGATGTTCGCACGCAGGAAGAGTACGACGCAGGGCATATCACGGGCGCCATCCTGCTGCCCAACGAAACGATTACCGATACCGATCAGCCTGACATCCTGCCCGACCTAAACGCTGAGATTCTAATCTACTGCCGCTCCGGCAACCGCAGCGCGCAGGCGGCCAAAAAGCTCGTAGCGCAGGGGTCTACCAACGTTTACGACTTTGGCGGCATCATCGACTGGCCGTATGAAACGGTAACCGGTTCGAACTGATCTTTGAATCGAACTGAAAAACGAACCCAACCGGGTTCGTTTTTTTGCGCCGTTGGCAGGCGAACACATCGCCAAAAAGGGAGCGGCCGCGCCGCTTCGTCCGCCGGGCAAAGCGGAGGTGAAACGGCACGGCCATCGAGGGGGTTTAGGGGTACGTTTATTCAACGTCCTGCAGCGCGTCGTAACCTTCTTCGCCGGTACGCACTTTGATGACGTTTTCAACATCGTAAACGAAGATCTTGCCATCGCCGATGTGCCCCGTATAGAGCACTTTCTTGGCGGTTTCGATGACGGTTCGCACCGGCACCTTCGTCACGACGATCTCCACCTGCACCTTGGGCAGCAGATTGACTTCCGTTTCAACGCCGCGGTAGAACTCCGTTTTACCCTTCTGCATACCGCATCCGAGCACCTGCGTTACGGTCATGCCGGTGACGCCGATTTCGTTCATGGCGGCCTTGAGCGCTTCGAACCGGCTCTGCTTTGTGATGATCTCGATCTTCGTGAACTTCACGTCGGAAGCCATGGGCTTTGCGGGCTTGTCCCTGAGTTCAACCGGCACCGCGCTTTCCATGCTGGCCTGCGGGGCGGCGGGTACGGGCAGCGCGTGGAACGGAACATAGTTGAACCGCCGGAGCTGCCTGATCTCCGCATTATCGGCGGAGTCGTAGTCGAGTTCGCCGCGCACGAGCTGGTTATCGGGATATGCCAGCACGCCCATTTCGGGAATATCGAGGCCTTCCAATTCCGCTTCCGGCGCAATGCGAAGCCCCCAAACCTTGTCGAGCACTTTGAAGAATACAAACGATACTCCAAAGCCCCAAATCAGCAGCACTGCCACCGCGACCAGCTGCGCAATCAACTGGGAAGCGTCGCCATAGAACAAGCCTTTCACGCCGCCGGAGACGCCGTTGAAACCGTCGCCGTACTTGCCGTCCGCAAACAGGCCCAGCGCAATCACGCCCCAAATACCGTTCACGCCGTGGACGGAGATCGCGCCCACCGGATCGTCGAGTTTTAGCTTGTTCTCCACAAACTGCACCGAAACGCATACCAGAAGACCCGCGATTAGGCCGATGATCAGCGACGCTATGCCGTTGACAAACGCGCAGGGCGCGGTGATGGCAACAAGCCCCGCCAGCGTTCCGTTGGCCGTCATGGAAGGATCGGGCTTGCCGTATTTGACCCACATGTAGAACATTGCCACCAGCCCGCCAACCGCGCCCGCGATCATGGTGTTTGTCGCAACCACCGAAAGACGGAAGTCGGATGCGTTCAGCGTGGAACCCGCGTTGAACGAAAACCAGCAGAAGAACAGAATGATCGTGCCGACGATCGCCATCGGGATATCGTGGCCGGGGAACGCGCGCGCCGTGCCGTCCTTTTTGAACTTACCGATGCGCGGACCGATGACGATTGCGCCGGAAAGCGCGATCATGCCGCCCATTGTGTGCACTACCGCGGAACCCGCAAAGTCCACTACGCCGTGGCCGAGGCCAAACATCGTGCCAAGCGTCGCCATCCAGCCGCCGCCCCAAACCCAGTTGGCAAAGAGCGGATAGAGCACCATGGAGATAAAGAACGACGTGATGACCACGGCGGAATACTTGACGCGCTCCGCCATGGCTCCCGTGGGAATGGTCACGGTCGTATCCATGAACACCATCTGGAAGAAGAACAGCGCATAGACGCCCGCGTCATAGGTTCCGCTGAGCAGAAAGCCTTTGTAGCCGAGGACGCCGCCGAATCCGGGAATCTTGAGCATGGAGTCCAGCGCGGCGCCGCCGCTGCCGAGGCCCGCCGCGCCGCCGCTGCCGCCCATCTGGAGCGCAAAGCCGACGAGGAAATAACCGATTGCACCAACGAGGAACACCATAAAGTTCATCGTCATGGTATGCGCCGCGTTCTTGCCGCGGCAGAAGCCGGTTTCCACCATGGCAAAGCCGCACTGGAAGAAGAAAACCATGAAGGCGCAAATCATCACCCAGGTGTAGTTTGCGCCAAAGTAAGCCTTGTTCGCCGTGGTCGCAACGTCCGTGAGCGTTTCCGCGCCGGTGGTTGCAACGTAGGATGCGCCGGAAGGATCCGCGGCGCTGCTCTGCGCGCCAAACACGAGCAAGAGCGTTGCCGCAACAAGAGCGATCAGGATCAGTATGGAAAATCCAACTTTTTTCATAACGTACCTCCACATCATTGTTCGTTCTTCGAAAACCCCATCCCGGGTTGAAGGTTCGGTTGCGTTTTCCCTCCATCCCCATTGACGCGGAAACCGCATTGACATTGATTCCTGCAGAGCTGCAGACAACGCCGCCGCTCCCTGCCAGTCGTTTCAGCGCGCCCGTTTTTTGGCGCTTGCCGTCTTTTCTTTCTGAAAATTTGACCAGGAGAAGCGAGACGTTGTTTTGAATACCTCCTCTTTCAGTTTTTGAATGGAAAACAAATACCGAATCCCAAGAAACGCAATGACCATCCCGAACACAAACCCGGGAATCTGCGTTGTGAGCACCGGCAGCATGATCTGGTTGAGCGCGCAGTACACCCCGAACACCAGTCCGAGCAGGATAATTGCGCAAGCCACTACATACAGAACCGCTATGAGAATAACTTTCTCCTTGGGTATGATTCCCTTTGCCGTTTGAGCTTCCATCGTTTGCCGTCCTTTCTCAACGGTCGCCTGCCGCCGTCTGTCGGTTTCGAGCGTTTCGACACGTTTTGTGTCGTGCAAATTCGCTTTCTTCGAAAAAAAACAATAAAAAAAGCGAAGGCGCCGCAAGACCCTTGCAGCACCTTTGCTTTATAGTTTGAGATTAAACAACATTATGGGGCGTTTGTCAATAGATTTCTGCAAATATTTGCATCACGGACCGCTCGCGCCCGAAACGCGGCGTCTCTTCCGCCGGCATTCGCAGTTCCCGCGCGTGTCCAAAAGCAGATTCCGGCGTCAACCCGGTCGATCAGCCGAGTAAGTCCAGCATGGTCTTTGCCGAATCGTACAAATCGCCTTTTTGTTCCAGTTCCAGAACCTTCTGCAAATCGCTTTTGGCGGCGGCGTAGTTTTTAAGGTCGGCCTCGCAGACGCCGCGGTTGAAATAGCTGTTGGACAAAAGCGCCGTTACGTTTTGATCGATCATGATCGTAAAGTCCGCAATCGCTTCCTGCATGTTTCCGTTGACCATATAGCAGGCGCCGCGGTAATAGTGCGCTTCTACCATATCGACGCCCAAATCGATCGATTTGGTGAGCAGTTCCGCCGCTTTGTCATACGCTTCCAAATTCAGCTGCGCAAGCCCCATATAGTAATACAGCGTTTCGTACGTAAAATTCGTCGAGCCAATTTCGATGGCCTGCTCGCCGTAGCTCACAACGCTTGCATAGTCTTCCAAAAGATAGCTCGCAAGCGCGCACTGGGCATAGCAGGCGCTGGAATCGACGTAACCCGCGTCCTTCGCGCTCAAAAAGTCGACGATTGAATCTTCGTACTCTCCCGCCATCAGCTTGGCCGATGCGCGCTGCATGTAGGTTTCGCCGTTTGCGCCGCCGTTGGAAAGGATTGCGTCGTACTGCAGAATGGCCGCGTCGTATTGCTCTTTCTCCAGAAATATTCCCGCGAGCGTGCTCCTTGTGTCGTTATCCTCCGGGTGCAGTAAAAGATACGCTTCCAGCGCGGAAACCGTTTGCTCCGTATCGCCTTGCTCGTCAAAAATTTGCGCCTTGATGAGCAGCAGTTCGGCGGAGTACGCGCCGTCCGAAATATGCGTAAAGCTCTCCAACGCCGTGTCATATTGCTTCGTCAGTGTTTCCAAACAGCCGCGTTTGAGCCAGAGTTCATCCAAAAGCGCGGTGTCGTTTTCGTCCGCAAGTGAAATGCAGGTGACAATCAGGTTGAGCGCCTGCTGATACTGCGCTGCGCCAATGAGCACGGACGCGTTTTGATAGTACTGCTCCAGTGTTTGCGGATTGGTGAAAACCCGCGTAATCACATCCCCCGCACGCGCCATGGGGTTCTTTTTAACATAGTCCGTTGTTTCGCTGAGCGCTTGCTCGGAAGCCGATTCGCCGTCCGCGCCAAGCTGAATCTGCACGGCGTTGGCTAAAAAAATGGTGCCCGCCATCGCCACCGCCAAAAAGGCGGCAATGGCCCGCGTCCACCACGACCGGATCCATCCTGTTTTCTGTTTTGGTTCGCTGTTTTCCATGGCGCCCTCGTACTGTGAATGATACCACGCGCTTTGTGCGTGCGCAACCGATGTCCGACTCAAAAAACAACCCGGCTCCCACAGAGGTGAAAGCCGGTTGTCAAATCGATATCTTGGGCGCAAATTGGCGCGGTTTTGCTGGCAATATTCGCGCCGTTCATGCCGTTACGGCAGGTTTGTTTGCGCCAGCGCATCGGAAAGGCTGTTGAGGAGCATCGTTAGCTCCAGCCCGGCCTGACGCATGACCGCGAACGTTTCCAGCATGCCCGCCAGGTCGGCGGCTTCCTGATTAAGACGCGCGGTAATCTCCGGATACGCCTCCTGCCAGCGCGCTGTAAAGGCCTCCAGGGCGTTTGTGAGCGCTTCTGCGGTCGTTGCGCGGTAGATTGTCTCCAGATCGTTCAGCATGGCGTTCCAGTCGTCCTGCGCGATTGACGCGCGCATCTGCGCCAGCCAAAGCAGCATGGAAGTTGCGATATTCGCCTTCGGGAATGCCGTCTGAAGCGCTTTTATCAGTGCCGCGGAAGATTCGCCCGCGTTTTCAATCAGCGCCATGTCGAGCGAGCGGATGCCCGCTTGATGCAACGTGTCCCCAATGCCGGAAAGATCGTCCAGCTTGACCAAAAGGATGTTCAGAATGACCAAGCCGCCCTGAATCGTCTGGCCGAAGCGGATCAGGAGCATCATCCGGCTGGCTCCCGCAAGCAGGAGGCTTACAAGGAAGGTCGAGCGGATCAGCTGGTTGGTGTAGTAGATTTCGCCGTACTGCGACGTAATTACGAGTGCACCCGGCACAACCAAACGAAGCGGGTTGTTTGCCGAACCGATGCTGCCAAACGCCATAAGCGTCAGGTTCTTAGCGCGGATGTTTCCGCCGGAGAGGTTCCCGCCAACTTTGAGAACGACGTTTTCGCCGGAGAGGTTCACCGTGTTCAAATGCCCGATACTGCTGAGGTAGAGGTTCCCGCCGTTTGCGGTGAGCGACTGCGTGTTTATGAGAACCGGGTTGGACGGGGTGCCGATATCGCCGCCCGCGTTCAGAACGACGCTGAGCCCGTGCAGGAATCCGCCGCCGCTTTGCGTGATCGCGCCGCCCGAGATGATGAACACGCCATCGATATAGCCCGCGACGGGGCCAAGTTCCAGCGCGCCGAGGTTCTCGAGGTAAATCGCATCCGCAAAGCCGCTGAAATAGTTGATATTCGTCTTGACGTAGCTGCCGCTGATGTTGCCGCCGATGGCGTAGAGAATCGCCTTATCCGCGGTAATCATCTGCGCGCCCGCCGGAGAAACGTCCTTGATGGAACCGTTGACGGCAATCGTGACCGTACCGCCGGTTATGCCGCCAAGCTGGAGCGAATGCGCGCTCGCGAGCGAAACCGTTCCGCCTGCGCTTGCCTGCAGCAGCACCGTACCCGCCGCGTCGAGCGTGAGCGGTTCGGAAACCGTTCCCGCGTTACCGCCGGTATAAAGCGTCAGGTTCCCGCCCGTGCGAATGGTCGGCAGTTCAACGCCCGTTGCGTCGTCCGCCGCAAAGTCCGCGCCGAAGGCGTCCTGCGTAACCGAAGGCTGAGCGGCGAGAGCATCAACAAGCGCCTGTTCGGCAAGCGTCAGAGCCGCATCCGCGCTGTTAATTTCATCCTGCGCCTCCGAAAGCGTTGTCAGTTGAGCGAGCTCCGTGTTCACAGCGTCGAGAGCTGCGGACTTTTCGTCCCGCTCCTCCTGCGCCGCGAGGTAAGCCGTAAGCGCGGTTTGCACCGCAGCGTCCTCATCCGTTCCGGCAGCCAGGCGCGCGTCAACCCAATTCTGGCAGGCGGTCTCCATTGCCGTCTGCGCAGCAGCGAGCGCGCCGACAGCGGCATTTTTGAGGCCGATCAACGAACTGATGACGCCGTATTGCGTGTTCGCTTCGTCGAGACGCTTCTGCGCATTCCAAACGCCTTGCTGCGCCTCGTTCGAGGCCGCAAACGCGTTCAGCGCCGCTTCCGCCGTATCCAGAGCAGTGCGTGCGGCGGACTCCGCGAATATTGCCGCCTGCACGCTGGCAAGTCCGTGCTGCGTCAGCAGAGCGTTCAGCGCCGCGCTCGCGTTAGCCTTATCGGTGTTCGCTTGTGCAAGAGCCGCCTTAGCCTGCGTCTTTGACAGACCGTAGGAAGCGATCAGCGCCTTTGCCGCGCTCTTCTCGGCGGCGGTTGCCGACCAAGAGGCGAGCGTTGCGTAAGCGTCGAGAATGGATTGCGCCGTTGCCGCGTTGAGCGCCGCCTGTTCGATGGCGCTGTTGAGCGCCTGCGCCGTCTGCGAGGTTTCATGCGCGGGCAGATAGACGTTCCAGGCGTTCAGCGCGTCCTTTGCCGCCTGCAGGGTGTTCTTTGCCTGCGACAACGCGGAGAGATTCGTCGCGGAAGGATCGAGCGCGTATGCGCTCTCGGCCAGTGCCGCAATACCCTGCGCCGAGAGCAGCGCGTCCGCAAGATCCAGCGCTTCGGCAGGAACGCCGGCATTCGAATAGATTGCCTGCAGGCTCAACGCTTCGGCATATGCGAGGTTTGCTAAGTTGAGCGTGTTCTGCGCGGCGAGCTTGTCCGCGGCGGACGCGGTGGCGTCCGCGAGCACGTCGCTGGACTCGTTGATCGCGTTCTGAATGCTCAGGAGATATCGTGCCGCCTCCAGCGCGCCGCCCGCGTGCCGCAGACTAAGCGCGGCCGCATCCTTCTGCGCCTGTGCGGAAGCGGTGTTGGCAAAGACCGCTTGATAGCTGATCAGCGCGTTCTCAGTGGCAACCGCGGCGTCGTTGACCGCAACCTGCGCCGTGAGCAGCGTTTTCTGCCGCATCAGTTTTTCGCGCGCCGCCGTCAGCAGCAGCTGCTTTTGAGCGAGCTGTTCGGCGGTAATCATCGCGTTTACGCCGTCGATACCGCTCTGCGTAGCGTCCGCAGCCGCCTGCGCCGCGGTGAGCGCCGCGCTCGCGGCAAGGTATGCCGCGTTGGCGTTCGCTTCCGCAAGGTTCGCCTTATTGAGCGCATCCAGCGCCTGCGCAATCGCGTCGGCGCTTGCGCCCGGATCGGCAGCCAGCGCGTCGTAG
>JBDKTD010000274.1:0-5896 GCA_039680365.1 Clostridiaceae bacterium
CGATGGCAAGCAAGGCGACGGTCAGGCTGAAAAGGATGATATACACCGTGCTGATGCCGCTGGTCAAAAAGCCCATGTTGGGGTTATAGCGGTGCAGGATAGCCAGCGTGATGAACACGCCGGCAAAGATAACGCAAATATGCGCAAGGACCGTGCGGAGCTTTCTCATGCGGGATCGTTGCCTCCAAAGTAGATGATGTCGCTGATGGCGCGCCCGTCTTTATAGGGCTGGTTGACAACCTGGTTTTGGAATATCATCATGGCGGACTGTCCGCCGTCGAGGTTATAGGCGTCCACGCAGCCGAACGAGAGGAAGAGCTCGGAGAGTTCGTCCAGCGTCATGCCGCGCGAATACCCGCCCTGTCGACCGTCCACGACCACGAGGCAATAGTGCCCCGGTTCGTAATAGCCGATCGCCGCGCGCGGATTATGCGCAATGATGGCGTCGGTGGTGTTGTAACTGCTTGGAACAGCGCCGTTGTCGATCAGTTTCGGCCCGAACGACCAGCCCTGGAACGCGCCGCGCGCAATGACGGCGTCAAGATTGAAGTCCGCCTGATAGTAGCTCTCCATCACGCCGTCGGCATAGAGGATGCAGACGTCCCCGTCCCCGCTGTCGCGGTAAAGGTTGCCGTTGCGAATGACGACGCTCGAACTGCTCGAACCATAGGTATCCCCCGTGATGGCGACGACCGCGTTGTTATGTTCGGCGATGGCGTCCGGCATATCGTAAAGGCCGCGCCCGAATTTATCCTTGGCGAACGCGGTTTTAAACTCGCGGATATTGCGAATCCAGATGTCGGCTAAGTAATAAACCGCATCGTCGGTGTGCCCTTCGGTCACGACGACACGCAGGGTATCCGTTTTGTAAACGCCGATAGCGTTTTCCACATTTGGTTCGTCCGTTGGAAAGGTTGCGGAAAAGTCACCCGGCGCGGGAGTTGCCGTCGGTTCGGGTGTTGCGGTAACCTCGGGCGCTTCGGTGGACTCCGGCGCGAGCGTCGGCTCGCCGGTGGAAACGGCCGCAACGGGCGTTGGCGTTGCGCCAAACACAATATTGCGCAGCGGAACGCCGCTGTCCAAATCGAGCATATGATGAAACAGCGTGAACACGAGCAGCATCACACCGACGCCCAGCAGATCGAGCACGATGACAAGCGGCGCGGGCAGGGGTTTTTTCGGAAGCATAGAGCGTCCTTTCAACAAATCAAATTCAGTAAGAAGCCTTTTGCATACCTACCGAAAAGGATGCTTAGATGATATCCGCGCGACCTGAAAAAAGCAATCTTTGGCGCGGAAAGCAACAATAAATTCACAAATGTTGGAAAATGTTGTCAAATTACCGTTGGTATTTCGAGCATCGTCCAGAAAAAGAAACGCCGGGGCGTTTCCGTCCCCGGCGCGATAGCTGCAACACGCGAGAAGAACCTGTGGTTTCCGCCAAACGGTTGCTTTCTTATAAACGCCTTCTAAATTCAGGCGCGCTCCTGGAGGAAGCGCGAGAGCGAATCTTCCCGAACGCGGTTTTACTCCGCTATGGAGAGGGCGACCTGCATCATGTCGTGGAAGGCGCTCTGGCGCTGCTCGGCGGTGGTGACTGCGCCGCCGATGAGCAAATCGGAAATCGTGCAGATGGCCAGCGCTTTCTTGCCCGCGCGCGCGGCGTTCATATAAAGAGCGGCGGCTTCCATTTCGACGGCGAGAACGCCGAGCTTTGCCCACTCCAGCGTGCCGTCGATGCCTTTTTCAGAATAGAACATGTCGCTCGAGAGCAGATTACCTACTTTGTAGCGAAGGCTGCGTTTTTCGCACTCGTCAACGGCTCTGCGGAGCGTGCCGTAGTCCGCAATGGGCGCGTAGCTTCCGCTGATGCCGTACTGCGAAAAATAGCTGGAGTTCGTACAGGCGCCCTGGCCGATTACGATATCGAACAGCTTCAAATCGGGGTGCATGCCGCCCGCCGAACCGATGCGAATGATGGTTTCCACGCCGAAGATGTTATAAAGCTCGAAGGAATAGATGCCCATGGAGGGCATGCCCATGCCGCTGGCCATGACGGAAACGCGCTTGCCCTCGAAATACCCCGTATACCCCTGCACGCCGCGAACGTTGTTGACGAGCTCGTAATCGCTCAAGTACGTTTCGGCAATAAACTTGGAGCGGAGCGGGTCGCCGGGCATTAAAACGGTCTTTGCAAAGTCTTCCGGACTGCAGCCGATATGCGGCGTGATGTTTGCGCTTTTCATTGAAGTATACCTCCGAACAATTGTTGCGTTTTTCAAGATTGAAACAATTTTGAGTATATCATAACATACACCGGATTGCACGGCGGGACAAAGCACTTGACATCCTTTTTTCAGCTGGACTAAACTGTCTTAACGCCACTCGATCTGGCTGGAAGGAGCGAAACAATGCCTAAATCATTTATCCCGCAGGGGTACCATTCCAAGCTCGGCCTGTATGATACGCAGAACGCAATCGAGGTCATCAAGAGCACGTTTTTGGAGTCTCTCTCGGCCATGCTGCGCCTCAAGCGCGTCTCCGCGCCGCTGTTCGTCAACCCCGCCGAGGGGCTTAATGACAACCTCAACGGCGTCGAGCGGCCGGTCTCGTTTGACATACCTTCCACAGGTGGTAGCGGAGAGGTCGTTCAGTCGCTCGCAAAATGGAAGCGTTATGCGCTCGGTCGATACGGTTTCCGTCCCGGCAAAGGACTGGTCACGGACATGAACGCCATCCGCCGGGACGAGGCGCTGGACAACCTCCATTCGGTCTATGTGGATCAGTGGGATTGGGAGAAAGTGATCACGCCGGAGGAGCGGACGGAAGAAACGCTTAAGCAAACCGTTCTAAGCATCGTGGACGCCATCTACTACACCCAGCAGGTCATCTGCGCAAAGTACGACGCGCTGACCCCGTTTGTGCGGCGCGATGTAACGTTTGTCACCGCGCAGGAACTGCTCGATCTGTACCCCGGTTTGGAGCCGAAAGAGCGCGAATACCGCTTTGTAAAGGAGCACCCGACTACGTTTGTAATGGGAATCGGCGGCAAACTTTCCGATGGAAAACCGCATGACGGGCGCGCGCCGGACTACGACGACTGGGCAATCAACGGGGATATTCTCTTCTATAACCCGCTGCTCGACTGCGCGTTTGAAATCTCCAGCATGGGCGTTCGCGTGGACGCCGCGGCGCTGGATCAGCAGCTGACGCTCGCCGGGTGCGATAATCGCCGCGCGCTGCCGTTCCATAAAGCGCTGCTCGAAGGCAGGCTGCCGCAAACCATCGGAGGCGGTATTGGACAGTCCCGTCTATGCATGCTTTTATTGAACAAAGCGCATGTCGGCGAGGTGCAGTCCTCTCTTTGGGACGCGGAAACCCTCGCGCTTTGCGAGCATGCGGGCGTCACGCTTTTGTAACAGTATAATTGTCCCCATGCGGCGCCTGAAAAACGGGCGCCGCTTTTTTTTACTAATATTATGGGCATTTTTATGCATGTATAGACAATAAGACGGCATGTTCATTCGTTACAATGTGACGCTGGGCGTACGCGCGTTTCCAGTCCGTTCACAGATGAATTCCGGGGAAAACGCAACAGAAATGTAACACGATTCCGTGGAAAAAGACAGAATACGCAAATATGTTCAGATTTATCGAAAAAACACGTGAAGATTTTTTATAAAATACCCCGGAAAGCAACGGGTATGTAATTATCATTACCTATAATAGTGTACAGTCGATAGGAATATCTCAGATGTCGGCTCCAATCTGCAAGGAGGTTATACACTATGAAAGGGACTCGTTTTACAAAATTCATCAGCTTACTATTGAGCGTGATGATGGTTCTGACGCTTCTGCCGTCCAGTGCACTGGCGGAAGTAACAGAGGATCCTTCCACAAAAACACCCGTTGTTACGAACGGCAATGCAAAGAAGGAAGGGACAAGCGAAGACCCCGTAGTTAAATATACGGTGAACTTCTATGTCGGCAAAGATCTTGTGGAGACACAGGAAGTTGTCGAAGGCGGCTTTGCCAAGCGGCCGGATAATCCCGCCGTGCCGGCTGCGGATGCGGCCGAAGGGAAGACCTTCCTGTATTGGTACGCAAAGAGCGAGTCGGTGAAGTTCTACTTCGATACGCCGATAAAGGAGGACTTGAAGCTGCACGCTCTGTTCGGCGTTGTGGAAGCACCGGCTGAAGCACCGGCTGAAGCACCGTCTGAAGCACCGGCTGAAGCGCCCGCCGCAAAGTCGTCCGCGCCCGGCTCCGTGCTTCCGGACAGCACGTTCTTAAAAACTTATACCTTCATGGTTGATGAAGCGCAGTACGGAGACACGCAGACGGTCGCCACCGGCGACACGCTGTTTGAACCGGCGGCACCGACCGCACCCGCGGGTATGCGGTTTGTCGGATGGTTCGATTCCGGCAACGCGCAGTTCACGTCGTTTGGAACGCAGACCGTGGAAGCCAACGGAGATATCACGCTCCACGCGGAATTCGCAGCGGCCTTCTACGCGTTCTTCTATAACGCGGGCGGCACGGCGATCATCGAAACGCGCGCTCCCGGAACGGACAATCTGGTGTCGACAACGAACGTCACCGCGCTGCAGATCGCGGTGGACGAAGCGCTCATCGGATGGTCGCGTACCCCGGGTGGTAGCATTGAGGGATCAACCGTCGACGTTTCGACTGCGAGCGTAAACCTCTTCCCGATCATCCAGAAGGTCAAATGGATTTCGTTCAACTCCAACGGCGGCACGTATGTGTCCCCGATGTATGTTGCGCCGAACACCGTGTTAACCAGCGACTTGGTGAACGCCCATGTGGACTCTCAGGTTGAGGGAACGCAGATTACAAAGCCGGGTTACACGTTCAACTCCTGGATCGGCTTTCCGTTTGGCAGCGCGGTAACTTCGGACATCACGCTGAACGCAACCTGGACGACGGGGACAGCGAACTATACGATCGTTTACTTAGTTGAGAATTCCGACGACACGGAATACTCGTATTATTCGCATACGGTGGTCTCGGCTGCGTCCGGATCGACGATTAACAGTGTAGCGCACCCCGCTATTACCGGATGCACCTATTTGTCGCAGGATCTTGCTTCGAACAACATCGTCAAGGGCGACGGAACGACCGTCATTACGGTTAAGTATTCGCGCAACTCGTATGAGGTGAAGTTCTACAAGATCAAATACAACGATTGGGGCTGGGAAGACGGATATGAAGTCGATACGTCCAAGACGATCAACGCAAAATACGGCGCGTATATTGGTGATCAGTGGCCGCTCGACAACGGTGGCAATCGTCTGCCTTATAAAGTTTCGGAGAACGGATCGACCATGCAGAGCGGTCTGGAAATCATGCCGCTGAATGGCAAGAGCTTCTGGGCGATTGATCAGGATGGCAATCATACCTATAAGCTTTACTATTACGTGGAAACGTTGAATGCGTCCGACCCATATGTTGCCACGTATAATGGGAAATTCTACAAACTGCATCATATTGATTCAATAAAAGCGGATGGGCTGTATTCTACGCCGGACGATCATTATGATATTCTCGGATTCACGTATACGGAAAATATTGCATACTCCAACAATAGAGCCAACTTTGACAGCAACTACGAGATTAAGTTCTTCTATAACCGCAATATCTGGACGCTGCAGTTCTACAACTACAACGCTGTAGACACGACGCATACGGATACCAACGTAAAATACGAAACCGACATCAGCGGACGGAACTACACGCCGAGTCTGCCGACCGGCCTGCCGACTAACTATGTGTTCATGGGCTGGTTTACGACCGCTGCCTGCGTTGCGGGTTCGGAATACAGCTTCTCCGGCAAGACGATGCCGAATCAGAATGTCATTCTGTACGCCAAGTGGGC
>JBDKTD010000143.1:0-1757 GCA_039680365.1 Clostridiaceae bacterium
TGAACGAACGCGTACCGATGTTGAAGACTTTTTTATTCTCTTCCATAACCATCCCCCGTTACTATTCCGGTGTCGCTTTACGATTTTATTGCGGGACGCGGGGTTGTTACCGCTCTGTGCCGCCGCAAACTTTTCACAAGTATATCACAACCTTGTCCGAGCGAATAGAATCAAACAAGATTACGCGCGGATTTATTCGTAATAATTTGCGCTTGTTGAAGCACAAAACCCGTTTGCAAATGCCGACTCTTTTGATATAATGAATCTTGCGTGAGGGAGTAGTTGGCGCGGCGTCCGCCGCGTTCCAAGTCAACATCGTTGCACGACGCGGGGCGTCTGGCTTGGATGAAATAACCAGACTCATGTACGACAGTTTATTTTGCCGTACATGGGTTTTTTTCTTTTCTAAAAACTCGCGCGGAAAAACTCTCAGTATTTGAGAAAGGTAGTTTATACATGCAGCATTATCTGTCGCAGCCCGAAACGGTATTTGAATCTCTCGGCAGTTCTCCGCAAGGCTTAAGCAGCGAACAAGCGCAGCAGCGTCTCTGCGATAACGGCCCGAATAAACTCGCCGAGGGGAAAAAGACCCCCGTCATCGTGCGCTTCTTCCAGCAAATGAAGGATCCCATGATTCTCATTCTGCTCGCCGCGGCGCTCATTTCCGGTATCACCGCAGTCATCGAAGGCGAGAGCTTTGCGGACGTGATTATCATCCTCTCGGTGGTGATTATCAACGCTGTGCTGGGCGTCGTGCAGGAGAGCAAGGCGGAAAAAGCGATTGAAGCGCTGCAGAAGATGTCCGCCTCGACCTGCAAGGTTTTGCGCGGCGGCCAACCCGTACGCATCAAGACGGAAGAACTCGTTGTTGGCGACGTGATTCTGCTGGAAGCGGGAGACGCGGTGCCGGCCGACGGGCGAGTGCTCGAGAGCGCAAGCATGCAAATTGAGGAAGCGGCGCTGACCGGCGAAAGCGTCCCCGTGAACAAGTCGGCGGAAACGCTGACGCTTGGCGACGCAAAGGACGTGCCGCTTGGCGACCGCAAGAACATGGTCTACATGGGCAGCGTCGTGGTCTATGGGCGCGGCAAAGCGATTGTGACCGCAACGGGCATGCAAACCGAGATGGGCAAGATCGCGGGTACGCTGGCGCAGGCGGAGGAAGGCCTCACGCCGCTGCAGATCAAGCTCACCCAGCTTTCCAAAATTCTCACGTGGCTCGTGCTCGGCATCTGCGTTGTCATCTTTGCCGTCAACATCCTCCGCTTCCACGGCACGGGCGAACGCTACATCCTCGACTCCTTCCTCATCGCGGTCAGTCTCGCGGTTGCCGCCATTCCGGAAGGGCTGGTTGCCGTCGTTACCATCGTGCTCTCGATCGGCGTTACCAACATGAGCAAGAAAAACGCCATCATCCGCAAGCTCACCGCCGTGGAGACGCTTGGCTGCGCGCAGATCATCTGTTCGGATAAGACCGGCACGCTCACCCAGAACCGCATGACCGTCGTAGAAGAGTATACCGACGACGTGCCTCTGCTGGCCAAGGCGCTCGCGCTCTGCAGCGATTCCGAGCCGGACGACAAAGGCACGGTTATTGGCGAACCGACCGAAAACGCGCTGGTCAACTATGCGTTTGAAAAAGGGTTGCCGAAGTTTGAACTCAAAACGATAGAACCGCGTATTTCCGAAGCGCCGTTCGACAGCATGCGCAAAATGATGTCCACCGTCCACCGCACGGAGTACGGAGTAGTGCAGTA
>JBDKTD010000093.1:0-19505 GCA_039680365.1 Clostridiaceae bacterium
AGGCACTTGATGCCCGTGCGCGCCATCTCCTGCTTGACCACGGCAACCACTTCGTCGAGGATGCGGTTGGTCTCCAAAAGCGTGTCCCTGCGTGGGGCGAGGTCGGCGTCATGGAAGCAGAAGAAGCCGATCTGCATCTTCTCCATGAACTCGAACGCCGCGTGAACGCGTTCCTTTGCGCGCTCCACGTCGTTTTCCGTTTCGTCCCAGGGGCGGAAGATGGTAACGCCACCAAACGGATCGACCCCGCGATAGGTGAACGTATGCCACCAGGACATCGCAAAGCGCAGGTGTTCCTTCATGGGTTTTCCGGCTACGAGCTCGTCCGGGTTATAGTACTTGAACGAAAACGGGTTGGCGCTTTTTGCGCCTTCGTAGCGGATGGTGCCGATCTCTGAAAAGTAAGCCATGTTATTCGCTCCTAACGGATATTGCCGGAATGCGCGGCGGAGAGTGGGTTTTTCGCCCGGCAAACGCGGATTGCCGGCCGCGCTGCATAAAAGTTGTTTCCGGTGCGGCCGAGCGCGTTACGCCGCGACCTTGATCGCCCTGCGCTTGGATACGACGTCGAAGATAACCGCCGCCAGCAGCACGAGACCCTTGACAACCTTCTGGAAGTTCGAGTCCACGCCGATGATGTTCATGCCGAGGTTGAGCACGCCCATGAGCACCGCGCCGATGACTGCCCCGCTGACCTTGCCGATACCGCCGTAAGCGGACGCGCCGCCGATGAAGCATGAGCCGATGGCGTCCAGCTCGTAGTTCGTGCCCGCGGCGGGGTTGGCGGAGGTAAAGCGGGCGGCAACCACGAGGGCGGCCAGCGCGCCGAGGAACGAAACGTTGACGTACGCCGAGAAGTAGATGCGGTTGGTGTTGATTCCGGAGAGCTTGGTGGCTTTCTCGTTGCCGCCCAGCGCGTAGAAATGGCGGCCGAAGGTGGTCTTTGCGGTGATGTAGGTATAGATGGCCACGATGCCGATGAGCCAGAGCAGGATGTACGGAATGCCCTTATAGAGCGAGAGCTTGTACATCAGCAACATGACCACGCCGCAGATGATGACCAACCGTGAGTAGAGGGAGACGCGGTTTTCCACAGCGTATCCCTTTTTCTTCTTGTTGATGTTGCCAAGGACGGTGAGCACCACGTACACAGCGCAGCAGACTGCGCCAAAGATGATGCTGCTGATTCGCATGGTTCCGCTGTCGAGCACGGGGATGTTGACATAATTGTTGAAGATGGCGAGGTAGCTATCCGAAAAACCGGAGATGGTCGTCCCGCCGAGAATTGCCTGCGCAAGGCCCCGGAAGAGAAGCTGACCCGCGAGGGTGACGATGAACGGCGGAACACGCACAAAAGCGATCCAAAAGCCCTGCCAAACGCCGATGGCGATACCGATGAGCAGGCAGATCACCATGGAAAGATAGATATTCCAGCCCATGTTGACCATCAGCACGCCGCCGATTGCGCCGACGAGGCAGACCGTTGCGCCAACGGAAAGGTCGATGTTGCCGCCGGTGAGGATGCAAAGCAGCATGCCGACCGCCAGAATCACCACGTAGGAGTTCTGCATGATGAGGTTGTTGATGTTTTGCGGGAGGAACATGCGCCCCTGCGACTGGATTACGAAGAAGACATACACCAGCACCAGCGCGATGACCATCGTGTTCTTCAGCAGGAACTGCTTGGCTTTTTCCCAAAATGCGTTTTGATTGCTGCTCATGGTTTAGGCTCCTTTATTCACTGAAAGTATGCTGGACATAATGCGTTCCTGCGTGGCGTCGCAGGCGTCCATTTCCCCAACGATCTTTGCCTGGCTCATCACGTAGATGCGGTCGCACATGCCGAGAACTTCCGGCATTTCGGAGGAGATCATGATGACCGATTTGCCCTGAGCGACAAGGTCGTTGATGATGCAGTAGATTTCGTACTTGGCGCCGACGTCGATGCCGCGCGTCGGCTCGTCCAGCAGCAGGATATCCGGCTCGGCGAACATCCACTTGGCAAGCAGCACCTTCTGCTGGTTGCCGCCGGAAAGGTTGCCGACGTCCTGCTCGACGCCCTGGCTCTTGATGCCGAGCTTTTCCTTCATCGCCAGAGCCATCTTGTGCTCCAAATCGAGGTCGATGACCCGGCGGTGGCTGACCTTATCGAGCCGCGCGAGCGTCGTGTTGACGCGGATGGGGTTTGTGAGGATCAGGCCGTTGCCCTTGCGGTCCTCCGTTACATATGCCAACCCGTGCCGGATGGCTTCGTGCTCATTGTTTAAGACGATTTTCTTGCCGTGAATCTTCAGCGTGCCGGTGATCTCCGAGCCGTAACTTTTGCCGAAGATGCTCATGGCAAGCTCCGTACGCCCCGCGCCCATCAACCCCGCGATGCCGACCACCTCGCCGCGCTTGACATGGAACGAAACGTCGTCCACGACCGTACGGTCGGCATAGAGCGCGTGCTTGACGCTCCAATGATCGACTTCCAGCACGATTTCGTCCTGCACGTGATGCTCGCGTGCGGGGAAGCGGTTGGTGAGTTCGCGGCCTACCATGCCGCGGATGATGCGCGCTTCGTCCACCTTGCCTTGCGCCATATCCAGCGTTTCGATTACCGCGCCGTCGCGGATGATGGTGATGCGGTCGGCCACATACGCAATTTCGTTGAGCTTGTGGGAAATGATAATCGACGTTACGCCCTTTTTCTTGAATTCCTTGAGAAGATCCAGCAGCTTCATCGAATCGCTTTCGTTGAGGGAAGCCGTCGGCTCGTCGAGAATCAGGAGTTTTACGTTTTTACTGAGCGCTTTGGCAATTTCCACGAGCTGCTGCTTGCCTACGCCGATGTCCTTGATGAGCGTGTGGGAAGATTCCTGCAGGCCGACAATCTGCAGAAGCTCATCGGCCTTGGCGAACGTTTCGTCCCAGTCGATGGCGAGCGAACTGCCGCGCTCGTTGCCGAGGAACATGTTTTCCGCAATGGTGAGGTAGGGAACCAGCGCGAGTTCCTGATGGATGATGACGATGCCGCAGTTCTCGCTGTCCTTAATCTTTGTAAAGTGGCAGGGCTTGCCGTCGTAGAAAATATCCCCTTCGTAACTGCCGTAAGGGTAAATGCCCGAAAGGACGTTCATCAGCGTGGACTTGCCCGCGCCGTTTTCGCCGACCACCGCGTGGATTTCGCCGCGCAGCACGCTTAAACTGACGTCGTCCAGCGCTTTGACGCCGGGGAACTCCTTTGTAATATGATTCATTTCCAGAATGTGATCCGACATAGCAATCCTCCATGATTATTGACTCCTGCACAGTGGAACGAAAGTTTAGATGGTAAGTGGGAATGGCGGCGATAGATGCGCCTTAAAAAAAAGAACCGTTCTGTGCCGTTGTGGCGCGAACGTTTCGCTGTACCAAAACTTCTCTTGATGTACCGAAACCTTCGCGAAGACCGCAGGCGGGCGGTTCCCCACCCGCCTGCGATGGATGCGCAGTTACGCTGGAACTATTTGAGTTCGTCCGCCTTGTAGTAGCCGGAGTCAACCAGCAGTTCCTTGTAGTTGTTGATGTCCGCGAACACCGGCGCGCAGAGGAAGGTCGGGATAATGCCCGTGCCGTTGTTGTAGCTCTCGCTGTCGTTGGTTTCCGGGGTCTTGCCCGCGAGGATGTCGCTGACCATCGTAACGGTCTGGGCGGCGAGCGTACGGGTGTCCTTGAAGATGGACATCGACTGTTTGCCAGCGATGATGTCCTTGGTGTTTGCAATGTCGCAGTCCGGACCGGTGACGATCGGGTACTTGCCGGTGTAGGAGCTGGCCAGAGCGTTCGTTACGCCCTTGGCGGTGGAGTCGTTGGAGCAGAGGCAAGCGTCAAGCTGCGTTCCGTCGGCATAGAAGGACGCAAGGATGGCTTCCATACGAGCCTGGGAGGTCTCGGTGTTCCAAGCGGGGGTTGCAACTTCTTCAAACTTGACCTGACCGGAAACAACCGTCAGAACGCCGCTGTCGATGAAGGGCTGGAGGACGTCGATTGCGCCCTGATAGAAGTAGAGAGCATTGTTGTCCGCCGGGTCGCCGCCGGTGACTTCAATGTTGTACTTGCCGCCTTCATCAAGTTTGAGCTGGTCTTTGATGTACGTGCCCTGAATCGTGCCGACCATGTAGTTATCGAACGTGCAATAGTAATTGACAGCGTCCGTGTCCATGATCAGACGGTCGTAGGCGATGACGGAGATGCCCGCTTCCTTGGCGGTTCCGAGAACCTCGGTCAGGGTCTTGCCGTCGATGGCGGCGATGACGAGAACTTTGACGCCCGCGGAGATCATGTTCTCAATCTGGCTGACCTGCGTTGCCACTTCGTTGTTGGCGTACTGCAGATCAACTTTGAAACCGGCCGCTTCGAACTTTTCCTTCATGTTCGCGCCATCCTGGTTCCAGCGCTGCAGGTCCTGGGTGGGCATCGAGATGCCGACAAACTTGTCGTTTTTGGCGCCTGCGCCCGCACAGGCTGCCATGGAGAACAGCAGTGCCACGATCAGGAGTACGCTAAGGATCTTTTTCATGTTTGTTTCTCCTCCTTAAAGATATGATGTGTTTGATATGCCGACTTGGCTGTATCTACAAGCTATCACAGCGTAATTGTTTGATAAATAGGACATATCCGTGAATTTCTGCTTAAAATTGGCTTATTTTTTTAGACTTTGTTAATCAACAGTAAATTATTGGTATGGTCGCAGTGAAGCGTGCCAAAAGAATGCTACCAGACCAAGATTGTCCTAAAAAGGCACAAAAAGCACAAAAAAACCCGCGCTTTCGGCGCGGATTTTGTTAACGGAGGATGGAATTGTTTCAGTTTGCGGAATCCATATTTAAGTAGACCTGCTCGCGGCGGTGGAACCCACCGTCGATGATGACGGAATCGATATTATCCCGCGTGACCATGATGGGCACGAGCTTTTCGTAAGGCACGTTGTACACGCCGTCAAAGATCGTATCGGTCGTCTCCAGCGGCTTGCCGTTGATCATTTCCACAACGATCTCCGCGGCTTCCTTGGCGAGCTTTTCCACCGGCTTGTATACGGTCATCACCTGCGTGCCTTCCACGATCCGCTGGCAGGCGGCAAGGTCCGCGTCCTGACCCACCAGAGCCACTTTGCTGGCGAGGCGGTGCTCGGAAAGCGCGAGGAAAGCCTGACTTGCGAGGTCGTCGTTGCCGCAGCGCACGCCGTCGAAGGTCAGCCCGTCGGCGATGGTCTGGTTTACCACGTTGTATGCGGTCTCGGCCAGCCAGTTCGGGGCGTATTCCTCGACAATGATGTTCAGATCGCTCTTGTCAATCACCGCGTCGAAGCCCTGGTTCGCCTGCGCTACGTTCTGATCCGTCGGCGAGCCGCAGATGCTGACGATGTTGCTGCCGGCTGGCAGGTTGGCAACGAGCGCTTCGGCCATCATGGTGCCGACCATCTCGTTATCGAAAGAGATATACAAATCGCTGTCCGCGTTCATGATGAGGCGGTCATAGGAGATGACCAAAACGCCCGCGTCGTGCGCCTTTTTAACGATGTCCGAAAGCCCGTAGCAGTCCACCGCGACAACCACGATGGCGTCCACGCCTTTACTGATGAAGTATTCAATCTGGGATACCTGCTCGCTGGTGCTGCCGTTGGCAATTTGAACGTTTACCTCCGCGCCGAGTTCACTGGCAGTGGAGACGAAAATATCCCGGTCGCGCTGCCAGCGCTCGATTAAGAACGAGTCGAAGCTCATGCCGATGAGCGGCTTTTTTTCGCCGTCGCCGTCGTGCTCCGCTGCGGTATCCTTGCTGCTGCAGCCGCCGAGCGCTGTAATCAGGAGCAGCGCCGCAAGCAGCAGGGAGGCAATCTTCTTCTTCATACGCTCGTCTCCTTTGCAACCTGTTCGCGGAATTCGGTGGGCGTGACGCCCTCAAACCGCTTGAACAGCCGCGAAAAATAGTTCGGGTCGCTGTAACCGACTTCACTGCAGATGCTTTTGATGTTCAGCCTGCCGTCGCGCAGGAGCTGCTTTGCGGTTTCAATGCGTTTGAGCGTCACATAGTTGATAAAGTTGTCGCCCGTCTGTTCTTTAAAGAGCTTACTGAAGTAGTAGGGGCTGACGTGCACTTCCCGCGAGACTTCCTCCAGCGTGAGTTCGCGACAAAAGCTGCGGTCGATATAGGCGCGCGCTTTGGCGATGATGCGATTGGCCTTTTCATCCGCCTTCGTGGTGACGTTTCGCGCGCTTTCGGCAATTTTACGGACGAACCATGCGCGCAGTTCCTCGTAGCTTTCGGCGGCGAGAACGGCCTGCAGGTATTCGTCGCGGTCGAGAAAATTGTACTTCATGCCGCCCTCGTGGAATGCGCGGAACTCCGCGCGCATGACGAACTCCAGCACTTTGAGGCGGATTGCCATATCGTGTTCGGGATAGGTATCCGTCATCCACTGAAAGAACGATTCCGCGTCCGCGCTGGCGGCGACGGCGTCGCCCTTTTGAATCATCTCTTCGAGGTGTTTTTCGCGCTCAATAGGGTAGCCGGACTCATACGCGGGCGCGATGGGCAGGTCGTTGAAGTGCGAAACGATGCCCTTGCAATGCTTAACCGCTTTGACCGCCTGCAGGTAGGAATCTCCCAAGCGCTCCATCGGCACCGTTGAGCCGATGCCGAGCTTGCACTCCGCGCCTATTTTATCCTCCACGCGGTGCGCCAGCGCGCGCCCCTGCTCAATGAGCAGCAGCCGCTCGTAGTATTCGTTTTCCGGCGCGGCAGTCGGGCGGACGATGATCACGCGGTTTGCCATGGCGGGGCCGACGATGCTGCCGAACGACTCCTTTACAAGCGCGCGGATGGCGGCATACACCTCTGAAACCTTGACGTCCAGCTCCAGCAGGTCTCCGCCGACAAGACGCGTCAACTCCAGCACAAGAACGGTTGCGCAGGGCGCGTCGATTCCCAAAAGATCGCAAAGCCGCCGGTAAGCGCCCGCGTCGTCGCTCTGCATGAGCAGCAGGTAGATAAAGCTGTTTTCGAGAACGGGCAGCATGTTTTCCATGCGTTCGCGCGTTTTCAGCGCGGCGGAGCGCGCTTTGCGCTCGGCTTCCACCTTGTTCATGGCACGCCGCACCGTATCCGCAAAGACGAGGCGGTTGACGGGCTTTGTTAAAAAGTCGAACACCGAAAGGCTGATGGCTTCCTTGGCGTACTCAAACTTATCGTACGCGGTGAGCACGATAAACACGATGCCCGGGGAGATCGCCTGAATCGACTGGATGGCCTCGATGCCGTTGATGCCGGGCATGCGGATATCCATAACGACGATGTCCGGCCGGAAGCGCTCGGCAAGCTCCACCGCATCGTAGCCGGTTTTCGCGGTTTCGATTGCGCACTGACCAATGAAGTTTTTTTCGAGGATATACGTGAGCGCGTCGAGCTCAATACCCTCGTGGTCCGCCAGAAGGATTTTATACATGGTGCCAGCTCCATCGCTTTTTTGCTTGTTAACGGGTAAGAAGAACAGCCGGAATATCGCGGGATCCGATGAAATATGAGTCGATCTGCCGTGGGGGAGAAGCGCCGCTAGATGACGTGGCTGCCGCGCAGGGGAATGATGATACTCACCGCCGTGCCCTGACCCGCGCCTTCGCTGACGATTTCGAATACGTCCTTGACGCCGTAATAGATGCGGAGGCGCTCGATAACGTTTTTCAGCCCTGTTCCGCGGTGCTGCTGGCCATCCAGCTCGATGGCGACCGGCTGACCGGCCAGTACGCCTTCGACTTCCTCCGGCGTCATGCCTTTGCCGTTGTCGGTGACGGTGATAACGATGCTTTCGCCCTGCTCGCGCGTGGAGAGCGTGATTCGCTTTTCCCACTTAACGTCCCTGAGCCCGTGGTTGATGGCGTTTTCCACAATGGGCTGGAGGATGACGCCCGGCAGAACGATCCGATCGACGGGGCCTTCGATGGACTTGACGTACTGAATTTCGTTGGAAAAGCGCACGTTGATGATGTGCAGATACGTTTCCACCTGGCTGATCTCTTCGGCAAGGGTGGAAGTCTGCCCGGTGTGCTTGACGCTGTAGCGGAAGAAGTCCGCGAGGTTTTCAATAAACAGGCAGGTTTTTTCCGCGCCTTCCATCATGGCCAGCTGCGCGCCGGCGTTGAGGGTGTTATAGAGAAAGTGCGGATTGATCTGGGACTGCAGAAAGATCAGCTGGCTTTCCTTTAAGCTGCTCTCCATGCGGAGCTGGGTTTCCTTTAGGCGGCTTTCCTCTTCCAGACTCGCCTTGATCTGGGAGACGTGCTCGTTGAGGCTTTCGATCATTTTGTTGAACGCGTCCGCCAGAACGCCCACTTCGTCCCGTGATTCCACCTGAATAAAGTCGATGTCAAAGTCGCCCTGACCGACCTGCTCGGCCTGCTTGGCGAGCTTGGTGAGCGGCTTTGTGATGGTGCTCGAAAGCAGCAGCAGCACAAACATGTTGCCAGCGATGGCGACAAACAGGATGACCGTGCTGAAGGTCTGCATGTAGCCCAGCGAAGCGCGGAGCGTATCGTAACTTTCGGCGTTGCTTTTGAAGCGCGCGTTGTTGAGCTCGTTGATATAGGTGTCCAGATAGCCGTAAAGCTTGCTCGCTTCCTCGTATTCGGAGCGGTATTGCTCCACGTCCCGTCCGCGCTTGGCGGCAACCGCGTCCGCGGCGAGCTCCAAATACTGCTCCGAGATGCTGCGGATGTTCTTTTCCGTGAGCTTAAGGGCGTTGTCGGTTGGAGCGGCGTTGAGGCTCTCAATCTGCTCGCTGTAGGACTGCTCGCTGAGGTAGTAGTCGTTCAGCGCCGCGGTGCTCTTGGTGTTGAGGTAGCGGAACATATTGGTCTGCACGTCGTCGAGCGTATCCATGAGCTGGTTGAGGCTGATGTTGCTGGCGTAGACCTTATCGATGTTGCCGACCACGCGGTTGATGCTGATATGCATGTAGATGTTGACAAAGCCGACCATCAGCATCGTGATGGCGAACACCAAAACGAGTTTTGTGCGCAGCGGCAGGTTGATGAACTTTCCGTGCGCGCGGGAAAGCAGTTTCATTTGCCCTCCTGCTCGGCGGCGACGAACGCGCGGTATTCTTCCACGTTGTTAGCCGTTACGACCGTTAAGCCGACGGGCGTAAAGTCGCTGGTGCGCTTAAAGTGCAAATACTCCACAAGCGAATCCACGCAGACCGTGCCGACGCGGTTTGCGTCCACGGCGACGGTTGCCTGAATGATGCGCTTCTCCACTGCGGTGAGGATTTCCTCGGAATCGTAATAGCCGAGAATCTGGATTTCGCCGACTTTGTTGTGATCGACCACCGCCTGATAGGCACAGATGGTGTTGGTGGCGTTGAGGCAGATCAGGATATCCGGCGGGGAGCTCAGCGTCATCTGCGTCGTGCCGGAGGCGGCCGAGCCGGTTACGCTGCTTTCGGCGGGGTTCACAACGAGCTCGCGGATGGCTTCCTCGGCGCTGAAGACGTTGGAGTTGTCGATCACCAGTACGTCCATGGTGATGTTCTGCCCTTCGAGGCTCTCCATGATGCTGGAATACACGATGTTCTGGGTGTTTTCCGAAACGTCGCTGCCAAAGAGCACCACCGCGTGGCATTCGTTGGGGGACTGCGCCATAATGGAACGAACCTGCTGGCCGTAAAGCTGACCCAGATCGTAGCTGTTGTAGCCGACAAATCCCTGCCGCCTGCTGCCCGCGGAATCGGTCATCACCGTGATGACCGGAATGTTCGAACCAATCGCCTTTTGAATGAGCGCTTTCACTTCATTCGAGCCGTCCGGCTGGATAAGGATGCCGTCTACGCGCGCGGCGATAGCCATTTCAAGCTGATCCGTCAGCGAGTACTGCTCCGCAAGGGAATGCCCGATCCATTCCACGCAGGCGTCCATGCGGTTGGCTTCCCTGTTGGCCGCCGTCCATACGTTGATCCAGAAAGGGTCGTCGTGCGCTTCCGCCACCAGCGCGAAATGATAGGAAAAATAGGTGTTGCCGGTGGCATCCACCTTGAACTTGCGGTTGATCAGGCCGTTGTAAACAAACATGCTCGCTACGGTGATGACGGCCATCAGCGCGATTGCGAGAATGGAGAGATTCGTTTTGTAGATGTTCGATTTCTTCTGCGGCATGTCGGATAACCTGCTTGCAATCGAAAGAAGTCGGTTTTTCTTGTTTAGCAATACTGCACCCAGCCGGAATCGTAAGAATAGCTTCCGCGCGCGACAAATGCCTCGGATAATCTCCAAAAGCCGCCGCACCGCTTGAAAAGATGATAGCATATTTCATGCAACAATGCACTAAGGCGCGGGGTTGGGGAAAAAAGAGGGGCTCCGCTGTGCGGAACCCTCCTTTAGAGATTGCTTCTTACTTCACCGGAACCAGTTCAAACGTATTGAGATCGATGCACGTCCAAGTCATGGGGTCTTGACTTTCCGTTAAGAAAAACAGCCCTTCCGCTACGCAGAGCGGCTCAGCCGCCGATTCCCACTCGCGGACGACTTCGCCGGTATCGAGGCTGACAATCTGGATGCCTCTGCTGAGGGTGAATCCGTCGTTATCGTAGGAAACGCCTTTCGCAATGAGCAGGTAGTCGCCGGATATATTGAGCGCGATGACCGTATCGTTCGATTGAAACACGTTTAAAACATCGCTTCCGTCAAGATTCATGCTTTTGACCATGGTGGGGTTGCTTTCGTCGACGAAATAGATGCGGTCGTTTGCAATGCAGTAAAAAGAGAGCATGTTGGGCAGCAACTGCTGCTTGCCGGTTCCATCGACGCCGATGCGCAAAAATCCGCCTTCGTCCATGCTCTTGATGTTGAAGTACACGTAGCCGTTATATTCGCAGCAGAGGATGACCGGGCCTTCGAAGAGAACCGTTTCCTCGGAACCGTCGGTTTTGAAGCGACTCAGATACAGCCCGTTGACGGTGGAGCCGTCGCAGTACACCCAATCGCCCGCGACGGAGAGAAACGAACAGCCGAAGTCCGCGAGCTTTTCAAGGCCGGTGCCGTCCGAGCGCATACGGTATGGGCACCTTCCGTCGTCAACGTTGGCAAAGTACAGCCAGTCGCCAACGACGTTCAGGCTGATCGCGTGCACATTGGAAACCGCCTGCAGTTCGCTGCCGTCGGCGCGCATCTTGTAGAGCGCATACCCATTGTCCACGCGCGAAAAGTAGACCCAGCCCGCCTGTGAAGTCACGAGTCCGCCCACCCAGAAACCATCCCGCTTCATGGCATTGGTGAGATTGCCCGGCGTGGTGCCTTCCGTATTGATCTGGCTGACGTCGGTATAATCGGGAACAAACTCCGCTATCTGAGCCGCGCCAAGCCCGTTTTCGTCCATCCAGCCGGTGATGGTTTCCGCGCTCTCCGGCGCGTTGGTCATGCCGAGGGCGAGGATGCGCTTCATCTCCTGCTCGTTCTGTTCGTTAAGGGCTAACAGCGCGCTCGCCGCGGTCAGATAGGCGGTTGCGTTGTCCGGCTCCAGCTCGCTGAGCTTGAGCGCCGCGCGGTACACGCCGTCAAAATCGCCCGCGGTCTGATACTGCTCGATCAGCGCGTTGAGTTCGTCCGCCGTCGCAGCGGCCTCGACCGGGTCGCTCGCGGCAGGGGCGGCGGTTTCCGCGTTTGCCGCAGGTTCGGCGGGTGCCGCTGCCGCCGGCGCGCAGGCAAAGAGAGAACAGGCGAGGAATACTGCGCAAAGCAGGCAAAGAAACTTCTTTGATTGATCCATGTCGGGGAACCATCCTTTTTTACTCAATTTGTGATCGAAACCATGAGCCGAATCGAGGATTCTCGGCATCTGAAGTACTGCTTTATTAAGAGTATAGCACGCCGACAGCCTGTGTTGGTGTGCTGTCTGCATACAGCCTGAAATTATTCAGCACTCGCGTGGGAATTCGCCCGCGTTTCGCCGCTTGCCATTTCGGCGATGTAATTTGAACGAGCCGCATGCTTTTTTTTCGGCGGAGAATATGGTATTCTTTCTCATAAATAGAACACGTTCTGTACGAATGGAGAGATCATGCGAAAAGCCAACCGCGAGATTACTGATTTTCAGGAGAAGATCGCCCTGCTGGAACGGTGCGACACGATTCGTCTTGGAATACTGGACGACGACGCGCCGTATATCGTACCTGTTTCGTTCGGCTACGAAGTAACCGGTGAAACGGTGTCCGTTTACTTCCACGGCGCAGTCGCCGGGCGGAAGTTCGAACTGCTCAAAAAGCACCCGCGCGTCTGCGTGGAAGCGGACGTCTGCAACGGCTTTGTCGATAACGGCGAAGGCGGCGCAACCTGCGACTACGAAAGCCTGATCGGCTGGGGCAACGCGGAACTGCTGGAGGGGGAAGAAGCGAAAAAGGGCGTCCGCCTGTTGATGGAACACTGCGGCTTTTGCGACGATCCCTGCGGCGACGAGGTGATGAAGATCACCGCCGTGCATAGAATTACGCTCGACGTCCTGACCGGTAAGCGCAGGTTCGCGCCGCGCGCGTAGCGCGGGATAGAGGCGCTTATATCGATTGAACGCACGAAAGGCGGT
Source organism: Clostridiaceae bacterium (assembly GCA_039680365.1). Classification (GTDB taxonomy): domain Bacteria; phylum Bacillota; class Clostridia; order Christensenellales; family CAG-138; genus UBA7703. The sequence continues at coordinate 12,589 of JBDKTD010000093.1, forward strand.
ATTATTTTGCTGAGCACTCTGCCGATATTTCTGACAATTATCGTCTATATCGCCGCGGCGATTCGGCCCGCGCTGTTTTTAATGCGCTATATTTACCGCAAGGACACGGTGGAAAAAGAACCGGCGGGCATGCTCGTTTCGCTGGTGTTTCTGGGAATTGCGGCGGCGCTGATCGCCATTTTGCTGGAGTCCATCGGACAGGGCGTGCTTTCGGCATTCCTCGCGGAGGGAACGCCCGCGCATACTATCGTGATGGCGTTTCTTGTGGTTGCGGTTGCGGAAGAGGGCGCAAAGTTTTTCTTTCTCAAACTCCGCACATGGAAAGACCCGAACTTCAACTACCGCTTCGATGGAATTGTGTATGCCGTATTTCTCTCGCTGGGATTTGCCGCGTTTGAAAACTTCAGCTACGTCATGGGTTACGGTCTCTCCACTGCGCTGCTCCGCGCGGTGCTTGCCATCCCCGCGCATATGGGGTTTGCGGTGTTCATGGGGTTGTTCTATGGTAGAGCCAAACTCTGCGCGGATCAGGGGGACGTTCGCGGCAGAAAGCGCAACCTCTGGACGGCGTATCTTTCCGCCGTACTGCTGCACGGGTTTTACGACGCCTGCGCGCTGATTGGCACCGCGCTCTCGGCGCTGCTGTTCCTCGCGTTTGTGATTACAATGTACATCGTTGTCATCCGCATGGTCAAAAAGCAGTCCAAAACCGACACACCGGTTTAATCGATACGAGTTGTTCTCGCCCCGCTTTTAGCGGGGCCTTTTCTTTTTTTGGGCGGCGCAACGGCAGGCGAAAACTTTTTTTACTTACCCCTCTTGACGCGCAATTGCAACGGTGCTATGTTTATATTGTCAACTAGAAAAACGTTTTTCTATCGAGGCATTCATTTCGAAGCGTTCGCAGTTTTTGATTCTTTTTTACACGGCTCACAAAACGTCAATCCGGAAAAGCACCAAAATTCGAAGGGATCACGACCGAAAGCATCTTTTTTACCCTGAAAGAAAAACGTTTTTCTACAAAATAGGGGAGGATTCAGCATGGAAAAGAAAAAGTGGCTCCTGACGGAAGACCCGGCGATCATCTTTGAGGATACGTCCGTCGGGCGCATGAAAAAAGCGGTTTGGGATATGAACGAGGCGCAGCTCGACGCGGAGCTGGAAGCCTACGGCATCCCTTCGCCTTCAGAACTGGGCGTGGCGGGAACGTATATCCAGAATACGCCGCGCGCAAATCAGATTGAGAAGCGCCGCAAGAACGACATCGTGTTCGTGCCCATCGGCTGCACGGAGAACCACGGCATGCACGCCAACACCGGCCTGGATACCTTCATGTGCACGCAGATTCTCGAAGGCGTCCGCAGATACACGAAAAAGCAGGGCAAGGAGATCAACCTTGCGTTCACGCCGCTCAACTACGGCGGGCATCCATACCACCACATCGGCATGCCGGGCACGGTGATTATGCCCGAAGAAGCGGTCAAGGAGATGCTCATCTATACGATGCTGGGGCTTTGGAACGACGGCTACCGCAAGATCATCTTCGTCAACAACCACGGCCATCTCTGGATGCTCGAAAGTGCGATTCAGGAGTTCTGCAAGCGCTACCAGCTGCCGGGCATCTTCCGCGTGATCGAATGGCACCGCGCCGTGCGCGAGTTTTTCTACCCCATCGACAGCGAATTGAGCCTTGGCACACACTTTATTCACGCCGACGAGGCGGAGACCTCCGTTGCGCTTTTGCTGTTCAAGGACATGGTCAACATGGCCGCCGTGCAGGATTCCTGGGGCGAACCGCTCCTGCCGGACGAGCACTTTGATAAATCCGTCGATCCGTTCCGCCGCCCGAACCGCTGGAGCGAAGGCGAGGGGCACAGCGCCATCGAGCGCGCGGCAACGCCGGAAGGCGTGGTCGGCTGCCCGTCCACCTCGGACGCACGCAAGGCCAAGCGCCCGATCGTCGCGATTCTGAAGTACCTGACGCTCCTCAACGATCAGATCCTGGAAGCCTACCCCTCCGGTAAAGTTCCGCCGGTGGAGAAGATTACGCTCCGCAAGGAAGAGGAGATGGCGCCGTTCTTAAAAGAACCGCTCAGCGAAGGCTGGAAGTCCGTGGACGAACTGCCGCGCATCGGCATTTTCGAACACCTGTAAGCAAAACTGCGTTTTGCCGAAAGAGCCGCTCAGCGAAGGCTGGAAGTCCGTGGACGAACTGCCGCGTATCGGCATTTTCGAACACCTGTAAGCAAAACTGCGTTTGCCGAAAGAGCCGCTCAGCGAAGGCTGGAAATCCGTGGACGAACTGCCGCGTATCGGCATTTTCGATCATCTGTAAGAAGAACAGCAATCGATCAATTTATATAGAAGAAAGGACGAAAAAGTTTTATGAAAGCAAAGATCGCGTTTCTGCATAAGCCTTTCGACCTCCAGGTTGAAGAAGTCGAGGTTCCCGCGCTCAAGGACAATCAGGTGCTCGTGCAGGTTGGCGCCTGCGGCATCTGCGGCTCGGACGTGGAGTGCTTTGAAGGTAAGTCCAAGGAAGGCCGTTACGACATCGCTCCCTATACGCCGGGTCACGAATGGGGCGGCAAAATCGCCGCCGTCGGCGCGGGCGTGCATACCCTTCAGGTGGGCAACAAGGTCACGGGCGACTGCGTTATGGCCTGCGGCGTCTGCCGCAACTGCAAGGACGGGCTTATGCCGTCCGCCTGTTTGAACATGCGCGAGGCGGGCTTCCGCCCCGACTCTCCCGGGGGCATGGGCGAATACATGGTCATCGAGGAGCAGTATGTCCACCGCGTGCCGGATAACTGGAGCTATGCGGACGCGGCTTGGGTGGAAACGTTCTCCATCGGCTATTACGGCATCTGGGGCAACGGCGGCTACATCGACGCTTCCGATATCGCAATCATCATGGGCTGCGGGCCGGTCGGCGTTTCCGCCGTGATGACCGCAAAGATGAGCGGGGCCAAGGTCATCGTGGTCGAGCCGTTTGAAAAACGGCGCGCTATTGCAAAGAAGTTCGGCGCGGACTATGTTGTCGATCCCACGGCGGTCGCTCTCGTGCCAGAAATCGAGCGGCTCACCGACGGGCGCATGGGCACCGTTGTTGTGGAAGCCAGCGGCAACGACAGAGCCATCGCGTCGCTCTTCGAGGTGGCGGGGCACAGCGCGCGCGTGCGGCTGATTGGCCACTCCATCGGGCGCAAGGTTCCCGTCGAGCTGGGGCGGACGATCTGGCGGACGCTCTCCATCAGCGGTTCCGGCGGCACGCGTAACTTCGGCCAGCGCACCATTCGCTTTATGACCGCGCTCAAGGAAAAAGGCATCGACTTTGGCGAACTCAACACGCATTACTACCCGTTCGGGCAGATTCACGAAGCGTTCGACGTGGCCTGCAAGCTCAAGTCCGACGCGTTCAAGGTCATGCTCACGTTCGACGTCAAGTAACGAAGCAACTCAGTTTCCTCCGCGCTTTTTGGATTTGGCGCGAGGGATCGCATAACCTCCTAACGATCGTTTCCCCTTTTCCCTTTGAACATGCGCGCGGGCGGCTGGCAAACACACGGTAACCGTCCGCGCGCAACCCTTTTTTCGGCATATCAAGCGCTATTAACAGCGAATCCAACGATTCTCAAGTTCGAGCAAAGCATGAACCATACGGAGGGCAAGACGATGTTCAACCCCAAACTCTGCATGACGGTGGTCAAACAGCGCGGAGCGGGCGCGCCGTTTCTTTACGGCGGGAATCTCATCAAAGGCATTGAAGCGGCGGGCGAGTTCGGCTATGATTGTGTTGAGCTGCACGTGCGCGCGCCGGAAGAGCTGGAACTGCAAAAGCTCGAACAGGCGCTCGATAGGACCGGTTTATGCGTCAGCGCGCTGGGCACAGGGCGCGCGTATGTGGACGACGGACTTTCGCTGATCGATTCGCAAACGCGTGAGCTTGCGCTCCAGCGTCTGAAGGGCTTTCTCGACGCGGCGTCCGTGCTGGGCGCAAAGGTGATCGTTGGCTGCCTTCGCGGAAACATTCCTTCGCCCGAACAGAAAAAAGAGTGTCTGGATCGTCTGGCGGAAGCGATGGCGCGCGCAGATTTATACGCGCTCGAGCGCGGGGTAACGCTGCTCCTGGAACCCATCAACCGCTACGAGAACAACTATCTTTGCAGCGTTGGCGACGCGGCGGACTTTATCCGCTCCGCCGGGCTGACGTCCACCGGCATCCTTGCGGATACGTTCCATATGAATATTGAGGAGCGCGATCCTGTTTCCGCCCTCTTCGACAACGCAGACTTAATTCAGTATATTCACGCCGCGGACTCCAACCGCCTGTATCCGGGCGGCGGGCATACGGACTTTCCCGCCCTCTTCGCCGCGCTCAAGCAGAGCGGCTACAAAGGCGAAATCAGCGCGGAATGCTTGCCGCTTCCGAGCGACGAACTGGCGGCAACGCGCTGGCTGCAGAACATGAAAGGGTATCTTTCGAACCTATGACAAAGAAACCACAACCGACGCCGGAGCGCACCGTGAGCATCGTGGATGTTGCGGCGTATGCCGGCGTTTCCATTTCCACGGTTTCCAACGTGCTCAACGGCACAAAGAGCGTCAGCGACGAGCTGCGAGCAAGGGTTTTGCAGGCGGTGGACGAGCTGCAGTACGAAGCAAACACCCTCGCCAGCGGCCTCAAGAGCGGGAAGACGAATACGCTCTGCGTGATCGTTCCTTCCATCGTGAGCGTGTTCTTTCCCAGAGTGCTGCGCGGCATGCAGACGGCGGCGGCGCAGAACGGGTATTCGCTGACCATCTACGAAACCGGGGAAGATTTTGAAAAGGAGCGCCGTACGATTCAAACCCTCAAGCGCCTCCGCGCGGACGGCGTGCTGCTCTCCACCTGCTGCGACCCGCAGGAAAACGCCGCGTATATCGACGAACTTACCCAGCTCTCCATCGGCGGTAAGCGAATTCCGGTCGTGTTCTTTGAGGAAGCGCCAAGAGAAGGCCTCGACGCCGTGATTGTGGACAACAAAGCCGCGTCCAGGGAAGCGGCGGAGCACCTGCTCGCCATCGGGCGGAAAAACATCGCCTATATCGCGGCGCCCATGCACCGGTTCATGATGGGCAAAAAGCGCTACGAAGGGTACCTTGCAGCGCTGTTGAACGCGGGGTTGGAGCCGGACGCGAAGCTTGTGCGGGAAGGCGACTATACGCCGCAGAGCGGCTATCGCGAAATGCGCGCGCTGCTGGCCTCCGGCAAAACCATCGACGCGGTGCAGTGTGGCAACGACCAAATGGCGGTTGGCGCGGTGCGCGCGCTCAAGGAAGCGGGTTTGCGGGTGCCGGAGGATGTGGCGGTGCTGGGCTTTGACGACAACTTCCCCGGAACGCTGATCGAGCCTCCGCTCTCCACCGTCTCCGTGTCCAAACAGCGCATGGGGCAGGCGGCGGTGGAACTGCTGCTCTGGCGCATTGCCGAGGGCGAGAACGCCCCCGCAAGGACGGTCAAACTGGAAACGAGCCTGCTCGTGCGCCGCTCGACCGATCCAAAAGCCACCAGCGAGTGGGATCTCAACGACTGGTAACTTCATCAAAATCAGTATTCTTACCCGCCCGAAACCGGCGGGTTTTTCTTCGCTTTTGTGCTGATGTTCATCCATAGAACACATGACGGCAGGCGAAACACATCGTTGCTAGCACTCTATTAAGACGAGTGCTAAATTTCACATTTCCATTACACTTTTTCTCTTTTTTTGTAAAAATGATTTTATATGATACAGATGTTCCCCCAAAGAGAACCGCTTCATCAGAAAGCGAACCTCTCATTCGAGGGACGGTTGGAAGGGGACACAAAAGAAATCATCATTTTTCCAAAGGAGGAGTGACTTATGTTTGAACTGGTACCGTATGGAAGGAAACGCGCAGTAGCCTGGTTCAATCCGTTTGAAGAGCTGGACGACATGCAGCGTCGCTTCCTAAATCTAAATTTTGGCGAATCCGCGATCGCCGACTTCAAGACGGACATCCGTGACAATGGCGACAGCTTCCTGCTGGAAGCCGACTTGCCCGGATTTAGGAAGGAAGACATCAGCGTGGATCTCGAAGGCGAAACCCTCACCATCCGCGCCGAACGTACTGACGAGAAAGAGGAAAAGGACGGAAAAGGCAACTTTGTTAAGCGCGAACGGAGCTATGGCAGCTTCAGCCGCAGTTTTGACATGGCTGGAATCCGCACCGAGGACGTCTCCGCCGCTTACGAAAATGGCGTGCTCAAGTTGACACTGCCTAAAAAGCAGGAAACGCTGCCCACCTCGCGCCGGCTGGAGATCGCCTAAGAACATCAATTCATCCGGGGGTTCGCCTCCCGAACTGCAAGAGCCGCTCAGAAATGGGCGGCTCTTGCGTTATGCCGCACTCCAGGCACGCCAAATGGATGAGCCCCCTTGGAATCCCATATTTAGTAATAGAAATAAAAATAATAATAATTAGTATTGACAAGCGAATAAAGATTGAATACAATGTAATTGCAATCAAGCGAAAGGAGCAAACGACGATGAGTTTTTATGATATCATGGTAAAGGATATGTCCGGCAACGACGTTTCGCTTTCCCAGTACAAAGGCCAGGTAGTTCTGGTCGTCAATACGGCAACGGGCTGCGGTTTTACGCCTCAGTATTCGGGCTTACAGAAGCTTTACGACTCGTATAAAGACAGAGGGCTTGTCATTCTCGACTTCCCCTGCAACCAGTTTGCGGGTCAGGCGCCCGGCACGGTGGAGGAAATCCACACGTTCTGCACCCTGAACTATGGAACGACGTTCCCCCGGTTTGCCAAGATCGACGTCAACGGCAAAAACGAGAGCGCGCTCTACAAGTTCCTCAAAAAGCAGAAGGGCGATACGCTCGGCCCCCGCATCAAATGGA
>JBDKTD010000272.1:0-4023 GCA_039680365.1 Clostridiaceae bacterium
TGAGCCGGTTACGATTACCATTCTGCGTCCCGGCGACGAAGAAAAGGTAAAGTCCTTCCTGGAACCCGCTATTCAGAAATTCGAAGCGGAGAATCCGAACATCAACGTGGAAATCATGTATGAGTCCTGGGCAGGCTGGATTCAGACGTATCCGACCTATTTTGAAGCGGATACCCAGCCGGACGTCATCTTCTGGTGGGACAACAAGCTCTATGATTCCTCCGCGCACGATCACCTCGTTAACCTGAGCAATTACCTCAGCAAAGATTTCTTCAATCAGATTCCGCAAGGCGTTTGGGATCTCGTTGATACCGGAGACATGGACGGCGTATATTATGTGCCGAGCTCTGTCGATACGTTTGTGATGTATTACAACAAGGACGTCTTCACCGCCGCGGGTCTCGACCCGAACACGCCGCCCACCACCTGGGACGAGCTGTTGACGGCCGTCCAGACCATCTATGATAAGACCGGCACGCCCGGCATCGGCATCCCTGCAATCACCGGCTCCGAAGTGCTCGAAGAGTTCGTTGGCCTGTTCCTCAATCAGGCGACCGAAGCTTCCGTTCTTGACAGCAGCAGCATGCCGCAGTTCAACACGGCGGAAGGCCTGCAGGCGCTCACGATGGTTGAAAATCTCTCCAAATACGCGCAGACCTCCCCGACGGAATATGGTCGCGGCGAACTCCGCGCTCTGCTGCGCGATGGTCAGGTCGGCATTATCTTCGACGGCCCGTGGGCGGTACCGACATTCAAGGCCGCATTTGGCGACGATCTGGACAGCAGCTCCATCGGAATCGCATCCGTTCCGCTTGGCCCGAACGGCAAGAAGATCGACTGGGCCGGCACGAACGGCTGGATTGCAACGCGCGAATCGACTGCGGCCGCTTCCGCAAAGCTCATCGAGTTCCTCATGAGCCCGGAGATTCTGCTCTCCCACCATGTTATCTACGGTTCCGCGCCGCTGTACGAGTCCGAATTTGACAACGCAGCATTCCAGTATGACTACTGGAAGGTCTTCTATGACGAAGCGCAGAACTACAAGCTCTACGGCATGATCGGCCGCAACAGCGCAACACCCGCCGCGTATTACACCGCGCTGGAAGAAGTCTGGCAGCAGCTTGTGCTTGGTCAGATCAATGCCGAGGATGCTCTTGCCGCCGCTGCGGAAGCCGCGCAGGGCGTTACCGCGCGCAACAACGAGCGTACATCTCCTGCGGGCTCTCCCGCCGCACCGAAACAAGCACAGACGCGTTCTGCGGCGGGGGAGCCGCATCACTCAGCCGAACTGGTTTCTCCGGACTGGTTTATAAAACCAGTCCGGATTCGATGAAATCATGCAAGCGCGGTCTTGACGTCCTGGTTTTATTCGATTGTTTAGGAGGTGCTTTGCATGAAAGCGATACAAAGGCGGCGGGTGTTTTTTTCACTTCTGCCGCTGGCGCTTATACTCGGATTTATCTACGCATATCCGCTCGTCAAAGTTTGCTTCAACGCGTTTACGGGATTCACCGGATCTTCGGCGGGCAAGTTTGTCGGGCTCAAGAATTTCACTCTGATTCAGGCGGATATTCCCAAGACCGTAATCACGACGCTGATCTGGACGTTCGGTTCGGTTATCCCCGCCTTGCTGCTTGGCCTGACGCTTGCGTTGGTATGCAACCGGAACTTTGCCGGCAAAAAGGCGGTCGTTTCCATGAGCCTTTTGCCGTACGCCATCCCCTTGATCATCGTCGCCTCCTGCTGGCGGTTTGTATATAACCCCGATTTCGGCATTATCAACGTTTTTTTGAAGAAAATAGGCTTGATCACGGATTCCGTCAGCTTCCTCGGGTTTAAAAACGCGCTGGGGTCGGTCATTGTCGCGCGCATTTGGCGCGCAACGCCGTTTGCGTTTATGAACTACTATTCCGCGCTGACGACAATCCCCGCCGAGCTGTATGAAGCGGCGTGTGTGGACGGCGCAAACTCCGTGCAGCGGTTTTTCCGCATAACGCTCCCGAACCTTAAAACCATCACTGCCAGCACGCTGATCGTTCTGACGGTTTGGACTTTTATGGTGTTCGATATTATCTATGGCATGACCGGCGGCGGACCGGTGGATGCGACCAAGACGATTCCCATGCGAATCTATCAGGAGATGTTCGGCATGAAGAACCTCGGAACGGCTTCCGCCTGGTCGCTCATCGCTATTGCCGTTCTTGTTACGATCACAATCATCTACTGGAAGATCAGCGGAAAGGAGGATGCGTAATGCTGTATAAGGAATCCATCCTCGCCAAGGTGCTGCGAATCGTTCTGAGCGTTATCTTCTGCCTGTTTGCGATTATTCCGATCTATGCGGCGCTGATCGTTGCGCTTACGCCGTATTCCAACATGCTGGAAGCGCAGCTCGTTCCGCACTATTTCGAGCTTTCAAACTTTAAGGACGCGTTCGTTCTGATCTACGACCACATCCTCAACAGTTTCCTCTACGCGGCGGGGGCGACGCTTTTGACCACCGCGATCTCCGTTCCGGCGGCGTATGCGATAGCGCGCTATAAATTCCGCCTGCGCCGGGGCGTACTCTTTACGCTGCTGCTTACACAGATGATGGCGGGCATCGTGCTCCTGCCAACGCTGTACAAAACGTTCAACTCTCTTGGCATACGCAATTCACCGCTCGCGCTGATCCTTGTCTACTCGGCAGTTAATCTGGCTCTCGTTGTTACAATCCACCACGGGTATTTCTCCACGCTGCCCGCGGAGCTGGACGAGGCGGCCTCCATCGACGGCTGTAACTATATGCAGACGCTGATTCGAATTATCTTTCCCATCAGCGGGCCTGGCATCGCGGTAGGCGCGATTTTCGTGTTCATCAACAGCTACAACGATTTTGTAATCCCGCTGTTTTTACTCTCCGACGCAAAGACCTATCCGCTGACGCTGACGGTTTACAGCCTGCTGACGGACACGACGATTCGCTGGCATATCATGGCGGCGGCGTCGCTGATCGGCATCATCCCGCCGGTGGCAATCTTTACGTTCTTTCAAAAGTACATCATTAAAGGCGTCACGTCCGGCGCCGTAAAAGGCTGATTCGCCTGTTGCAGGAGGCTGGGTATGGATTCGGTTCTCAACGCGGCGTTTATCGGCTGCGGAGCGATAGCGCAAAAAAAACACCTTCCGCTGGCAAAGGCGGATGCAAGGCTTCGCATTCATGCGCTCTACGACACGAACCCCGAAACGGCTCGTTTCTGCAAAGACGCGTTCGGTCTTGCGGATACGGTGTTACCGGGCAGCGCGGAGGAGACGTTTTCGCTCGACGGCGTGGACGTCGTTTTCATCGCAACGCCCAACAGCACGCACGCTGGCTACGCCGTAGGCGCGCTGAACGCGGGCAAGCACGTCGTCTGCGAAAAGCCGATGGCGATCACCGCCGCCGACGCAAAGGCGATGCTGGAAGCTTCCGAGCAAAACAGCCGTATGCTGCATATTTCCTACCAGAATCGCTTTACAAACCAGGCGCTGTATGTTCATCGCCTGCAAGAAGAAGGATTCTTCTCGGAGATCTATTACGCAAAGGCGTACGCCATACGCCGCCGCGCCGCGCCCACGTGGGGTGTGACCACAAACCGCGCACTGCAGGGCGGCGGGCCGCTGATCGACATCGGCTCCCACGCGCTGGATCTCGCGATGTGGCTCTCCAACACGTTTGAGCCTGCCTACGCCGTTGGGACAGCGTACGATAGAATCGCCCGCCGCGGAAGCGAGGCGAACTTTTGGGGGCCGTGGAAACCGGAGAAATTCGAGGTCGAGGACTGCGCGCTGGGGTTCGTCGTCATGAAAAACGGTATGACGCTTACCGTGGACGCGACCTATGCGCTCAATATATCGACGGAGTTCGAGGCAAGCGTAGATTTATTCGGCGTAACCGGCGGCGCGCAGCTCCGCGAAAAAGAGACGGTGACGCTGGTTCACGAACTAGGCGGGCGCATGTGCGTTACGGAGAACAATCCGCAGGAGACCTTCCGCTCGCTCACG
>JBDKTD010000284.1:0-6567 GCA_039680365.1 Clostridiaceae bacterium
CGGAACGCGAACTCCTCATTGGCGAGGGGCTGAACCGCAAACAACTTTCGCAGTTGCCGCAGCCTTTGAGCGCAAGAATACTCAAGCGGCGTGTCTACGCGCTGGATGAGGACGTTTCGGAAGCGGATGTCAGGCGGGTTCTGGCGCTGGCTAAGGCGAAAACGGGCACCGTGATCGAGCTTTCCGGTGGTTTCAGCGCATGGACGGACGCAACTAAGCTGTATATCGGAAGATATTCCGCTCCGATTACGTTTGAAACGCCGTTTGTGCGGGAGGGTACGACTGTAACACCCCTGGGCGTGATTCGTTCCGAACGGGTTTCCGCCTACCGCGAACCGGCGAACGCGGATGAAGCGTATCTGGACGCGGACGCGCTGCCCGAAGAGCTGGTTGTCCGAACAAGGCGAACCGGCGACCGGTTCTGGCCGTTTGGCGCGCCGGGATCCAAAAAGCTCAAGGACGTTTTGATCGATAAAAAAATTCCGCGCGAACACCGGGATCTCCCTCTGATCTGCGCGGGAAACGAAGTATATTTTGCGGCCGGGCTTGCGCTTTCCGAACGCGCAAAAGTCAAGCCGGAAACGGAAAACATACTGCATATTACGTTTACAGGGGGTAAGGGCTCTTGAGAGGGAAAATCATGCGGGACGATATTGCAAAGGTGCTCCTTTCGGAGGAAGAAATTCGCCAGCGCATCGCGGAGTTGGGCGAGCAGCTCTCCAAGGACTACGAAAACGTCGAAGGCGACGTTGTGCTGCTTTGCATCCTCAAAGGCGCGGTCGTGCTTTTTGCCGACCTTGCGCGCGCCATGCGGATTCCCATGCAGATGGAGTTCATGGGCATCAGCAGCTACGGCACCGAGCAGAAGACCAGCGGCATCGTGCGCATTACAAAGGACTTGGATACGTCCATTGCGGGCAAGCACGTCATCATTGCCGAGGACATCATGGACAGCGGGTTGACGCTGCTGCATCTGACCAAGCTGCTATCCAGCCGCAGCCCCGCCTCGCTCAAAGTCTGCTGCCTGCTCGATAAGCCCGAGCGCAGGGAATGCGACATTACGCCCGACTACCGCGGATTCTTGATTCCCAACGAGTTCGTCGTGGGCTACGGCCTGGACTACGAAGGGTTCTACAGGAACCTCCCGTTCGTTGGCGTTTTGAAATCCTCGGTGTATTCCGAATAGTTTATAAGCCCGCCGCAAGAAGCGGCAAACGGCAGGCGCAAAAGAGAGAAGGCGCCCTGCTATGGATCAATGCGCGGCACGCGGAACAACGACCGCAACCCGCAGATGGAGGACAATTGTTTGAATAAAAAAGTCATGACGGCCGTCATTTGGGTTCTGCTCTTTGCGGCAATTATCTACATGGTATCCGGGATGAACCTGACGAGCAAAGAGCCGGATGAATTGGATTACAACACCGACTTTCTGCAGTTGGTGACCAATACGGAAACTGCCGATGCCCCTTCCGGAAAGACCATTAAAGCGATTCAGGTCAACCAGCGCGAAGTCTACGGCCTCTACGGCAACAGCGCGCTGACGGCGAAAGACCTGCCCAAGAAGGCGGAGTTCTACGTGGTCATTCCGTCCGAAGCGACCTTCCGCGCGGACATGGCGGCCATCGTTTACGCCACAAATGCGGACAAGTTTACCAGCGTGGACGAGGTTTCCAGTGCAGACTATTCGTTTGCTTATGAATCGAAAATTATGGAGGAGTCGATCTGGTCGATCATACTGCCTTACATACTGATCTTCGGCGCGTTCGGCGTGTTCTACTTCTTTATGATGCGCGCCCAGAGCGGCGGCAAGCAGATGACCAACTTCGGCAAATCCCGCGCGCGCCTGCAGACGGGGGACAAGCTGCATGTAACGTTTGCGGACGTCGCCGGCGCGGACGAGGAGAAGGAAGAGCTCAAGGAGATTGTCGATTTCATGCGCAATCCCGCGCGATTCAAAGCCATCGGCGCGCGGATTCCCAAGGGCGTTCTGCTTGTGGGCCCTCCGGGCACGGGCAAAACTCTCCTGGCAAAAGCCGTCGCGGGGGAAGCGAAGGTTCCGTTCTTCTCGATTTCCGGTTCGGACTTTGTGGAGATGTTCGTCGGCGTCGGCGCGTCGCGCGTGCGCGATCTGTTCCAGACCGCCAAGCGCGCAACCCCTTCGGTCGTCTTTATTGACGAAATCGACGCCGTCGGACGCCACCGCGGCGCGGGCATGGGCGGCGGACACGACGAGCGCGAACAGACGCTCAACCAGCTGCTCGTGGAGATGGACGGCTTTGCGCCCAACGAAGGCATTATCGTCATTGCCGCGACCAACCGCCCGGATATCCTCGACCCGGCGCTGCTGCGTCCCGGCCGCTTCGACCGGCAGATTACCGTGAGCTACCCGGATGTGAAGGGCCGCGAGGAAATTCTCAAGGTACACGCGCGCAACAAGCCGCTTGCGCCGGAAGTGGATCTCGCCGTCCTCGCCAAGCGCACACCCGGTTTCACCGGCGCGGATTTGGAAAACGTGCTCAACGAAGCGGCAATTCTCGCCGCGCGCGCAGGCAAGAAGACCCTCTCCATGACGGAACTCGAAGAAGCCATCACCCGCGTGCAGATGGGACCGGAAAAGCGCAGCCGCGTGATTACGGAAAGCGACAAACGCATTACGGCCTACCACGAGGCGGGGCATGCCATCGTAGCCCTCAAGCTGGAAGGATGCGACCCCGTGCACGAAGTCTCCATCGTCCCGCGCGGCATGGCGGCGGGTTACACGATGTATCTGCCCAAAGAGGACATGATGCACGTTACCAAGAACAAGCTGCTCGACCGCATCGCCATGGCGCTGGGCGGGCGCGTTGCCGAACTGCTCAAGTTTGACGACGTTTCCACCGGCGCGTACAACGATTTGCAGCGCTCGAGCGAGATTGCGCATAAAATGGTCACCGAGTACGGCATGAGCGATACCGTAGGCCCGATCTTCCTCGGCGGTCAGGAGGAAGTATTCATTGCCAAGGACTGGGGGCATCAGCGGAACTATTCCGAATCCCTCGCGGCCAAGGTGGACGACGAAGTGCGCAAGATTCTGGACGAGCAGTTCGAGCGCGCAAAGGTTGCCATCAGCTCGAATATGGAAGCGCTGGATCGTCTGGCAAACGTGCTCATTGAGTATGAGCGCATCTCCGGCGAGGAGTTTGCCGCCATTTTGAGCGGCGAAGACGCTTCCACCGTGATGGGCAAACCAAAGAAGAAAGCGCCCGCAAAACGCGCGCCCAAAGCGCCCAAGCCGGAAGCGGATCAGGGCGGCATGCCGGACGGCGCCGTACCCAGCGGCAGCGAAGCGTAACAAAAAATCCATTAACACAGGCAACAAACAAAAACGGGGCGGCCAGGCCGCCCCGTTTTCAGATAACGGAGATTTAAATTTTCGCATGACACAAACAGAAACGCAAAACACAATGAATCAGCCCTTTGATCTGCACCTGCACAGCAAATGCTCGGATGGATCGGACTCGCCGAGCGAGGTCGTTTCACGTGCGGCGTCGCTTGGCGTAACCCTCGCCGCGCTGACGGATCACGACTGCGTCACCGGAGTAACGGAAGCGTTGGCGGCGGGAAAGAGCCTTGGCGTTCGCGTTTTGCCCGCGCTGGAGATGGACACGGAGTGGCCGCACGAACTGCATATTCTGGGGCTGGATGTGGATATTGCCGAACCGCGCCTCAGCGCGGCGCTTGAAACAGCGCGGCAACGCCGCATCGAGCGCAACGGGGAGATCATCCGCCGTCTGCGCTTAGCGGGCGTGGAGATTGAGCCGCTGCTGAACCGCGACGGCGGTGTTGCGACCCGGCTGCATTTTGCGCTTGCGCTCGTTGCGGGCGGCTTTGCGGAAACCGTGCGGGAAGCGTTCACCCGGTATCTGCATAAGGGCAGGCCGGGCTACTTTGCCGTGGAGCGCTTTACGCCGGAGCAGGTGATTTCGCTCATCCTCGGCGCGGGCGGCGTGCCCGTTTGGGCACACCCGATGCACGGCAATCCCGACCCGCATAAGCTCTCGGCGCTCCTGCGAGGATACGGGCTGATGGGGCTGGAGGCGTTCCACCCTTCCATCAGCGAAGGGGAAGGCGCTCTGCTCGTAAGCATTGCGCGCCAAAGCGGCATGCTTGTGACCTGCGGCAGCGATTATCACGGGCTAAACCGCGCGGAAGTGGTTCCCGGCCAGACTTGGCGCGCGTGCGCCGCGCTGGAGGAGTCGCGCGCGTTCTTTGAATCGAGGCCGACGAAAGAGTAAGAGATTTTAGAGGGCGCTGCCCTCGAGCACTGGAATCATTCGAGGGCGCTGCCCTCGAGCACTGGAATCATTCGAGGGCGCTGCCCTCGAGCTCCTGCCAAAGGGACGGTCGTCCCTTTGGAAACCCTGTTTGCTGTGTGAACTTCAAGTAAAGGGGTTCTCACGGGCTTTGCCCCTGAGCGGGGATTGGGGTGGAACCCCGAGGAAAAACCATTCGAGGGCGCTGCCTTCAAGCACTGGAATCATTCGAGGGCGCTGCCCTCGAGCTCCTGCCAAAGGGCCGGACGTCCCTTTGGAAACCCTGCTTTACTACGCTCACATTTGCCGGAAAGCGCAGGGTTGTTCTGGAAACAAACATATCATGTTATATCAAAATTAGCGGTTCCAAGCCGGGCAAACTATGCTATAATATGTTACAAACATATACCCGCACTCGCAGGCGGCGTTTTTTATGGCCAAAAACAGCCGAAACAACGCAACTTTTCCTGCCGGAACGGGTATATTGTGTTGAGAAGTACCCTTGGGTCTGCTATAATGTGGTTGCAAGGGTCACAGCCGATATTATTGGAGCGAAAAGGGGAGAGGCTATGTACACCGGATCGGGGATTATCAAGATATTTGCCGGGCAGACGGGCAGAACATTCGCCAAAAAGATGTGCGCATACCTTGGCACACAGTTGGGCGATTCGGAAACCATAAAATTCAGCGAAGGGAATATCTTTGTTCGCGTCAACGAATCCATCCGCGATAAGGATGTGTACATCGTCCAGCCGATCGGCCGGCAGCCGAACGACGAGTTCGTAGAACTGCTGTTCTGGATCGACGCCTTCAAGCGCGCAAGCGCCAACTCCGTTACCGCCATCATTCCTTATTTTTCCTATGCCAAGGGCGATAAAAAGGACGAACCCCGCGTTTCCATCCGTGCGCGCGTCTGCGCGGACTGCATCGAAGCCGCGGGCGTTGACCGCCTCATCACGATGGATCTCCACGCGCCGCAGGTGCAGGGATTCTTCAAGAAACCGGTCGACCACCTGTACGCGAAAGCGCTGCTCTGCGAGTACATCCGCCGCTCTGGCATCGTGGGCGACGATCTGGTCGTAGTTTCGCCGGACGCGGGTTCGGCAAAGCGCGCAAGAGAGTACGCAACCGAGCTCAACTGCCCCGTGGCCATTGGCGACAAGATGCGCGTGGGTCACGACGAAAAGGCGAAGGTTCTGGAAGTCATCGGCGACGTCAAAGACAAGACCTGCCTCGTCATCGACGACTTCTCCATCTCCGGCGGCACGCTGGTGGACGTCAGCTATGCGCTGATGGACAAGGGCGCAAAGCGCGTTTTCGCCGCGCTCTCCCATAACGTGCTGGGCGAGGAGGGCATCAAGAAGATCGACGCAAGCCCCATTGAGTTCCTTGTTTCGACCGATACGCTGGAGTGCCCGTACGCCTACCTTTCGCCCAAGATTCGCTTCATCTCCGCGGCGCCGATGTTCGCCCAGGCGGTCAAGATTATCCACGACCGCGCGCCGATGAGCACCATGTTTGAGCAGCGCGTGAGCAAGCGTCTTCTGGATATGAGCTGCTCCGAACAGCAGACGCTGCTGTAGAAAAAGGCCAAACCGCCTGCGAGCGGAGAGGTCGTCCCGCAGGGCGCAATTGAACCATCAGCTTTCTGGCGGAGACCGTAAAAACGGCTTCCGCCTTTCCGTTATTAGACCGAAAACAGCCAAAATTGGCTCAAATTCGACGTTATTGCAAGACTGCGCCACGTTGTGCGACAACCCTTCCGTAATCGCGTAAAACCTTCGCTGAAGGCGATAAAAATTTATTATTGACAGCCCGTATGCATTGTGATATTATACGAGTTTTTGTTGACAGTATCTGAACCTGAATGATATACTATACTTTGTATGAAACTGAATTAGACGAAAGGAGCCCAACCGGTGTTTCAGATTGGCGACATGGTCTGCTATCCCATGCATGGCGTTGGGGTCGTGGAGTCTATTGAGGAGCAGAGCGTCCTTGGCGAAACGGCAAAGTATTATATGCTGCGGTTCGTCATGGGGCGTATGTCCGCAATGGTGCCGGTCGAATCGGCGGAGGCTGTGGGCTTAAGAAAGCTCGTCTGCGCGGGGGAATGCGAAAAAGTCGTCGCGTTTCTTGCCGAAGAAGGCTGCTCGGACGAAAGTGAAAACTGGAATCAGCTTTACCGCGACAACCTGAACAAGCTCCGCGTGGGCGATATCTTTGGAGTAGCGGACGTTGTAAAATGACTGATCCGGCGGGACCGTGAAAAGGG
>JBDKTD010000110.1:0-28926 GCA_039680365.1 Clostridiaceae bacterium
AACAATTACCCCCATAAGGAAGTTAGCGAAAAATCAGGGCGAGCCAAACGGCTCGCCCTGTGATCTTTTGGTTTTTCCCGGGGACTTCGTCCCCAAGACCGATTTAATTGGGGACTTCGTCCCCAAACCTCTGACTTAGGGGCACGCCCCTAAGAACCCCACCCTGAATCAGGGTTTCCAAAGGGACGACTGTCCCTTTGGCAGGTGCTCGAGGGCAGAGCCCTCGAATTGTTCCGTTGCCCAAGGGCAGCACCCTCGAATCAGTCTTTTTCGTCCTCTTCCGGCGATTTGCCAAACCCTTCCAGCCAGAGCGGTGAGCCGGGTTTTAAGCGCATCTTATCCCACAAACCGTACGTTTCCGTTGTGGAAAGCGCGTGCATGAACTTTTCCTCAAAGTCAGGCACCAACCCCGCAATGTGCTGGATGAGATGCTTTGCCTCCTCGCGCTTGGTATGCCCCGCGATGTGGCTGTTCGGCGGCAGAATCGGAAGGTTTCGCGCGCGGGCGACGGAAAGCGCGTATTTCTCCGGAAGAAACACCAGCGGGCGGATGACGGTTACGTCCTTGCGGGAAAGATACGTCACCGGCGCGAACGTGTTGATTCGCCCTTCGTAAAGCATGCTCATAAAGAACGTTTCTATCACGTCCTCGCGGTTATGCCCGAGGGCGACCTTGTTGCAGCCGTGGTTGACGGCAAATGTGTTCAGCGCGCCGCGCCGCAGTTTGGCGCAGAGCGCGCAGGGGCTGCGCTCGTCGCGGTATTCAAACACGACCTTGCCGATATCGGTCTTTTCCACGGTGAACTCTATGCCGATGCGCTCGGCCAGCGCTTCTATACCGCTCGTATCCTGCTCCTTTAAGCCGAGGTCGAGCATGACGGCGATAACGTCGAACTTTGTGTACGAAAACCGCTGATATAACTTCATGGCCTCCATCAGCAGGAGCGAATCCTTTCCGCCGGAAACGCCGATGCAGATTTTGTCCCCGTTTTCGATCATGTGATATTTTTCGTCCGCTCTGCGGATACTGCCTAGTACTCGTTTCATGAGGGATATTATGGGGGAAACAGCCCCTGATTGCAAGCCCTTTCGAGGGCTCCGCCCTCGAGCTCCTGCCAAAGGGCACGCCCTTTGGAAACCCTCGCTTGACGAAAACACGGGGGTTCTCAGGGGCGCAGCCACGAAGTGGGGTTTGGGGCAACGCCCCAAGCAAATAAGAATCGGCGTTTGGAGCAATACCCCAAGCAAATATGAATCGGGGTTTGGGGCGAAGCCCCAAGTTAATATGAATTGGGGGTTGAGACAACGCCCCGAGCGTCCCCTTTCCCCCTGTACGCAAAAGAGCGGCTTGCGCCGCTCTTCTGATTCGGGTACCTATTGATCGTTTACTGCAAATTGAGGTTCTTTTTAAGGATCCCGCGCGAGAGGAAGAAAAACAGAACACAGAGACCCGCGGAAAGTACCCCGTACCATCCAAAGATTGAAGTAAAGAGCATGCTGCCCTGCTGAATGGTATCGATCGCCGCCGCCCACATACCTTCGCCAAACGACATGAAGGACATGAAGACCGAGCTGATCATGCCGACGCCCATGTTGATGAGCAGGTACATACCAATGGCCGCGAGGATACGGTGCTTCTTGGCAATCTGCCCGCCGACGAGAATGGCAAAGTAGATTTCCAGCACCTGGGCTGCGAACGCCAGAATCCCGACGACGACAGTTTCAATCGTCACAAGCGGGATGTTCATGTACTGGGAGGCTTCCGGCAGTATCCTGGTAAAGAGCTCCTTGATCGCGTCCAGCACCGCATAGTTGACAATGCCCGCGGTAGAGGTGCCGAACACCGCGAAAATCAGGATAGTGACGCAGATCACAACCGCGTTGATGAGCATCCAGAGCATGCCGGTCAGCAGTTTCGACCAGAGCAGCTTGCTCGTGGAAACCGGCAGCGTGAAGGTTAAATACCCTTCGTCACAGAGGACGCTGCGGTAAAAATGGATGCACACGAGCAGCAGCGTTACGAACGCGGAAGCCGCAATGGCAACGGCGATTAGCACAGACGTCATAACGGAGATTCCCAGCACGATTCCCTGCATCATGCTGGTCGTCGCTCCGGTTTCGAAGATTCCGCCGCCGAGACGAACGGTCAAAAGCGTTAACAGCGTTGCAAGCAGTCCGCCGGACAGAACGCCGATCTGCAGCGGGAAGAGCGTCCGCGAAAGCGCGCGGAAATCGTGTTTAAACAGTTTTTTTAGCATCTGAATACCTCCCGGAACAGCTCGTCCAGCGACTTGCCCTGCGTTTCGCGCACATTGTCGGTCGTGTCGTGCATCGTGACGATTCCTTCCTTGAGGAAGATGAACTCGTCCAGCACTTTTTCCACATCCGCGATCAGGTGCGTAGAAATCAGGATGGTCGATTCGTTGTCGTAGTTGCCGATGATCGTGTCGAGGATATAATCCCGCGTGGCGGGGTCAACGCCGCCGATCGGCTCGTCCAGCAGGTAGAGCTTGGCTCTGCGGCTCATCACGAGCACCAACTGCATCTTCTCGCGCGTACCCTTGGAGAGCTGGCGCATCTTCTTATTCGCGGGAACGGCCAGGCGCGTGAGCATTTCCACAGCGCGCTTGCGGTCGAAATCCGAATAGAAATCCTCAAAGTAATCGAGGCAGTCGTTCACCGTCATCCAGTCGGGCAGGTAGCTGCGTTCCGGCAGAAACGAAATCATCGATTTCGTCGCCTCGCCGATGGGCTGGTTGCCCGCCAGCACGATGCCGTTGGTCGGCGTCAAAAGCCCGGCGACGATCTTCAGCAGCGTGGTTTTGCCGCTGCCGTTCGGCCCGAGCAGACCGACGATCTTGCCCTTGGGCAGCGTCAGATCAACATTGTTGAGCGCCAGCGTCGCGCCGTAGCGCTTCGTCAACGCCCTTGTTTCAAGAATTGCGTCCATTTTCCCCCTCCTTAGTATCCCCTTGTTCGAGCCTCTTGATCGCTTCCTCTTTGGTCAGTCCGAGCGACTTCATCTGCAGCAAAAACGTTTCCGTAAGCAAGTCCGCTTTCGCGCTCCTTGCGCGCTTGACCGCTTCCTCATCCGTGGTCACGGTTCTGCCGGCGTTGCGCTGTGTGGTAAGCAAGCCCATTTCTTCCAGTTCGGACAGCGCGCGCTGCATCGTGTTCGGGTTGACCGCCGCCAGCATTGCCAAATCGCGGACGCTGGGCAGCCGCATCCCCATTTCATAAGTGCCGTTCAAGATCCTCAGCTCGATTTCATCTACGATCTGCTGATAGATCGGCCGGCTGGACGTAAATTGCCATGCCAACTTGTGTTCCTCCTTTCGTGTATCGCTGTGTTAATGTTCTATTTGCTTAATACAGTTATACACGCTTGTGCATGGCTTGTCAAGCACTATTTTAAAAAAGTTCTGAACTGTTTTCCAATCTTTTTTTGCATCATCGGACAAAAATATTTCTTGCGAACGAAACGCCGAAAAACGGAGCGAACGTAAAAAGCGTGTGAGTTTTTTTCCCATCTTGTGCTTCTTGACGAACGGTTGTATAATAACTTGTTTTTGTATAGGAGAAAGAAGGAAGTATTACCATGGAAATTCGAAACGTCGCCATCATCGCGCATGTCGACCACGGCAAGACCACACTGGTCGACCAAATGCTGCGGGACGCGGGCGTATTGCGCAGGGGCGAACAGGACGTCGAGCGCATTATGGACTCCAACGATCTTGAACGCGAGCGCGGAATTACGATTCTCTCAAAGAACACCGCCGTAACGTACCTCGGTACGCGCATTAATATTGTGGATACCCCGGGTCACGCGGACTTTGGCGGTGAGGTGGAGCGCATCCTCCAGATGGTGGACGGCGTTCTGCTGCTCGTTGACGCGTTCGAGGGCTGCATGCCGCAGACGCGTTTTGTGCTGAGAAAAGCCCTGGAACTCAACAAGGTACCCATCGTGGTTGTCAACAAAGTCGATCGTCCGGATTCTCGGCCGATGGAAGTTGTGGACGAAGCGCTGGAGCTGTTCATCGAACTCGGCTCATCCGCCGAACAGCTCGACTTCCCCGTAGTGTACGCTTCCGCGCGGGACGGCATGTCCGGCATGACACCGGACGACATGAAGCCGAATATGAGCGCTTTGTTCGATACGATCATCTCAGCGATTCCCGCGCCCGATTTTCAGCCGGACGAACCGCTGCAGATTCTGTTTTCCACCATCGACTACGACGACTACGTGGGGCGCATCGGTGTTGGCCGCATTGAGCGCGGCACCGCGAAAAGGGGCATGCCCATCGTGATCTGCGGCGGCGAAAACGACCGCCGTCAAGATGCGAAGATCACGCGCCTTTACCGCTACGAAGGCCTTAAACGCGTGGAAGTGGACGAAGCGCCCTGCGGCGACATCGTCTGCGTCGCCGGCGTGGAAGGCCTCAACGTCGGCGAGACGGTCTGCGATCCTTCCTGCGTCGAGCCAATGCCTTTTGTCAAGATCGACGAGCCGACCGTAAGCATGATGTTCATGCTCAACGACAGCCCGTTTGCCGGACGCGAGGGCAAGTACGTCACCGGACGGAACCTCCGCGACCGCCTTTTTACCGAGGTCAAGACCAATATCTCCATGCGTATTGAAGAGACCGGAGCTACCGACTCGTTCCGCGTCAGCGGACGCGGTGAGCTGCACCTCTCCATCCTTATTGAAACCATGCGCCGCCAGGGGTATGAATTTGCCGTTTCCCGCCCGCGCGTCATCCTGCATACCAACGAGGCGGGCGAAGTCACCGAGCCGATCGAGGATTTGACCATCGACGTGCCGACCGAATACGTCGGCGCGGTCATGGAAAAGCTCGGCCAGCGCAAAGCGGAGATGGTCAATATGACCAACCAGGGCGATAACAGCGTCCGCCTGCAATTCCTCGTTCCCGCGCGCGGCCTGATGGGCTACCGCTCGGAACTTTTGACCGATACGCGCGGCAACGGGGTCATGAGCCATGTGTTCCATGATTACGAGCCGTTCAAAGGCCCTATTGAGGAGCGCAAAACCGGTTCGCTGGTTGCGCATGAAACGGGCGACACGTCGAGCTACGGCCTGTTCAACACGCAGGAGCGCGGCAAGCTCTTTATCGGCCCCGGCGTGCCGGTGTACGAAGGCCAGATCGTCGGTGAAAACGCGCGCGCGGACGACATCGTTGTCAACGTGTGCAAGAAAAAGCACATTACGAACATGCGCGCTTCCGGCTCGGACGAGGCGCTCCGCCTCACCCCCGCCGTCATGCTCACGCTGGAGCAGTGCCTGGAGTTCATCGCCGAGGACGAGCTTGTCGAAGTGACGCCCAAGAGCATCCGCATGCGCAAGAAGCTGCTCACCAAGGATCAGCGCGTTAAGGCCTCGAATAAGCAATAGTAAGCACGGTTCTTACCGTTTGATGGTATTAAAAACACAGCCGCGCCGGTGAACGGCGCGGTTTCCGCTATCCCGACGGGAAAAAAAGGAGCGTTTTGCATGGTGCAGTTGATTGAGATCGACCGGCATAACTATCTCTCCGTGATCGACCTTGCGGTGTCGGACGAGCAGAAACGATTTGTCGCAAGCAATATGTATTCCCTGGCGCAGGCGTACGTGCAGCCGGAGTGCATTCCCTTTGCGCTCTACGCGGAAAACAAGCCCGTTGGTTTTGTGATGTACGCAATGGACGAGGACGACCATGAGTACTGGATTTACCGGCTCATGATCGATAAAAAGTACCAGCGCCGTGGCTACGGCAGAGAGGCGATGCACCTTTTGATCGACCGCATCCGCGCGGATCAGGAGCACCGGATCATCTACATCAGTTTTGAACCGGACAACGCCGCCGCCAAAGCGCTCTACGAAAACCTCGGCTTTCTTCCCGACGGCAGGGTGGAATACGGCGAGGTTGTTTATAAGCTGGAAAAAGCGGAAGAATAGTTTTCTTTTGTTTACTTTTCTTTGAAAAGAAAAGCAAACAAAAGAAACTCCCTTTTATGCTAAAAAGTCATTTCGAGAAGAAATGGCTTTTTTATTTTGAAAATTTCTCTTGCTCGTGACGCTGCGTCATATGCTAACGTTTGCCTTGCGGCGGGGAGAACGAGGCACTTTCAACCGATCCTGCCGCGGAAAATGAAAATTTCAATCAAGGGAGGATAACACAATGCAGCTCAACGATTTGCTTCCGTTTTTGATTCCGCTCGCGGTTGCGGAACTGATTCTCTTATTTGTCACACTCAGGCACATCCTGACGCACAAAACCTACAAACGCGGGTCGCGCACGCTCTGGCTCATCGTCGTCATCGTCGGGATGGAGTTCATCGGTCCCATTCTCTACTTCCTGCTCGGAAAAGAGGATTGAACCCGATGAATGTTCTGGAACTGAGCCGCGTCGAAAAGCGTTTCGGCAGCCGGGAAGTCCTGAAGGCTTTGTCCTTCGACGTGCCGGAACACACGATCTACGGCTTTATCGGCGAAAACGGCGCGGGCAAAACAACGACCATGAAGCTCATCCTCGGCCTGCTTCCGCTGGACGGCGGAGAAATCCGCGTCTGCGGCGAACTGGTTCGCTACGGGCAGACCAAGACCAACCGCCAGATCGGTTACCTGCCGGACGTACCGGAGTTCTACGGCTACTTAACGCCCGCGGAATACCTGACGCTCTGCGGCAGCATCGCCGGAATGCAGCCGGAGGAGCTGAAGAGCCGCGCTGCGGAGCTTATCTCCCTCGTCGGGCTGGAGCAAAGCGCTTCCCGCCGGATCAGCGGTTTTTCGCGCGGCATGAAGCAGCGCCTCGGAATCGCGCAGGCGCTTATCCACCGGCCGAAACTGCTGGTCTGCGACGAACCGACCTCCGCGCTTGACCCTGCGGGGCGCAAGGACGTTATCGACGTGCTCAAAGCGATTAAACACCAAACCACGGTGCTGTTCTCCACGCATATCCTCTCGGACGTCGAGCGCATCTGCGACGAGATCGGCCTGCTGCACAACGGCTCCATGCGGCTGGAAGGCAAACTGGAGGAGATTCGCCAACTGCACGCGGGCAGCGGCTATGCAATCGAGTTTCAAAACGAGGCGGACGCGGCGCGGTATAACGGCGCGCACCCCGGCGGAGAACTCGCCTCCTCCACGCGGTTGCTGATTGCCAGCGGCACCCAGCAGGAGATGTCCCGCGCGATGGGCGCTCTCTCCGGCATGGGCATCTGCCCGGTCAAAATTGAGCTCTGCGAACCTTCGCTGGAGTCTCTCTTTCTGGAGGCGGCAGGTTTATGAAACAGATCATAACGCTTCTGAAAAAGGATTTCACCGAGCTCTTCCGTACAGGAAAAGCCACGGTGCTGCTGATTGTGTTCGTCATCTTCGGGGTCATGAACCCCGCGCTGGCAAAGCTCACCCCCTGGATGCTGAGCCTGATGTCCAGCTCCCTCGCCGATGCGGGCATCACCATTGGCAATATCACAGTGGACGCGATGACGGCCTGGACGCAGTACTTCAAAAACCTCTTTATGGAGTACATTCTCGTGCTTGCGCTCTTCTGCGGAACGCTGACGAACGAGTGCCAGAGCGGCACGCTCGTTAACCTCCTGGCAAAGGGTCTGCCGCGCTGGAAAGTGATCGCGGTCAAGTTTCTCTCCGCGCTCGCCGTCTGGAGCGTCTGCTACTGGCTGACGTTTTCGATTACCTTCGGCTACAGCGCGTACTTCTGGGATAACTCCATCGCCCGGCACCTAGGGCTTGCGGCATCCAGCGCATACCTGCTGGGCATATGGCTAATCGCGCTGATTCTGATGTTTTCCGCGTTCCTCCGCTCCGGTATGTACGTTCTGCTCGCTTCCGGCGCGGTGTACGGCGTTTCCGCCGCGCTCGGCGCGCTGCCCGCGCTGGCACCGTATCTGCCCGCGCGGCTCGACGGCGCGTTCGGCCTGCTCAGCGGCGCGCTGGCTCCGGGGGACTTTACCGCGTCGCTCATCATCACAGCCGCATTGAGCGTTCTCGCGCTCGCAATTTCCATTGCGGGCTTCCAGCGAAAGCAGCTTTAACCCGCTTGTTCCAATCAAAAACGCGCTCCTTGCGGAGCGCGTTTTTGCAGTCTAAATCGAAGCTTAGTGTACGAAATCCTCAGAAGGATATTCCAATTATCAATTGAAGATACGCACGAAACGCCGTCCGCAGCCGGTTCAGCTGAGCGGAGCGCGAGACGCACCCGCGGCGTGCAAAATTGACTTCAATCCGGTTTTGCTGTACCATATATATTACACATTTTTCGTAAGGGGATGCACTGCATGCGAAGACTCCTCCTGTTGATATCCGCGCTGGTTCTGGCGCTCTGCCTGGTCGCGCCCTCCGCCGCGCTTGCGGACGGAGAGCCGGTCGTCCTGCTCACTTTTGGCAGCGCCGCAGGCGAAGTTGGAGACGAGGTGGATGTTCCCGTGCTGCTCTCCGGCTGCAAAAGTGTGGACTCCCTGCAGATCGATATCAACTACGACCCCGCCGCGCTGAGCGTCGTATCGGTCACGCCTGGGGATTTGTTCCCCGTGGAATACTGCTACACCAACATCGCCGATCCCGGCGTCGTGCGCGTAGCCTGCGCCTGTAAGCTGGGGCTGGAAGGCGACGGAACGCTTTTGACCATTCGCTTCAAAATCCTCAGCGAAACCGGCAGTGCGCTCACCGTTACGTCCCGCCTTCCCGAAAGCGAAGTAACCTATATCGACGCGGACTTTAACCAGTATACCGCGTATCTCTCGCTCGAAAACGGCGGCGTGAGCGTTGGCGCGGGTACTGTGCCGAACCCGCTCGTTACTCCCTGGGCTCCCGTTTCGCCTTCCCCTACGCCGTCGCCAACCCCCACGGCTACGCCGGAACCCACCGCCGCGCCCACGGAACAGGCCGCAACGCCCGCCCCGGAAGCGCCCGCGCCCAGCGCAGGCGGCATGGATCCCTTTGCGTACTATGTGATCGGCGGATTAATCGCGCTGATTCTCATCGTAGTCGTGGTCAGCGCCGTTCGCCGCAGGAAGGCGCACGAGCTGGAAGAAACCGGCAAGGGCAAACGAGGAGAACGCTGACATGCAAAACACACGTTTGACGAAACGATTGAAACAAGCGCTTTTAACCGTGCTGGCGCTTGGTCTGCTCTTGGCGCTCTGCGGCTGTTCGGGATTTGTGCCGCTGGCCGCAACGCCGACCATCGCGCCGACCGCGACGACCGTACCGACCCCGACGCTGGAACCAACGCCGACGCCCTTACCTACCCCGACGCCCACGCCCGCGCCGCAGAACCGTTCGCAGACGTCCGGCAGGGTCGTTGCGGAAGGCACGCCGTCGAAGCCGTTTATCATGTCCATCGACAACGCCAACGGCGCAAAGCCGCAGACCTCGCTCATGCAGGCGGATATCGTGTACGAGTTCCTTGTGGAGCAGGCCATTACGCGCTTTCAAGCCGTGTTCAACGATACCTATCCGTTTTACGCGGGTCCTTTGCGCTCGACGCGGTACTACATTATCGACATGGTGCAGGAATGGGACTGCATGTACCTGCACGAAGGTTACGTAGTTCTGCCAAAGCCTTACCGGCGGTATCCAAAGAATCTCATCACGCTCTACCTCCCCGGCGGTGACTTTAAGAACTATTCCGCCAGTTATAACGAAAGCAAAGGCGCGCTCGACGATTTGGAAACCAAGAGCGGTTATAAATTCCGCGCACCCGAATCCGGCCGCGGCAGCGTCCACGCGCTGTATTACCGCGTCGCCGCGCTGGTAAACGATTTTTACGGCGACCATTCGGCAAAGCAATGCGAGCGGTTCCGGTTTATGGAAAACGTTTCCTATGAAAACGGAACGCCGTATTCCACAGTGTCGCTTTCCTTTGGCTACGAAATCAACCCCGACTGGATTCAGTTTACCTACGACGCGGAAAAGAACCGCATCTTCCGCAGCGAAAGCGGCGAGCCGTTTATGACCCGCACGCTCTCGGAACACGGAGACACATATACAACCGAACAGATGAACGTGCAAAACATCATCGTTCAGTACTGCAACTACGGCGGCGTAAAAGAGGACAACAAGCACCGCCGCACCTGCGAGATGATCGGCTCGGGCAAGTGCGATTACTTCATCAACGGCCAGCACGTGACCGGCACATGGTCGCGTCCGACCGCGGACGACTATACTTCTTACTATCTGGACGACGGATCGCTCGTCATCCTCGAACCGGGCAATACCTGGATCGCGGTGCATCCGTCGGACACCCCGGTGACCATTGGATAGCGCGCGTAATAACCACATAAGCCGGTTTATGCGCCGGCTGAAGATTGCGCTGACAGTATTAACCGTGCTGGCGTTCTGTTCGGGCTGTTCCGTTGCCGAAACGCTGCTGGAAGCGACCAAAGCGCCGGAAGTAACGCCCGTTGAAGAAAACCTCGTGGTCATTACCGACACCAAGGAGCCATCCGCAACCGGCAATCCGGCAGGAAACGCCCGCACGGAAGAAGCCGCCGAAGAGGACACGGACGAAACGCCCGCGCCCACAGGAACGCCCGCGCCGATTACTTCGTTTACCTCCGGGCGCGAACTGCCGGAAGGGTTTGTCTACCGGCCGGTGCTCGCGGTAATCGACAACGCGGCGCAAAGCCGCCCGCAGACTGCGCTGATGCTCGCGGACGTGGTCTACGAGTTTCCCCTTGACAGAACCGACCATACAACGCGGTATCTTGCCGTGTTTTCGGACGTCATCCCAAAGCGCGTCGGGCCTATCCGCGAATCGCGCGCCTATATAGCCGACGCCGCACGGGAGTGGGACGGCTTGTACGTCTCCGCGGGCGACCCGTCCGACCTGCGGGAAGGATATCCGCTTCTCGACGACGCGGGGCTCCGTTTCCGCGCGGAAAACAGCGGCTCAGCGGCTGATTACTTCTACCGGGACAAAACGGTGACCGCAATCGAGGAGCATACGCTCTTCTTCAAAGCGCTCGACTATGCGGAAACAAACTTCTCGGCCGATGTTGCCGCAAACGCGCAGCGCTTCACCTTTGAAGAAGGCGTTTCCTACGAAAAGAGCAAGAAGTTCTTGAGCGTCGGCATTCCGTTTACCAGTTCGGATCAGGAACGTGTACTCTTTACCTACGACGAAAAGACGAACCTTCTGACCCGGAGTGATAAAAACTCCAAAAACGTCCCCGGCATTTCCAAGTCGCTCACGCCCGTAGACAACGCGCTGGGCTACGAGAGCGAGCCGATTTCGGTGCAAAACCTGATTGTGCAGTTTGTATACGCAACGTCGTACGATACGCTCTATCGCACCGTGGAGGTTGTTGGAGACGGCGACTGCTATTTCTTTATCAACGGCCGGTGCATCATAGGTACCTGGAGCAGACCGACGATTGACGACGTTACCACTTATAAAGCTTACGACGGCAACGTTGTCCGGTTGGAACCCGGCAACACCTGGATCGAAATGACGCCCGTTTCCAAGGCGGTCAAGATACGGTATATCGGCTGATTCGGCGGAAAATCATCAGCGGCGGGGATAACCCCGCCGCTCTGCATATCGACAAACCCGTTTAGGGGGGTTGGGGGATTCGAAAATCCCCCATTTTTCTTCAAATTTGGCGATTGATTCGCCGAATTTGCAGAAAACACCGCGATAGCGGTGTTTTTTCCCCACAGTAAAAATCCATCGGCAAAGTTCGAAGGACTTTGTCGATGGACTGAGCGGCGGGGATAACCCCGCCGCTTTTTTGTGCGCAATCGCTGTTGTTTTTTTTGAGTCACATGCTCGGCTGATACCGCTCCAGCTCGTTTGGCTTGAGCACGCCCATATCGGTCGCAACCCCCGTCACCAGCGCGGGCGGGGTAATATCGAACGCGGGGTAAAACGCCTTGACCCCGGGTTTGCAGGTGATAATACCCATTGCGTGGCGCACCTCGTCGGCGTCGCGGTCCTCAATCTTGACCGTATCGATGGTCGGGTGCGTCTTGTCGGGGAAACCGGCAACATACTACGGCACGCCGTAATAGTTCGCCGCGAGCGCAATCTGGAAGGTGCCAACCTTGTTGACCACATGCCCGTCCATCGTGATGACGTCCGCCGAGGTGGTAAAGAGCGAAACATCTTTATGCCCCAGCACATAGCCGGGCATGTTGTCCGTAATCAGCGTCACTTCAAAGCCCATGTCGCAGATAACGCTCGCCGTCAGGCGCGCGCCCTGCAGATACGGCCGCGTTTCCGGCGTAAAAAACTTTGCTTCGTCGCCGCGTTCCCGCAGGGCGCGCAGCAGCATCCCCAAATCGGCATCCCCGTAGCACTGGGTCATGATGGTCGAGTTCTTCGGGATTTTCTCGATAAAGTACTTTGCCTCGCGGTCAAAGCGGTCGTATCGACTGGAAAACTTGGCGAGCGCGCCGTGCAGAATCGCCTCTTTTGCGGATTCTCTCCGTTCGAGGGCGGCGGACGCGTCCTTTTCGCAGTCGTCCGTCCAAACGCGCATCTTACGCGCGGTGGTCGGGCGCGCACCGACGAACGCGTTCGCGGCTGCCGCAAGGTACGCCTTCTGTTTGGCGGCGGTCTTCTCCCGGCATTCGTGCGCCGCGAGCGCCATGCCCATCGCCGCCGCGTGGAACGGCCCGTAACTTTGGGTCACCATATCCGTAATCGCCCGCGCCACTTCCAGGTGCGTTAGGCAGGTGACGAACGCTTCCTTTGCCGGATAGATACGGCGGTCGAGAATACGCACCGCGCCGTTTTCATACCAGGCGATATTCTCAAACCGGAACAGAAACGCTAAATCGTGATCGGCTCTCAGGCTCATTGCAGTACTCCTCATAAAGTTGGCTTCGCCCTGCGCTAAGGACGTGATTTGCTCGTTTTTAGCTGACTTACGGCCGTTTCCAGTATACACTTTTGCGGTTGCGTATGGTATAGTCAAACCGAGGTGATCGAACATGCAAGTGGCAATCGTCGGGGGCACAAATCTCGAAGAAATCCCCATTCCCTATCGCGAGCAGCCCGTTGTGACGCCCTATGGCGACGTGATCGTTTTTCGCGGCACGCTGGATAACGGACGGGACGTCATCTTTCTCTCGCGCCACGGCGTGCTGACCCGCGCCGACCCGGCGGAGATCAACTACCGCGCCAATATCTACGCGCTGTACTCGTTGGGGGTGACGCACGTTATCGGCCTCTCCAGTGTCGGTGCCTGCGACTATGCGTATAAACTCGGCACGGTCTGCCTCATCAACGACTTTATCGACTTTACCAAGAGCCGCGCGCACTCCTTTGACCGCGAGCACCGCCAGGCGCTGCATACCGGAATGGAGGACGTCTGCTGCCCCGATTTGAACGATGCGCTGGAGCAGATGATTCTCTCCCGCGGCCTGCCCTACTCCGGCAAGGTGGTCTACGCCTGCACGGAAGGCCCCCGCTTTGAAACCGCAGCGGAGGTGCGAATGTTCCGCACGCTCGGCGCGCAGATCATCGGAATGACGTTGGTGCCGGAAGCGCCGCTTGCGCGCGACTTGGGCATGCATTACGCGGCTCTCGGCATCATCGCCAACTACTGCACGGGCATGACGTCCTATGTGACCGACGACAGTATTGAAAACGTCATCCGCAGCATGCGCGAAAACGTGTTTGAACTCTGCTTCGACTTTATCAAAAACGCAAACAGCAAGCCCTGACCGGCACTGGTTTCAAGTTCAAACTTATTGTGCCAAAACAGCTTTTTATATAAGAAAAGCTGTTTTATTATTCCGCGTGAACAGGCGCGTCGCCGGGTTGGGTTTGAAAAAGTATTGGCGGTTCGACGACAAGACCCGTTTTGCCGAGCTTTTTTGCTTCCAAGAGCACACGCGCGGCGTTCTCCCCCGCCCGCGCGGAAGCAAACCGCATGCGCTTTGGTTCAAGCCGGTGGGCGCGTAAAGAAGCGAACAAATCGCACAGCGCGCTGGCGGGATAGATCAAATAAAGCTTCCCGCCGTTGTCGAGAAGGGCGAACGCCGCCGCTAAAAACTCCTCCAGTACGCCGAACGCCGCGTGGCGCGAAAGCGCGACCGAGGGGTTGCCGCTGCGGTCACCCTCGGCGTAATAAGGCGGGTTCATCACCGCAGCCGTAAACCGGCCACGCCCCAGCGCATCCGGCGCGCCCACCGCCGTTTGGCAGACGAACTGAATCGACTGCCCGTTCTGCCGCGCGCTCTTTTGCGAAAGCTCCACCAAATGCTGCTGCGGCTCCACGCCGGTAAAGGAGCAGCCGAATACGTCCGCGCCCAGCACGCAGATGACTCCCGTGCCGCTGCCGAGCTCCACTGCGGTATCTCGTTTCGTCAGCCGCAAAAAGCCGAGCAGCAGCAGCGCGTCGGCGTTGAAGCGCGCGTAATCCGTGTCCTGATAGAGCATCAGGCCGTTGTGCTGCAGGTCGTCTAATCGTTCCATAGACAGTAGTATAGCATATTTTTATCTACTCTCCCGCGTGAACGCGGCGCATTCCTGCCGCGCTTTCCTTTTTTGCCTCTTCATGCCGCCGCGGTTGATATTTAAACGGATTCCGCGCGTAGACAGTACCCAAAGCCTCATTCCTGCCGCGCTTTCCTTTTATGCCTCTTCATGCCGCCGCGGTTGATATTTAAGCGGATTCCGCGCGTTGACAGTACCCAAAGCCGCATTCCTGCCGCGCTTTCCTTTTATGCCTCTTCATGCTACAATTATAAAAGCGAACTATATAGAAAAAGCAGAAAAGGAAGCAATGCAATGGTCACAAACGAACTGCAAAAGCGCATTCAAAACGGCGACCGCGAAGAGTATCGATCGGTCTATACGAAGTATGGCCGCGATGTTTACCTCACCGCACTGCATGCACTGAGCAGCGAGGAAGCCGCGCGAGGCGTGGTCAAGCAAACCTTCCTGAGCCTGCATCATGAACTCATGCACGCAACGGAAGACGTCGATATCGGTCTTCGCGTCAAAGAACTTGCTGAAAACGAACTCCTGCTGCTGGAGATTCTCAAAACCGGCGGCGGCGAGCAAGCCGCTTCCGCCGTTACCGAGCGGGCCAAAAGCACCGAGCGCGCGCGCACGTATGTTGAACCGGATACCGAACCCGAAGACGAAGCGGAATCCGCCATTCCCGCCGATCTGCCGCCGCTGGAGCGAACACGCGCCTATATGCGCGCGGACAACGCGCCCGGCACCGCGCCCAAGCGGGAAAGGAAGAGCGGCTCTTCCCGATTCAGCCAGGGTCTCAGCGTATTCTTTCTCATCGTGTTTCTGCTGTTGCTGCTCTGGACGCTCGCGGGCGTACTGATGGGGCTCGGGTTTGTTCCCAAGTTCGACCTTGGTTACGACTGGTTCAACCGCAGCGTATTCCCGCTGTTCCACTTCGGCGCATAAGTAAAGCTGTTTAAGCTCGCGAAGCACGCCAAACGAATCGATAAAAGGAAGCCTCAACCGGCATGATCATCCGTTTTTCTCTGGACGCGGCGCGGCGCATGTTCACGCCCGTAGACAACCGATTTATCCTCGATTTTTTACCGCATGCAAGCGATGTCTGCATTCGGGTGTATCTCTACGGTCTGATGCTCTGCAGTATGGGTTCGACCAGCGAAGCGGATCTTGGCGACGCGCTGGGATTATCCGAAACCGCCGTCAAAGAAGCGGATGTTTACTGGCAGAATCAGGGGCTTGTGCATATTCGCGGGGAAGAACCGCTGATTGTGGAATACCTCGACCTCGAACCCACCAAGGAAGGCGGCGTGATCCCCGGCAAGTACGCCTCCCTCGTCTCCGCGCTGAACTCGCTGATTGCGCCGCGCCAGTTCGACTTTCGCGAGCTCGTGCATGTTTACGACTGGATTGAGGTATACGGCCTGGACGAAGACGCCGTGCTCGAGCTCGTCGCCCACTGCATGGATATCAAGAACCGCCGCGTGAGCGTCAACTATATCGATTCCGTCGCCCGCACCTGGTCGGAGGACGGAATTACCTCCCGCGAAAAAGCGCGCGCCTATATTGAACGCTATGAGCTTAAAAAGCACGGCGCAACCCTTGTTTTGAAGCAATGGAATAAGCAGAGAAAGCCCACGCAGGACGAGATGTCTCTCTACGAAAAATGGATCGGCGAATGGGGTTTCACGCCGGAAGCGATTCTGGCCGCGCTGCCCAAACTCACGGTGACCGGTTCGCCGAATTTTACCTATCTGGACGAACTGCTCGACAGCCTCCGCCGCGAAGGCCAGACCAGCGCGCCGGAGATGGCCAGAGCGGACGCCAAAGCCGCCGAGGAGACGACGTTTGCCCGGCTGATCTTTGAACGCGCGGGCAAGGTTGAACCCGCGACCCGCACGCAAAAAGCGCAGATTTCGATGTACCTCAACGATCTCAAGCTTCCGCGCGAGCTGATGCTCTTTGGCGCGGAGCAGTGCCGCGGCGCGAACGAACCGTTCGGCATGATGAAAAAGCTCTGGGGCGAATGGCACGAAAAGAAGATTACGACGATTGAGGAAGCGGCAAAGAGCCTGGAAAGCAAAGCCATTCCCTATAAAGGGCGCTCCGCAAAACACCAGTACCCGCAGCACGATCTTTCGGACGAGCAGTTGGAGCACCTTCTGGTCGATCTCGACCGGGATATTGAGTAACCCGCGCACGCCAACAGTAAAGGAACCCGCATGATCAACGATTCTCTCGACAACGTATACGCGTGCATCCGCGCCGAAGAGCGGGAAGCGCTTTCGCGCCGCATCGACGACGCGTTTTTTCGCGCGCCGCGCTTACAGGAGTTGGACGAGGAGCGCGCAAAGCTCTTTTCCGATCTGGGTGCGCGCCGCCTGACCGCCGAAGCGGGAAAGCTCCGGCTGGAAGAGATTGCATCCGAGGAGCGGGAGATTCTGCGTTCCCTCGGCCTTGCGGAGGATACGCTTCAGCTCCGCGTGCACTGCGAACTCTGTCGGGACACGGGCTTTGTCGGCCCCAACAACCGGCCTTGCGCCTGCCGGTTACTCAACCGCGAACGGTTGCGCGGGCTCGCGGAGGGTGTAAACGAACGCGAAACCTTCGCGCATTTCTCCACGGATATCTTTCCTTCTCCCGAGCAGAAAAAGCGCACGCTCAACGCTAAAGTTATCTGCGAAACCTACGCCAAATCTCTGCCTTCCCCGGAAAAACCGAATCTTTTGCTTTTGGGTATGCCGGGGCTCGGCAAATCGTTTCTCGGCAACGCCGTTGCGTACGAGGCGCTCTCACGCGGCGTGGACGCCGAACGCGTGACCGCCTATGCGTTTGTGCAGACTGTGCTTCGGGATATCCGCGAGCGCACGGAAAAAGCGCAGCGCTACCAGACCGTGCCGCTCTTGGTGCTGGACGATCTCGGCAGCGAGCCGAGTATTCCCAACGTATCGTTCGAGTGGCTCTTTGCCGTCATCAACGAGCGCACCATTGCGGGCAGGGCGACCGTTTGCAGCAGCAACTGCACGCTAAAGCAGCTCTCCGAATTTTACGACGAGCGGTTCATGAGCAGGCTCTGCGACCGCAACACCACGCAGGTACTCATGCTCACCGGCGAGAACTTGAGAACGATTTAGAGGGCTTTTCTCTTCTTTTCTGAAGAAAAGAAGCAAAAGACTTTTTCCCTTTTTCCTCCTTCTTTTCTGAAGACAAGAAGCAAAAGACTTTCATTTTCTCTCTTCTTTTCTGAAGAAAAGAAGCAAAAGACTTTATGTGCTTGGTTAATAAGCAAGTGCATACAAGAAACGGATTACAATGCTGTATCTTTGCGCAACCCCGATCGGGAATTTAGGCGATTTGACCCCGCGCGTGCGCGAGGCGCTTTCCGCCTGCAGCGCGGTCTACTGTGAGGACACGCGCCGCACCCTTACGCTGCTCAATCACTGCGGCATCAAAAAGCCGCTCGTTTCCTGCTACCGTGAAAACGAACTTGCGCGCGCAAACGAAGTCGTCGGCCGCCTGCTTGCGGGCGAAACGCTTGTGTATGTTTCCGACGCGGGCATGCCCGGCATCTCCGACCCCGGCGAAGTGCTGGTTCGCGCCTGCATTCAGAATAACCTCGCTTACAGCGTGCTCCCCGGCGCTTCCGCCGTTCTCACCGCGGCCGTGATGAGCGGGTATCCCGTCGTTCCGATTACGTTTTACGGCTTTTTCCCGCGCGAAAAGAAGGCGCAGAAGCCTCTGCTGGACTCCCTCAAGCGAACAGATCACCTCGTGCTCTTTTACGAGAGCCCGAACCGCGTCCGCGCCACGCTGGAAACCCTGCTTGAAACCCTTGGCGACCTCGACGCGGCGGTGCTCCGCGAGCTGACCAAGCTGCACGAGGAAGCCGTTCGCGGCAAGCTAAGCGAACTCGCCGCGCGCTATGCCGAGAGCGACCCGCGCGGGGAATGCGTACTGGCGGTCTACTGCCGCGCGCAGGCAAACCAGGATGCCCGGCCCGACTTGGAGGCGCTGCTCAAGAACCTCCTCTCCTCCGGCCTGTCCGTGCACGACGCCGCCACCGAAGCGGCCTCCGCCTGCGGCGTACCGAAGAAAGCGGCATACGCAAAAGCGCTGGAGATCCAGTCTTCTCTTTCTTAAAAGAAAGAGAAGCAGAAAGAACTCTTATCAAAACAAAGAACTTCTCTGAACCAACAGAGAAGTTCTTTTGTTACTTTTCTTTTTAAGAAAAGTAAAGCATCACCCTGCGAACCCGTTCGCCATGTTGAACGTGTGCATCAGCGCGTTCCAGTCCACGCAGACCAGCGCCGCGTACCAGTAGACCAGCGCGAACGCGCCAACGCGCAGGAACGGCACCTTCCGGCTGAACACGCGGATTCCGCCGACCACCGCAAGGAACGCAAAGTACGCCATCAGCCAGAGCGTCAGCACACGCCGCATGGTCAGGCCGTATGCGCCGACGTAGAGCAGCATCCGCCAGGCGGCGGAGGCGAGCACCACGACGCTGGCAAGGATGAGCAGCAGCTCAAGAACCTTGATCGCGCTTTTCGGCTCGCTCTTGGAAAGGCTCAGCCCCAGAACGGTAAAGTTGATTACCGTAATCGCGATGAACTGCCCGAACCCTTCGCGCGCATACTCGCTGTAGGTTAAGTCCACCGGCAGTACGCCGCCAAAGAGGTAGGTAAACTGCACGTAGGTAAACAACGCGTATGCCGCGAGCAGAAGACCGATGACCACGCCGGGACCCGCGGTTTTCCAGTTCTGTTTGACCGGGGCGAGGTCGGCGTCCGGCTTACCCCAAGTGAGGTTGTAGAACAGCGAGTAGAACAGCATGCTGGCGGCGAACACCACGAAGATGCGCCAGAACCATTGCCATACGCTGAACTGCTCAAAGATGTAGCCAAGCAGCTTTGCCGTGCCCGCGTCCGCGCTGGCGAGCAGCGCAAGAACGATAATCACCAGCGGCAGACCGATTACAAGCCCGATCCAGCCGTGGCTGGACGTTTTGCTGTCCTTTCCGCCAAAGACGCCCGCATAGGCTCTGAAGTACTTGCCTATGGCCGTAAAGGGTTTGACGAACACCGCTTTCAATACGCCGACCACGGCCTTGCCTTCGCGCTTATAGCTGATCTCCTGCGTCGTGAATACCCCGATGGTGAGTAAAAGCGCGGGGATGGCAAGCGCGGTATAGCCAAGCAGCTCAACATTCATGTAGTCAAACATAAACAGCGCGGCGAGCACCAGCGTAGGCAGCAGCAGCGCAAGTACGGTCTTGTTGGCAATTATCCGCTTGTAGTTGCAGGCGGAAAATACCGCAAGAGCGACGAGCCAGAAGACGGAGTAGAGAAAATAGTAGTCCTTCTCCATCCAGAGTTCCAGCGCAATGCCGATCAGGATCACTCCGCCAAGCAGCCAAAGCTGCGGTTTGGTCATAAGCGGTTTCGGTTCCAGCGGTTTCGGTTCCAGCGGTTTATCCGGCGATGTCGTCAGCGTCTGTTCCATCTTCCTGTTCTCCCTTCGTGTAGACCAGTATGTCGCCCACCTCGCACTCGAGAATGCGGCAGAGGTTGGACAGCGTGGAAAACCGAATCGCTTTGCATTTGTTGTTCTTTAGAATCGAAAGGTTGGCCAGCGAAAGATCCATCTTTTTCGCCAAATCGTTGAGGCTGATCTTGCGTTTTGCCATCATCACGTCCAAATTCACTTGAATCATGCCGTTCACCTGCCTAAACCGTCAGGTCGTTCTCTTGCTTATAAGCGACCGCCTGCGTAAATACGCCGCTTAACACCAGAGAAAACAACCCGCACATGGCAACGGGAAGCGCCGCGACCACCGCGAACGGAACGGGATGCAGCAGAAGCGTACTCAGCCCCAGCAGCGCAATCGCAATTGCCGTAAACCCCATCCGCTTGAGGGAGAGCACGTTGCGCTCAACGAACGGGTCGCCGTCGAGCGTATGCATCATACGCAGCAGTTCAAACGCAATGTACTCGCCGCCGAGGACGCAGAGCGAGGCAATCACGCCGGAGATGACCGCATAGGACGCCGGTTTTCCTTCCAGTCGGAAGAAATCGCGCACGAACGGCATTTCGTACACATAGATATGCACGATCAGCCCCACGCCCGCGAACATACCGAGCACGATGCAGACCTGAACGAACCGGTTGAGCACCGTCTGCTGAAAATTTGCTTTCTTCATAAAGATACCCTTTCACCTCGTTTTCTCGGGCGGAATTCGGATCGACTCTATTTCAGGCTTTCTGTGAAAAAGCCTCTTGTCGAAACAAAAAAACCGCCGTCTGATTCGGACGGCGGTCTGGAAACGCTTTTCCGTGAGACTTCCGTCCTTGATAGACGAGAGTTTATCACCGAATTTATCGTTTGTCAATAAATATTTATTGTTTTAATGTGCCTTTTCTCTAGCGTACACGAAATACGGTACAGCGTCCGGTGCCATTGAGCAAATCGGAGATGCGCTGGTGCGCGCTGGCAATATAGACCGTCGTGCCTTCGCGGATAGGTTGCTTGATGAAGTCCAGCTTGGCTCTGGCGCCGTTTGCGCCCGCGCGGCTTGCGCCGACGCAGCTGCCCGCGAGTTCGTCGATCTGCTGCAAAATCTCTTCCGCGTCTTTGCCTTCCACGGCGGGCACGAGCGTATTCGGGTCGTTCGGGTCGCGATAGATACCGTCCGCGCTCGTGAGGATGACGAGGTATTTGGCGTGCACGAGCGAGCAGATGACGGAAGCCGTCTCGTCGTTGTCGATGCACTCCACAACGTTTTCCGCCTGCTCGCGCAGGTGCGCCAGCTCCATCTTCCGCACTTCTTCAATGCTCACGGGGTCGTTGTAGTTGACAATCGGGATGGCGTTCTGCTTTGCACACCGCAGCAAAAACGAGCGGATATGCTTGCGCTTCTCCTCGTCGTTGAAATGCGTATGCTCCACCAGCAGCTGACGGACGCTGTACCGGTCCGGAATGTACCGGCGGTATTCCATCATCAGGATGGTCTGCCCCTGGGACGCGTAGTCCGCTTTGACCTCCTCGACGTCGCCGGTGAGTTCTTTTCCGTTTCTGCGGACGTAGTCCAGCCGCCCGATTTCGGTCGCGCCGCTGCTGACCCAGATCATGCCGGGCTTGAGTTCCGCGCCAAGGCGGGAGAAGATGTTGTAGTCGATGTCGTTGTCGGCCTTGCGGATGAGCGCCATGGAGCCGATCTTGCCGACAAGTTCGTAATCAAACTTCATAAAAGAACTTCTTCTTTTCTTGAAAGAAAAGAAGCAAAAGAACTTTCCTCAACATTGGTAAAAAGTTTCTTTGTCCACTTTCTTTTCAAAGAAAGTGGAGCTTAAGGTTTCTTTGCCAGCTTTCTTTTCAAAGAAAGCTGAGGCTTAAGACTGCACCAGATACGCATGGATGAACGGCTCGAGATCGCCGTCCATAACGGCCTGAATGTTGCCGTTTTCCACGCCCGTGCGGTGGTCTTTCACCAGCGTATATGGCTGGAAGACATAGCTGCGGATCTGGCTGCCCCACTCGATCTTCTT
Organism: Clostridiaceae bacterium; assembly: GCA_039680365.1. Lineage (GTDB taxonomy): Bacteria > Bacillota > Clostridia > Christensenellales > CAG-138 > UBA7703. Next base: position 21,995 of record JBDKTD010000110.1, read on the forward strand.
CATTTCGCCCTTGATCTCGGCCATATGCGCCTCGCGCTCGCGCTCCTGCAGTTCCAAAAGCTTGCCGCGCAGCATGCGCATGGCGGTTTCGCGGTTCTGAATCTGGCTGCGCTCGTTTTGGCACTGTACAACCGTGTTGGTCGGCAAATGCGTAATGCGGATGGCGGAGCTGGTCTTGTTGACGTGTTGGCCGCCCGCGCCGCTGGAGCGGTAGGTATCCACGCGGAGGTCGTCCGGGTCGATCTCTATCTTGTTCGAGTCGTCGTCGAAGATCGGGGTCACGTCCAGCGAGGAAAACGACGTATGCCGCCTGCCGCTGGCGTCGAAAGGCGAAATGCGCACGAGCCGGTGCACGCCCTTTTCCGCCTTGAGGTAGCCATAGGCGTTCTCGCCGTCCACTTCGAAGGTGACGGACTTGATGCCCGCGTCGTCGCCGTCCAGAACGTCCAGCTCGCGCACGGTCCAGCCGCAGGTTTCGCAGTAGCGCGTGTACATGCGGTAAAGCATTTCCGTCCAGTCCTGCGCTTCGGTGCCGCCCGCGCCCGCGTGGAGCGAGAGCACGGCGTTGGAGTTGTCGTAAGGGCCCTTGAGCATCTGCTCGAGGCGCAGCGCCTCGATGCCGCTGGAAACGGCCGCCGTTTCCGTCTTGATTTCGCCAAGCAGGCTGTCGTCCTGCGCTTCCTCGGCCATCTCGATCAGCGTTTTTAGGTCTTCGAACCGGCCATGCAGTTTCCGAAAGCGTTCGAGCTTGTGCTGCAGCTGCTTGACCTGCTTGTTGATTTTGTTTGCGTTCTCCACGTCGTTCCAGAAGTCCGACGCGCCCATGAGCGTATCCAACTCAGCGAGTTCTCTTTGAATCTGCTCCGGGTTGAGGGCGGTTCGGCATTCGTCGAGCTGCTCGCCAAACGTGTCGAGATTCATTTTATATTCGTCCAACGGGATCATAGTGTTTCGATTCCTCTCAATCGTACCATAATGGGTGTTTTCGCGCCGCAGGCGATCAGCCTTTTGCGGCGCGGCTCCGGTAAAAAAGCGGTTGCTGCGCTATCCCGCACCCGGAGATTCGCCCGGCGCGCTGTGGAGTCATTCGTTTTTGCCGTGGCAGTTTTTATACTTTTTGCCGCTTCCGCAGGGGCAGGGGTCGTTTCTGCCGACCTTCTTATCGCTGCGGGAGAACGTTGCGCTCGCGCCGTCGGTCTTGGGTTCGATCGGCTTTGCCAGCTGTACGCGACGGAGCGGGCCGCCGGTTACCTGCATCTGATAGAGTCGGCGGACGGTCTGCTCGCGGATTTCCGCAACCATTGCGTCGAACATTTCGAACCCTTCGCTCGTATACGCGTAAACGGGGTCGCTCTGCGCATAGGAGCGCAGACCGATGCCCTGCTTGAGCTGATCCATGGCGTCGATGTGATCCATCCAGTGCTCGTCCACCGTTCGCAGCAGGATGACGCGCTCGTTTTCACGCATATCGACTTCCGTGGACTTGAGCTTCTCCTCGGTTTCGGCATAGACCGTGTCGCTGTACTCATAGAGGCGGACTTTAATCTCGCTGATGCCGAACTTCTTCTGCTCTTCGGCGGTGATCAGCGGTTTAGGCTGGCGGCAGCAGAGCTTGCAGATTTCAATGGAGAGCGCCGTAAAGTCCCAGCTTTCGCGCGGGGCATGCGGATTGCAGGCCGCCTCCACCATGCTGTCGATGGTCTGGCGCACCATGGTGCGGATGCTTTCGGAGAGGTCTTCTCCCAGCAGCACGCGGCGGCGCTGGCCGTAGATGATTTCGCGCTGCTTGTTCATAACGTCGTCGTAACGCAGAACGTTTTTACGCGTTTCAAAGTTCATGGCTTCCACGCGCTTTTGCGCGGCTTCGATCTGCCTTGTGAGCATTCGCATTTCAAGACGGATCTCCTGCTGCATTTCGGGGGAAGCGAACCTGTTGAGCGTGTTGGTCACGCGGTCGCCCCCGAACCGGCGCATGAGCTCGTCCTCAAACGAAACGTAGAACTGCGTGCTGCCGCGGTCGCCTTGACGGCCCGCGCGCCCGCGCAGCTGGTTATCGATACGGCGGCTCTCATGCCGCTCCGTGCCGAGGATGAACAGACCGCCCAGGCCTTCCACCTCGTCGTGCTCTTTGCTCGTAACGACCTTATGCGCGTCGTAAAGCTCCTTATAGCGCGCCCGCGCTGCGAGGATATCCGGATCGGACGTTTCGCCGTGGCCGACGGCTTCCTCAATGAGCCAGTCCTCCAGCCCGTCCTGACGCAGGTCGCGCCGGGCGAGGAAGTCCGGGTTGCCGCCGAGCAGAATGTCCGTGCCGCGGCCGGCCATGTTGGTCGCAATGGTGACCTGGCCTTTTTTACCGGCCTGGGCTACGATTTCCGCCTCGCGCGCATGCTGTTTGGCGTTGAGCACGTCGTGCGGAATGCCCGCGCGCGTGAGCCGCCCGCTCAGATATTCGCTGCGTTCAACGCTGATGGTACCAACGAGCACCGGCTGACCGGTTTTATGAATCTCCTTGATCGCTTCGACGATGCTGTCGAACTTGCCCTTCTCGGTGGGAAAGATCGCGTCGTCCAGATTTGTACGCCGAAGCGGCTTGTTGGTCGGAATCTCCACGACGTCGAGGTCGTAGATGCTCATAAACTCGGACTCTTCGGTCTTGGCCGTACCGGTCATGCCCGCGAGTTTTCTATACATGCGGAAGTAATTCTGCAGCGTAATGGTTGCCAGCGTCCTGTTCTCTTTTTCAACGTTGACGCCTTCCTTGGCTTCCAGCGCCTGATGCAGGCCTTCGCTGTAGCGGCGGCCGATCATGAGACGACCCGTGAATTCATCCACGATGAGCACTTCGCCGTCCTGCACAACGTAATCCTTATCGCGCTCAAACAACGCGTTGGCGCGCAGCGCCTGCACTATATGGTGGTTGACCTCCATGTTGGCCGGGTCGCCGAGATTCTCCACGCCAAAGCGCTCTTCGGCCTTGCGGATACCCTCGGCGGTGAGCTGTACGGTGCGCTTTTTAATGTCGCACTGATAGTCCCCGTCCTCCGGGATCTCCTCGCCCATGATCCGGTCGGAACTGGACTGCTGGGTGAGGTTCGAGCCTCGCGTCAGGCCGCGCACAAAGCGGTTGGCTTCGATATACATCTCGCTGGACTCTTCGCCTTCACCGCTGATGATGAGCGGCGTACGCGCTTCGTCGATGAGGATGGAGTCAACTTCGTCCACGATGGCATAGGCAAGCTCGCGCTGCACCATCTGCTCGCGGAAGACCACCATGTTGTCGCGCAGGTAATCGAAGCCGAACTCGTTGTTCGTGCCGTATGTAATGTCGCTGCGATAGGCTTCCTGCTTTGCCTCGCGCTCCATGCCGTTGATCACGCAGCCGACGCTCATGCCGAGGAAGCGGTAGATCTTGCCCATCCACTGCGCGTCGCGCTTGGCGAGGTAATCGTTGACGGTGACCACATGCACGCCTTCGCCCGTGAGCGCGTTTAAGTACGCCGGAAGCGTCGCAACCAGCGTTTTGCCTTCGCCTGTTTTCATCTCGGAAATACGACCCTGATGCAGAACCATGCCGCCGAGCAGCTGTACGTCGAAATGCCGCATGTCTACGGTGCGCACCGCCGCCTCGCGCACGGTTGCGAACGCTTCCACCATGATGTCGTCGAGCGTCTCGCCGTTTTTCAGGCGTTCGCGGAACTTCTGCGTCTGCGCGCGGAGCTGTTCGTCCGTCATCGCCTGCATCTGCGGTTCCATTTCGTTGATGCGCTTGATATAAGGCTGCAGTTTCTTCAGCCGGCTTGCGCTCGTATTGCCGAGCAGTGTATCCAATAATCCCATTCGGAAGCTCCTTTGGTTTACTTTTCCGTGGGCGAGTGCGATTCCTGTCAAGCATTCCCCGTCGAAACACAGCGGTTTTCGCCACATAGGCGACGCTTAAAAAGGCATTCGTCCGCATAATACCCTAAGGATGGAGTATAGCAGAAAACCGCATAAATCGCAACAAAAAGCCCCCGAATCCACGGGGGTTTCACAATGCACGCGTCATTATGGCACGTCTGCGGCAGAAGACCAGCTAGCGGGCGCCGCCCGCGGTTTCCAGCGTGCTCTGACGCCTTGCGCGCCGCGCCATGCTGAAGGAATAAAGCACCAGCGCCGCGCCGATAAACGCAAGCGCGACGATGCGGTCCTTTGTGAGCGTCTCATGGAAAAACAGCGTGCCGATCATGAGCTGCAGCGTGGGGCTGATGTACTGCAAAAAGCCGACCGTGGTAAACGGCAGGCGGTTGACGCCGTGCGTAAAGAGGATCAGCGGAGTAGCGGTGACCACGCCCGTAAAGAACAGCAGCAGCCCCGTTTTGAGCGTCAGCGCGGAAAATACCGCATGACTCGCAGGCGAAAACATCAGAAACGCCAACGCAAACGGCGCAACGAGAATGGTCTCCACCGCGATGCTCGTCAGCCCGCTCACGCCGCCAAGCTTCTTAAACGTTCCGTACAGCCCGAACGAGAGCGCAAGCGAAAGCGCCACCCAGGGGAACGCCCCGTACGCGAGCGTTGAAACCAGTACGCCGATCGTCGCAAGCGCGAGCGCTACCCAGTCCAGCGCGCCGCACTTTTCACGGAACAGCAGCATGCCAACGGCAAACACCATCAAAGGATTCAGATAATACCCAAGGCTGGCGTCCAGCAGGTGACCCGCGTTGACCGCCCAGATGTAGAGACCCCAGTTGATCGTAATCATGATCGCGGCGGGGATGACAAAACGCATTTTCGTTTTGTCGCGCAGAACGGCCTTTACGTCGCCAAAACGTTTAAGCGCCAGCAGCAGCACAACCGTAAATACCGCTGACCAGACGATGCGGTTTGCCAGGATTACAAAGGCGTCCACTTCGTCGAGCAAGTGCCAGTACAGCGGCAGGAGCCCCCAGAGGACATAGCACGCAGCCGTGCTGAGGATACCGATGTTTCTTTCTTTCATGTTCGCTCCTTGTCCCGTTCCGATCATTTTAACACAGTGCGGAGCAATCGCAACCGTCTCAGTTAAATTTTTCAGATTCCGGAGCCGGCGATCCGTTGCGACAGTCCGCCAAAGCAGGGGTTTTGAAACAAAAAAATCCTCCGAACGAACGGTTCGGAGGAATGGTTAACCCCGGCCTTTTACGGCGTTTGCACCGATAAAAGGCAAGGGTGTTCAGCTTCGTTTTCTTGCCGCGTCAGCAGCTCGCTTTCGCAGCAGGGCGGTGAAATTTCGTTCTCCAAAGATACGCAATTAAGTACAACCGATCCAGCATGTTTTGCACCCCCTAAAATGACTGTTCCTGAGCGATTTGCTGAAAGAATTCCGTTTCTTTCAACATCTAGTTTCTTGTATGGTTGAATCATACAATATATATGTGAACAGACTGTTATTTCAAAATGAAAAATGTATTATTTTACGTTGAACAGTTTGTGTAAACCGTTCATAAACCTCGGCGGACAGGCGCTTTTTCAACGTTTGGGCGTAACCCGTTTCGCCTGGAAAAACGCGTGGCGGCTCGAAAAATCCGAACCGCCAAACTGTCTCGCTTCTACTCTGCGGGTGTATATGTTGCGCGCTGCGAGCCGTACTGATAATATGCGCCGATGACTTCTTCCCGCGCGCCGTAAGAATTCACGGTGTAATCTTTGTCGGAAAGATAAAGCTTAAAGTACTGCAGGTCGGGCATATCCACATATTCGCGGAAGTGGTCGGCAATGGCGTAGCTGTCGTGCGCAACGCCTTTATCGTCCACGCGAACCTTATCTCCGCCCGGGCAGTCCACCGCCGTGCCGCCGCCAATTTTATCCGCAACGCGGGTGGAGACGGGGCGGGTTGTCGTACCGCAGAAGTCCTTTTCCGTCGTCCAGAATTCACAGCCTGCTTCGTACAGGTACTTCGACATCGCATTGACGTCCGAAATATCGCTGGGTTTAACTGCGCGGGTCGGTTCCTCGGGAGCGGGATCTTCCGGAGCGGGGTCAACGGGAGCCGGATCAACGGGAGCCGGATCGACCGGAGCCGGGTCAACGGGAGCCGGATCGACCGGAGCCGGATCAACGGGAGCCGGATCGACCGGAGCGGGGTCAACAGGAGCCGGATCAACAGGAGCCGGATCGACCGGAGCCGGGTCAACGGGGGCGGGATCAACGGGAGCCGGAGCTTCCTTCGTCGGTTCGTATGCTTCCGGCTGCTGCACGGTAGGCTTAACGCGTTTCTGGGGCTGCGTGAGATACGAAAGCTGCACGGTATCGCCGGCAGTGTATGCGTCAAAACTGCTGGGTGCGGCCAGCGGGACTTCGTTTTCCTGAATCTGCTCGACAGTGGCGTTGGAAGCACTTTGAGCGCTTACAGTGTCAGACGGAATCCGGCTCGGCAGAAAATACACGCAAAGCAGCGCGGCAGACGCGAGCGCGATTACACCAATCGCCGCAACCAGTATAAATTTTTTCTTGCCTTTCATCGGATGTCCCTCAACTTTCCTGGATTGTACACTATTCTATTCACGATTCGTTACATATCCGTTTCATTCGTTCCGTTTCTTGAATTATTTTACGGCATTTTATGCCAGCTAAATGTAATATGAGCCGAATTGTTACATCCGTGTTGCTTTTAATGGTTCATTATCGTCCCCGTATGATACGATTTAGCATGCAACTCGCTTAATTGCCCACAGGGCGCACTCGAATGTCGCCACCGGCGACAAACAGCGGAACTCAGGGCTGCCATGAATGTCAGCCCGTTCGCGCCTGAAAACGATCCGCTGGATCGTTTTCTGCTGCGCATCGGCTTGAACCTCCCGGCGGCAGCGCAATGGTCGCGGTGCGTCGGGGCTGAAGCCCGCTCCTTCCGCTCCCTTGCTTGCCGTTCCTCAGCGGCGCTTTCTCTGCCACTGGCAGCGCGCCGCTCCGTC
>JBDKTD010000079.1:0-11311 GCA_039680365.1 Clostridiaceae bacterium
GATAAGATGTGTTTGAAGCATAACCTTCTCCTTTTCTCGTAGTGGCTTGAACAACCTTAATCTACAAGATTTGAAGCGGTTATGCTTCTTCTTTTTTTACTCTACCCCAATCTATAGTGTAGAGCCATTCTTTATCGTAACCTGTATAGACAAAAACATGGTTGACATGTAAAGTCTAGAATGTTAGACTTAATTGTCTAAAACGTTAGACAAGGAGAATGCTATGGAACCGGAAGTCAACTTAACGAATGCGGATTGGCGGCTCATGGACATCGTTTGGGATTACGAACCAATCGAGTCCCCGGAGCTTTGCCATATCGCGGAACAGAAGCTCGGCTGGAAGCGGACCACAACCTATACCGTGCTCAAACGCTTGTGCGATAAAGGGTATCTGGTCAGCGAAACGTCGGTTGTAACATCCCTGGTCGCACGGGAGGAAGCTGGCCGCAAGGAAGGCAGCCAGCTGGTCAGCCGCGGCTTCAAAGGTTCGCTGCCCGCGTTTATCGCGGCGTTTTTGGAAGGCGGGGATATTACCAGCACGGAGGCGGCGGAGATACAACAACTCCTGCAGGAATACCGCGAGAGGTAACGAGTGATGACGGAAGTCTTCCGCACCATATTGAACATGAGCGTTACGGGCAGCATTGTTGCGCTGTGCGTGGGGCTATTGTGGATGCCGCTCAAAAAAGTGCCGCGCTGGATTCGATGCGCGCTTTGGGCGGTGGTGTTCATTCGTTTGTTTGTGCCGTTCAGCTTTTCCGCTCCGATTTCGCTTTTAGGCAGCATTGGCGCGCCAGCACCGGTCAACGGCGTTGTAACTTACATTCCGGCAGATACGGTTGTTGGAATACCCGACTGGATGAACGAAACAACCGTGCCGGGAACCGTTTTTGAGTCCGAGCTTCTGCCTGAACGAATGCCTTCGGCTAACGTTGCACAGCCTGCAAGCGCCGCACAGCAGACCAACTGGATTGCCATCGGCACCACGGTCTGGCTCACCGGGGCGGCGGGAATGCTGCTATACGCGGGTATACTCTACGCTCGGCTCAACCGTCGCCTGCGCGACGCGGTTCTCACCGAGCCGAGCGTTTACGAAACCGATGCGGTTACTTCTCCGTTCGTATTTGGTTTCTTTCGGCCGCGCGTCATCCTGCCGGTCAATTTTCCAGAAGAGACGCGCGCGCTTGTACTGCGGCATGAACGCGCGCATATTGCAAGGCGCGATTATATTGCAAAACCCGTCCTGTTCGTCATTCTTGCGCTGCACTGGTTCAACCCGCTGGCCTGGCTGGCGTTTCGGTTCTTCTGCGAAGATATGGAAGCAAGCTGCGACGAGCGCGCGATTCACGCGCTGCCGCGTGAGCAGATCGCGGCCTACGGGGAAACGCTTCTCAAGCTTGGAACGCGCACTGTATCGTTTGCGGGCGGCCCGCTCGCCTTTGGCGAACGCTGCACCAAGCGCAGGATCATGAACGTGCTCAACTACAAAAAGCCCGCTGTCTGGGTGATTCTGGTTGCGTTGGCTGCCGCGCTGGCTACGACGGCCTTACTGCTGGCTAATCCTGTTTCGCTGAACGTGGCACAAGAGCCGACCGGCGACGAACTACAGTATGTGGAAGTCAAAGTGTCGGGCGATATCCAAACGGAGAACGTTGCCAACCCACATTACGTACCGCAAAAAGCGGTAAAGGAAGGGTTGCCGGATCTGAACGAGTTCGAGCCGCAGACGAGTGCGGAGTTCCTTCGCTTTGATCTCAAGGATACTCTTTCGCTGCGCCTTGACGCGAAGGCACTGAGCAATCAGGACAGGGTGGCAAAACAATTCGCCAATATTTTAGAGCAGCTCTCAAACGGGCAGATCTATATACAGGCGTATTTGAAAAAGAACGCAGTCGGATACTTCAACGCGGAGAATGCGGAAAAGCTTACGCACTACTTGATCGTCAGCGATGAGCTATACACGTATGACGTTACTTGCGACGCTATCGACGTACAAGCAGGCAAAGATTACTCACGATGCGCTCAGCAGTATGTTTTTGCGCTCATGGACGCACAGGAGCTCCACTGGCAGCAGTTCGGGTATGCGCAGTACCTTGGCGGCGAACTCAACCCGTTCGATATGAGGCTGGCTAAACTTGCCGAAGAAGGGATTGACAAAACGAAACCCTACGCACAGGCGTATTTAGAGCAGGGCGGAAGCGAAAAGAACCTGACGAAACAGGATTACCGCCTGCTCGTGGACGCAATGGCGTATACCTGCATCACGAACGGCATGAACTGGGGAACGCTCTACGAGTCCGCACCGATTCACTCGCTGACAGAGTTCAGCGGCGAAGCGCAGGATGGCGACGATATGAGCGTGATGATGGCTTCTTCCTTCTGCGCGTATCTGGCGGATCATTACGGCTTTGACAAGCTCACCGGATACTGCTGCGGGAAAGAAGATTTTAGAGATTCGTTCGGAACCTCGTTCAGCCGAGCCTTCGAACGCTGGCAGGAGGCGATGGGCAAGCAGTTTTCATAAGATACCTCCAAATTAATTGGTACCCAGCAAACGAACCGCCCTCATCAGGCGGTTCGTTTGTCTCTATTCTATAATGAACAACGCTTTAATTGGACACAGACAAAACGTCTGTTTCCAACTAGATTTCGTCCGGCGAATCTCCCGTTTCGGGGTCGGCAGGTTCGTCAGCGTCCGAAAAATCGCTTTCAACCGCAGCGGTTCCCAGCAGAAGTCCACTGGCGACGTCGTCCAGTTTTTCCACGGAGCGGAGCTTTGCCGTAATGGCGCGCGAGCGCACGCCGATCAGCTTCTCCAGATCTTCGTCGGCCTGACGCAGATGCGTTCTCGATTTGGCGAGAACGTTGCTGAAGTTGGCAAACTCCGTTTTCACGGCTCCCAGCACGCGCCAGACCTCGCTGCTGCGCTGCTGGATGGCAAACGAGCGGAACGCCATCTGCACTGTGTTGAGCAGCGCCGCCATGTTGGAAGGCCCCGCCAGGATAACGTGGCACGAGCGCTGAAGCTCTTCCACAAGACCGCGGCTCGTAACCTCCGCGTAGAGCCCTTCGAACGGGAGAAACATAAACGCATAGTCGGTTGTATGCGGCGGGTCGATGTATTTATCGCGAATCTTTGTCGCCTCCATGCGGATGCGCTGAATCAAGGCGTTCCGCGCGGCGGTGACCGCTTCTTTGGAGCCGGATTCGTAGGCGTCCTGCAATACGGCGTACAGGTCGGCGGGGAACTTGGAGTCGATGGGCAGCAGAACGGAGACGCCGTCGGCTGCGGGAATCTTGATAGCGTACTCGACGTTCTCCTTTGAGCCGGGCTTGATGACCACGTCGCGCTCGTACTGTTCGGGCGCGAGGATTTCTTCCAATATCGCGCCAAGCTGAATTTCACCCAGCATGCCGCGCGTCTTGACGTTGGAGAGAACCTTTTTCAGGTCTCCCACACCGGCGGCAAGCGTTTGCATCTCACCGAGGCCTTTGTAGACCTGCTCGAGACGTTCGTTGACCAGCTGGAAGGATTGGGCGACCTTGGTTTCCAGTGTTTTCTGGAGCTTTTCATCGACGATCTTTCGCATTTCGTCGAGCTTTTGCGCGTTCTCCGTCTGCAGCTGAATCAGCCTGCGCTCGACGGTGAGGCGTATGGCTTCCAGCTTCTGCTCGTTGGTGACTTCAAACGTCTTGAAACGCGTTTCACCCTGCGCGTCGCTGGTGCGCTGCTGTTCGAGAATCATTCGTCCAAGGCTGGAAACGGAACTCTGTACGCCGTCCGACAGCTCGCGGCGCAGTTCCGAAAGCGCGCGCGTCTGCTCGCTGCGGAACTCCTTTTGAAACGTCTGCTGCGAGCGGTAGATAAACAGCAGCGCTAAAAGCGTCAACACAAAGACGCAGAGGGATACGACAAGAATGGTGAGTTCCATGAATAGTTACGACCTCCTTTTGCTCCGCTTGAGCGGCGTCGAGCCGGTTTGGCTTTGGGGAAAGGTTTGATTGAAAAATCAGTTCAGTGCGAGCGCTGCAACAATCAGCGTCTGCGCGGCGATGTAGGTGCTCATCACGACGACGTTGCGGTACTTTACCGCGTGATGGAACGCGTCGATGGAAAGCGTTGCGTCGGAAAACACAAACAGTAATCCGCCGGGAATCGCCAGCCAGCAGAGCGGGGAAGCGCCGGAGAACCCGAACAGGATTGCCGAGGAAGCCATCGTGCCGATGAGCAGCATATAGAGGAAGCTCGGCGGCTTCAGCTTGTTGGGCAGACCCTTCCAGATGTAGCGCATCAGCGTGCACGCGCTGGCCAGCGCAACCGCGCCAAAGAGCGCAAACCAGTACCAGGCTGGCTTTTGCGGCATGGCGGAGAGAAAACTGACAAGATAAAACACGTGCCCCGCGGCAAACGCCGTAATGCCCGCCGGAAACGCCCAGCGGCGCGGACGGAACAGCAAAACGAGGTCGCCTGCAAAACCAAAAAGGATGGCGGCGAGCACGTTTGGCAAAAATGTTTTAGCAAAGAGCGCATAGCAGAGCGCCAACAGCGGCATTAAGAGGCATTTTGTCACCCTGCGGAGCATGAGCCTGTTTTTGCTGGCGCAGGCAAAGAGATGAACCGTCACGTCTGAAGCGTAGAGCGCGAGCGCAAGATACGGCAAGCGGTTGTTCCCCCGATCATTCAACTGCAAACAGTATATCATAGACGCACCGTGCGCCAAAGTAAATTCATCCGGTGTTGTTTATCGTGCGATTATGGAACCAGATAACCAAAATAACGACCGGTTTGCCGGAACATTCGTGTTGAAAACGCTCTATCGATAATGCTATACTGTAACCTGAAACAATCTGGCAAGAGTGAACACTAAAGGAGGAATTCCACGTATGCAGTATTCTCATGAAGTGGAAGAAATGGAATGCGTCCTCAAGGGCGCCAAGCATGAACCCGCTCCGATTCCGGAAGAGGGCAAATGGGTCAAAGCAAAGCAGATTACCGATATCAGCGGCTTAACGCACGGCGTAGGCTGGTGCGCGCCGCAGCAGGGCGCCTGCAAACTCACGCTCAACGTCAAGAACGGCGTGATTGAAGAAGCGCTGGTCGAAACCCTCGGCTGCAGCGGCATGACGCACTCCGCGGCCATGGCGGCGGAAATTCTGCCCGGCAAGACCATTCTCGAAGCGCTCAACAGCGACCTCGTCTGCGACGCAATCAACACCGCCATGCGCGAGCTGTTCCTGCAGATCGTCTACGGCCGCACGCAGAGCGCGTTTTCCGACGACGGTCTGCCCATCGGCGCGGGTCTCGAAGACCTCGGCAAGGGTCTCCGTTCGCAGATCGGCACCATGTACGGCACAAAGTGCAAGGGTGCGCGCTATCTGGAGCTGGCGGAAGGCTACGTGCTCGCAATCGCTCTGGACGAAGGCGGCGAGATCATCGGCTACAAGTTTGTAAACCTTGGCAAGATGATGGACGCGATCAAGAAGGGCGTCGATCCCAAGGAAGCGTACGAAAAGAACATCGGTACCTACGGGCGTTTTGACCAGGCCGCCAAGGTAATCGACCCGCGGAAAGCGTAAGGAGGCAGCTATGGCTACTTTTGAAGGATACGAAAGAAGAATTGACAAGATCAACGCCGAACTCAAAAAGTACGGTATCAACGGCCTCGATGACGCAAAGGCTATCGTGGACGCCAAAGGCGTAGACGTGTTCGGCATCGTCCGCGGCATTCAGCCCATCGCGTTTGAAAACGCCTGCTGGGCTTACACCGTCGGCGCAGCCATCGCCATCAAGACGGGCGCCGCAACCGCGGACAAAGCGGCGGAAGCCATCGGCCTCGGCCTGCAGGCGTTCTGCATTCCCGGTTCGGTTGCGGATCAGCGCGAAGTCGGCCTTGGCCACGGCAACCTTGCCGCCATGCTGCTGCGCGAAGAGACCTCCTGCTTCTGCTTTCTGGCTGGGCACGAGAGCTTTGCCGCCGCGGAAGGCGCAATCGGCATCGCCAAGACCGCCAATAAAGTACGCACAAAGCCCCTGCAGGTCATACTCAACGGACTCGGCAAGGACGCGGGCTACATCATTTCCCGTGTGAACGGCTTTACACATGTTGAAACCGAGTACGACTACAAGACCGGCGAGCTCAAGATCGTCAGCACCAAGGCGTTCTCGAACGGCGACAAGGCGAAGGTTCGCTGCTACGGCGCGGACGACGTCAACGAAGGCGTAGCCATTATGCGGCATGAGAGCGTGGACGTTTCCATCACCGGCAACTCCACGAACCCCACGCGCTTCCAGCACCCCGTTGCGGGCACCTACAAGAAATGGTGCAACGAGCACGGCAAAAAGTACTTCTCCGTGGCCAGCGGCGGCGGCACGGGTCGCACCCTGCATCCGGACAATATGGCGGCAGGCCCCGCTTCCTACGGCATGACCGATACGATGGGCCGTATGCACTCCGACGCGCAGTTTGCGGGTTCTTCGTCCGTTCCGGCGCACGTCGAGATGATGGGTCTCATCGGCATGGGAAACAACCCGATGGTCGGCGCAACTGTCGCCGTCGCCGTTGCCATCGCTCAGGCGAAATAATCGAAACAACTCAAACAAGAGAGCACCTTTCGGAAACGAGAGGTGTTCTTTTTTTGATCTATTTTTAAAAATAGATCGGTGGGCGCAACTGTTGCTGTTGTGGTTGCGATTTCGCAGTTAAAACAAACAGGAAACATAAAAAGAATAATCCGTGCAAGCGGGTTACTCTTTTTTGTGTAACATCTCAGTGCTTGTATTGACAAGGCATACGGAAAAGTCTATCGTATTGCGGAAGCGGGGGAGAACGCTCTTCCCTGCATAAAAATACACGCTTGGAGAACGGTTTTGAAAAACGCTTCGCAGTCAGGATTTACTAGTTATCTCTGCATCCTCGGCGCGCTGATTATTTGGAGCTCCTCGTTTGTCGCCATCAAGATTGCATACGAAACCTTCCCGCCCATCACGCTTGGCGCTGCGCGCTTTCTTGCCGCAACGCTGATTCTAGGCTCGCTGACGCTGCTGCCGAACAACCGCGTTCGCCTCGATAAGAAGGATATTCTCCCGGTCGTGGTCAGCGGGTTGATGGGAATTACGCTCTACGCCGTGCTGCAGAATATCGCCATGCAATGGACGTCCGCTTCCAGCGCGACGCTGATTATCGCGTCCTATCCGATCATTACGCTCTTACTGGAAACGCTGATCTACAAAACCAAGCTCAGCGCGGTCAAGGTCGTCGGTATCTTAATCGCCATCGGCGGCGTGGTCATTCTTTCTTACGTAAAAGCGGAAGCGCGCCAGCAAAACGAACTGCTCGGCATCGCGCTGCTAATCGTTGCGGGCGTTGCATGGGCGTTCTATAACTTTTTGACCAAGAAGGTCGTCAACCGCTATCCTTCTATTTCGCTCCTGTTCTACCAAACGCTGTTCGGCACGCTCTTTATGCTGCCGCTCTCCCTGTTCGAGCGCGCGCAGTGGCAGGCGCCAACGTTGACGACGTTTTCCATGATGCTGTTTCTCGGCGTGTTCTGCTCGGTCATTGCGTTCTTGCTGTACAACCTTGGCCTGAAAAAGCTCTCGCCGAGCTCCGTTACGTCTATGCTGAACCTCGTGCCGATCTTCGGGGTATTCTTCTCTTGGCTGCTGCTCGGCGAGCGTGTGACGCTCCAGAAAGTGATCGGCGGCGCAATCGTCATTCTCGGCGTCATGCTGAGCCTGAGAAAGCCGAAGGCGGAACCAGCCTTGCCGGAAAGCGGAACGGCGCCGGGCAAGTGACTTGCCAATCGGAACACGCGAACGCGTTTTGCCGGATCGAATCCGTCAAATCCGTTGCAAAATGCGCCTGTTACGTATAAAATAACGATTCAAGGGTTTGGCTTGCATTTATTCGCCAAAGCCGGAGCGAGGGACAAACCGCAAACGACCCTGCCGGAGGAAAAGCATTATGACGGAACAAAACAACACAAGCACGAATCAGTCGGTCAAGAAGCTCACCATGGCGGGCGTTCTCGCCGCGGCGATCGTCCTGTTAACTTCGGTGGTATCAATCCCCATGCCCGGCGGATTCGGGTATATTAACCTTGGCGACGCGGGCGTGCTGCTTGCCGGCGCTCTGCTCGGCGGCGGCTGGGGCGCGCTCTGCGCGGGCGCTGCTTCCGCACTTTCGGACGTACTCGTGGGCTGGAGCATCTACGCTCCCGCGACGTTCCTCATCAAGGGCGCCGTCGCGCTTGTGGCCGGCATTTTGTTCAACAAAACAAAAAAGAACCTGCGCTACGGGTTCTTCTATCTGGCCGCGCTGATCGTTCCGCTCGGATACTTCCTGTACGAAACAATTCTCTACGGCGCTTCGACGGCAATTCCCAACATTGCGTTCAACACGATTCAGTGTCTCATCGGCGCGAGCGCGGGGCACGCTATGACGATTGTGCTACTGCGTTCCAAGTTCTTTCTGCCGCATACCGCGCTGCGGTTCAACCGCACGAAGCTGGACGAGCCGGAACAGGCGGTACCGGCCGCGTCTCCCGCGGAAATCCTGCGCGAACCGAAGAACGGGCCGGATGTGGTGCTGCTTACAAGCCGCGATTTGGTTCCGCTGATCACGAAGGCGGGGGATCTGCTCTCCGTGCAGGGCTTTACCGCGCGGCTGGTCGCACTGGACGATTCCAGCGCGTTCGATTGTCTCGGCGCGGAACAGCGCGAGGCGTTTTTACCGTCGGGAAAACCCTTTGTCCGCGTAGACGACGCGCAAACCACGGCCGAAGCCGTTGCCCAGGCGGCGCTGCAGGCGATCCGTTCCTGAGCGAACCGCAAGAACAGCGGGAATTTTTCGCTGGGAAAATGTGTAGTTTCGGACACATTTCAGCGTGCGCGCGGTAGGCGGTTAGCCCTTCAAACTACTACATATAGTGTAGACACCGCCTAATATTGAACAATGTATTACAATATTTAGATTGCTATTGCAAAACAACAGCGGATTCCGTAAAATTTGAAATCGGGAGACCGCTATGGACTATTACGATATTCGACGGTTTTACAAAAAAACGAAACATAAGTTTCTGATGTGGCTGAAACGCTTCCTGCGCTCGATTTACTTTTTGGGCAGGACGACGCGCATCTTTATTTTGGTCGCGACGCTGTTTACCATTGTTTGCCTCGTTGTGATCTTCTCCGTTTCCGGGACGCGGCGCAAGCAGGCGGTTGCGTTGGCGGAGATGGAAGCGCTGGCAACGCCTGCGCCGACTGTTTACGCCACCCCGACAATTGAACCCACGCCCAGCCCGACGATCGAAGTGCGAATTGAAAAGGGCGCGGAAGGCGAGGACGTGCTCGCCCTACAAAAGCGGCTCATGGAGCTTGGGTACCTTGCAATCGACGAACCGACCAGCTATTTCGGCAATGCGACGAAAGCCGCGGTCAAGCTCTTCCAGCGCCAGCACAACCTCCAGCAGGACGGCATCTGCGGCGAAGAGACCATAGACATGATCTATTCCGAAGATGCGGATCCTTACGTCATGCTAGAAGGCGCGGAAGGCGACGACATCGAATCCTTCCAGGAACAGCTCGTCGAACTCGGCTATTTAAGCGACGATCAGGTGACCGGCTATTACGGAACGGACACCGTCAGCGCAGTCAAGAAATTCCAGCACCGCAACTACTTGGGCGAGGACGGCAAAGCGGGCGAAAAAACGCTTGAAAAAGTAAACTCGGCGGACGCGCGCGTTTCCTACACCAAGGAGCAGGAGATCATTGCCGAAAAGAAGAAGCAGGCGGCGCTTGCGCGCGCTTCCTCTTCGGAAGGGCGAATCGACAAGCTGATTTCCATTGCGAAAAAACAGCTTGGCGACAGCTATATTCTCGGCAAGAGCGGACCGGACACGTTTGACTGCTCTGGACTCGTGTATTACTGCCTGCGTCAGGTCAACGTCTATACGCGCAGGCTCAACGCGGCGGGGCTTTCCAAGACGACCAGCTGGACAAAAATTTCGGATATCGATAACGTGCAGCGCGGAGATTTGCTGTTCTTTAAATCGGACGACAGCAGCACTGTCGGCCACGTGGGCATCTACATTGGCGGCGGGGAAATGATAGACGCTTCGTCCGCGAACGGCAAGGTCGTGCGACGCGGCGCAAAGACCAACTACTGGCGCAGAAACTTCGTCGTAGCCAGAAGGCCGATCGAATAGTTTCAAATATTCGACGTCAGCATGATTCGGCGATTCAGCTTCGATAAAAAGAGAAGGCCGATCGAGTAGTTTCAAATATTCGACGTCAGCATAATTCGGCGATTCAGCTTCGATAAAAAGAGAAGGCCGATCGAATAATCAAATTCATACTGGGCGGCGGTGCGAAATCGGCATCGCCGCTTTTTTGCTGGCAGTATTTGTCCTTCTTGCAAACGAAGCGGCGATACAGTATGATGATACCCGGAATACGGGGTAATTTTATCATTTGACGATGAACTAGATTCGTCCCGAACTTTGACCGCTGCGAGGGATTTTTTATGGCATACCCGAACGAATTGATTCGAAATTTCTCCATCATCGCGCATATCGACCACGGCAAATCGACGCTGGCCGACCGTATGATGCAGCTGACCGACACCGTTGCCGAGCGGGACATGGCAGAGCAGCTGCTCGACTCCATGGATATTGAGCGCGAGCGCGGCATCACCATTAAGTCTTCCGCCGTGCGCATGTTTTATCTGCATACGGACGGCAAGCGTTATATGTTTAACCTCATCGACACACCGGGTCACGTTGACTTTAACTACGAAGTCAGCCGTGCGCTGGCCGCCTGTGAAGGCGCTGTGCTCGTTGTGGACGCAACCCAGGGCATTGAAGCGCAGACGCTGGCAAACGTCTATCTGGCCGTGGACAACGGTCTAGAGGTCGTTCCCGTCATCAACAAGATCGATCTGCCGAGCGCCGAGCCGGAGAGAACCGCGCAGGAGATAGAGGACGTCATCGGCATCGAAGCCAAGACCGCGCCTATGATTTCCGCCAAAAACGGCACCAACGTCGATAAGGTGCTTGCCGCCGTGGTCGATCTGGTTCCGCCGCCCACAGGGGATGCGGAAAAGCCGCTCACCGCGCTGGTGTTCGACTGCATCTATGATAACTACAAAGGCGCGCTCACGTATGTGCGCGTGTTCGACGGCACGGTGAAAGCGGGCATGCGCATCCGCTCCATGGCGACCGGTCACGAGTTCGAAGTAACCGAAGTGGGCGTTTTCACACCCGCGCCGAAGCCGGAGGAAGAGCTTACGGCGGGCGAGGTAGGGTATATCGC
>JBDKTD010000291.1:0-4394 GCA_039680365.1 Clostridiaceae bacterium
TATGAAACATCCCGCCTGTTTATTTATACAGATAAATTTTGACATCAGTCGTGCACTTTTTTTGACATCAGTCGCGCGCCGCTACACAGCACCAGTATTTCGGAAAAATGATACCGTTCTGCGATGACGTTGCGGAGCGCTTCGGCCATCGTCGGGTTATTGCAGTGCGTAATGACCATGCGCTCGCCTTCGGTCGGCTTGCCGCTGGCTTCAATCGTATCGGCCAGCTTTTTGAGCGCCTGCTTCCAGCCCTGCGCGTTGGCGTGGAGCGAAATATGCCCTTCCGAATCCGCGCCCATGATCGGACGAAGATGCAGAACGGAAACGATAGTGCCCGCAATCCGGCTCAGACGCCCGTTCTTGCGCAGGGTATCGACGTTATCCAAAACGAAATACGTTTTCATATTCTTGATGAACCGCTCGACGCGCTCGATGATTTCAAGCTTCGAAAGCCCGTTTTGAATCAGCTCGTTCAGTTTCATGACAATCAGCACCTCGCCCGCGGAAGCGCTCTTGGAGTCGAATACATGGACGTGTTTGCCCTCTTCTTCGGCAAGGGATTTGCCGAGCATCGCGCTGGAGTAAGAGGCGGAAAGGCTGGCGGACAGCGTGACAGCGAACGACTCCTCCGAATTGCGGAACGCGTCGTAATACATGCCCGGGGAAGGCGCCGCCGAGCCGATGCGCTCCTTGCAGGCTTTCATCGCCGCCATAAAGGCGGGCAGATCGAGGGTTTCGTCGTCCGTATAGGAAACGGAGCCCAGCGTCATGGTCAGCGGGACGGAGATGACGCTCATTTCGCTCTTCATTTCGGGGGTAAGATCGCAGCAGCTGTCGGCAACGATTTGATATTTCATTTGCGGATTCTCCTTTGCTTTGGAAGTTTGACTAGGCGGCTGTACCGCCGGTTTGTTGAGAGTCCTCCGCGGCGACGGAAAAACCTAGTACCATTTTATTGGAAATTGTTCACGCGAACCTCAAACAATCCTCAACCGAACCTCAACTCAAAGCACAAAAAATTCCCCTTTCGGGGAGGAATGGACAACACAACGGAAGATTACTGCTGCTTTTCGTCTATTGTCAGCGTAACGGTGATCTCCGTTCCAACAGTTTCCCGACTCTGGATGGAGACCGAACCGCCGCAGAGCACGACGATTCGTTTGACCAGCGCAAGCCCCAAGCCGCTGCCTTTTTCCGCGTGGGAGCGGTCGCCCTGAAAAAATTTGTCGAAGGCGTGCTTTTTGACTTCCTCGGACATGCCGACGCCGGTATCCTTGAAAAAGACGAATACCGTAGCGCCTTCCTTGCGGCAGCGGATGGTCAGCGTCCCGTTCGGGCGCGAAAACTTGATGGCGTTGTCGATGAGATTGCTCCAGACCTGCGCCAGCAGCGACTTATTGCCGTAGAAGCGCACTTCATCGAGGCTGACGTCCAGAACGAGGTTTTTCTCTTCCCAGAGCGTTTCATATCCCAGCAGCACGCGGCGAATCTGCTCGTCCAGCGGGAACCATTCCTTCTGCAGCACGATTTCCTGATGCTCCAGCTGCGAAAGCGAGAGGATGCTCTGCGTCATGCGGGAGAGGCGCGCGGTGTTATCGAGAATGCGGGAGATGTATTCCTGCTGTTCCTGCCGGGTCAGTGTTTCGTCCTGCAGCAGGGTCGTATAGCCTTCTATGGCGGCGAGCGGTGTTTTGAACTCGTGGGAAACGTTGCTCACAAAGTCGCTGCGGAGCGTTTCCGTGTTGGAGAGTTCCTTGACCATGACGTTGAAGTTAATGGCGATCTCCTCGATTTCCATGGCGATGCTCCGCTCGTCCAGACGCACGCTAAAGTCGCCTTTTGCGACCTTCTTTGCCGCGTCGTTGATCTTGACGATGGGCTGGAGCAGCTTGGAGGAAATGTATGCCGCAATGCCGGTGCCGAGCAGGATGGTAAGCAGGGCGACATATGTGGTGGAGGTAAAAATGGTCGTCAGGGACCCGATGCGGAGCTTGAGCAGAACGAATATGATGCCGTAGGTCAGCATCAGCGAAACCGTAACAATCCCCGCGATGACCGTCGCCAGAATATAGGAAACCTTTGGCCGCGGACTTCGCTTCTTCTTGTCAGACATCGCGTTTTACCGCCTTATACCCCAGCCCGCGAATCGTGATGATTTCGAACGGCGCGTGCTCCTTGAACCGGTCCCGCAGACGGCTGATGTGCACGTCCAGCGTATGAGGGTCGCTCTCGGTATCCATGCCCCAGATTTCGTCCATGATCTGCTGCTTGGTAAAGACCTTGCCGGGGTTGGAGAGCAGCTTATAGAGGATGTAGAACTCCTTTTGCGGAATGACGGTGCTTTCGTCATCCATCGAAACGGTCAGATTGTCGTAATGCAGCTCCATGGCGCCAAACGAAATCTTCTTTTCGTTGACGATCTGCGCGCGCTTGAGCAGCGCGTTGATGCGCAGAATCATTTCGTTGACGTTGACGGGCTTGACCATATAGTCGTCGGTTCCTGCGGCAAAGCCGCTCTGGAGATCCTCAAACGTATCCTTTGCGGTAATCATAAGAACGGGCATGTTGTACCCGCCGTTGCGGAGCGTGCGCACCAGCTCGTAGCCGTCCATATTCGGCATCATGATATCGGAGATGACCAGATCGATATAGCGCTTCTCCAGCACGTCCCATGCGGCAAGACCGTCCGCGGCTTCGTAATACACAAAGCCGTTTTTGGAAAGCACCGTGCAGAACAGTTCGCGCAGCGCGCGGTCGTCCTCAACAACCAAAATTTGAAACATACGTCGATCTCCCCCAAAGCGAGTCCTGGTAGTTGCCTGCTGGCATTCATAACAAAATTTTACCACAAGCGCGTCAACGATTCCTCAAATTGCTTACTGCCCGCCATTGAAGAACACAATAAACACTCAGAGCTTCTTTTCGTAGAGATAGAACAGCCCCTTGCGAAAGTTCACTTCGCCGGCCTTTTCGTACCCGCGCGATTCGTAGAGCCGCAGGGCGTAAGGATTGAGCGAAAACGCGTCCAGTCGCACGGACTCGACCCCCTCGTTTTTCAGTTTTTCCTCGATGTAATCCATGGCGCGCGCGGCGATGCGGCGGTTCTGAAACGCGGGGTGGACGCAGAGCCGGTGCAGGACGTAAAAATGCGAACCCGGAAAGCGCCAGGAACCTTGGGCATACTCCTCGTCGTACTGCTCGCTTAAAACGAACACGCAGGCGATTGTTCCGTCGATGCGGCAAACGGTCAGTTCACCGCGGGAAATATCGCAGGAAAGCACTTCCCGGTTGGGGTACACTTCGTCCCATTGGGGAATGCCCTGTTCGTCCATGCGCTTCCTTGCGGCCTGAAACAGCGCCAGAACCTCCGGCAGGTCGGCGGATACCGCTCGTTTAAAAATCAGGGTTTTATTCGTTTGTTCCAAGGATTGCGTATCGCCTTTCATGCCATCGGGCAAAGCCGTGTTTGAGAATATTATGGCACAGACGCGCGCGCGGCACAACACCCGCGAGTTTCTGCTTTTTTGCGGTTGCATTCCGTGCAGAGGGTGGTATAATTCCGTTTAATATAGTTGTAAGCACCTCGAAACCGGGATGCCGGGTGGCGGAAAGGCGGAGAACTTGACGAACTGTTCGATCAGGCGCGCGCGGGAAGCGGACGCGCAGGCGCTGCTGAATATCTACGCTCCGTACGTAACGGATACGCCGGTGACGTTTGAATACGATGTGCCGTCGCTCGCGGAATTTACAGGCAGGATTCGCAGCGTTTCGGCAGAGTACCCGTATTTAATCTGCGAAATCGGCGGAACCATCGTCGGCTACGCGTACGCGCACCGTTATAAAGAGCGTGCGGCGTACCAGTGGGACGCGGAGCTTTCGGTCTACCTAG
The DNA here is from genome assembly GCA_039680365.1 of Clostridiaceae bacterium. Lineage (GTDB taxonomy): Bacteria > Bacillota > Clostridia > Christensenellales > CAG-138 > UBA7703. The sequence goes on from JBDKTD010000291.1 coordinate 3,890, forward strand.
ACGGCGCAAGCCGCGGGCGGGGGCTTGGCAAGGCGTTTTATACCGCGTTGATCGAGATTCTGAATTTACAAAACATCAAAAACGTCTATGGCTGCGTGCTTTGCCCCAACGAAGGCAGCGAGCGCCTGCACGATTCTTTCGGATTCTCGCGCGTGGGTGAGTTCCACAACACGGGCTATAAATGCGGCGCGTGGCGGGACGTGGTGTGGTTTGAAAAACAGATCGCGCCGTACGAACCGGAGCCCGAACCCTTCCGCTCAATTCAAACGCTGGACGGCGAAGCGATTGAACGCGTTCTGCGCCGCGCGGAAGAATCGCTTAAGAAGAAGTAGAAGCTATCTTCCTGCATAACAGGCCGGAGGGCATTTTTGGAGGCAGTATGATTACGTTTTACCGCTGCGACGGAGCGGACGCAAACTTTCAAACGCTGATTGCCGCGCTGGACGCGGAACTGACCGACCGCTACGGCGCGCAGATGGACTTTTACGGCGCGTTCAACGGCGTG
>JBDKTD010000117.1:0-5457 GCA_039680365.1 Clostridiaceae bacterium
CGGGAAGAACCGCCGACGAGGATGACCTTATCCACCTGAGAGGCGGAGAGGCCCGCGTCGCTGAGGCACTTCTGCACCAGGGTTTTGGTCAGTTCGACGAGGTCGTTGATCAGCTCGTTGAACTTGGCTCTGGTAATGGTGACGTCCAGGTGCTTGGGGCCGGATTTATCCATGGTGATAAACGGCAGGTTGATCGTCGTCTGCGCGACTCCCGAGAGTTCGATCTTAGCTTTTTCCGCCGCTTCCTTGAGGCGCTGCAGAGCCATCTTGTCCTGACGGAGGTCGATTCCGCTGCTGCGCTTGAAGTCTTCGGCGATGTAGTCGATGATCAGCTGGTCAAAGTCGTCGCCGCCCAAACGGTTGTTGCCCGCGGTGGCGAGAACCTGGAAGACGCCGTCGCCGATTTCCAGACTAGAAACGTCGAACGTGCCGCCGCCCAGGTCGTACACCAGAATCTTCTGGTTGTTTTCTTTATCCATGCCGTAGGCCAGCGCCGCCGCCGTCGGCTCGTTAATGATGCGCAGCACTTCGAGACCCGCGATGCGTCCGGCGTCCTTTGTGGCCTGGCGCTGAGAGTCTGTAAAGTAAGCCGGAACGGTAATGACGGCCTGCGTCACGGTGGAGCCGAGGTAGGCTTCCGCGTCCTGCTTGAGTTTTTGCAGGATCATGGCCGAGATTTCCTGCGGCGTGTAGTCTTTGCCTTCGATGCGGACTTTGCGGGCGGTGCCCATGTCGCGCTTGATCGAAGCGATCGTGCGGTCGGGGTTCGTGATTGCCTGACGCTTTGCAATGTTGCCTACCATGCGCTCGCCGTCTTTAAAGGCGACCACGGAAGGCGTCGTGCGCGCGCCTTCGGAATTGGGGATAACGACCGGTTCGCCGCCTTCGAGGAAAGCGACGCAGGAATTGGTCGTGCCAAGGTCGATGCCGATAATTTTGCCCATAAGTGATAATCCTCCAACTGTTCTATTTAATCTATATCAATTTTGTGAATCCGGTAATAATAATTTCGCGAGTCTTCCCGCCGTCTGGATTCCTGTGATCCGGTTAAGGCGTTATTCCGCGACCTTTACCAGCTTGGATTCCGGTGAATCCAAAGATTATTATTCCGCAACCTTTACCATAGTATGGCGCAGAACCTTATCGCCGACGCGGTAGCCTTTTTGCAGTACTTCGACGACTTCCCCGCTGGCTTTGCCTTTCACCTTCTCGCGGAGCACCGCCTCGTGCATGTTCGGGTCGAACTGGCCCGTGGCTTCCACCTCTTCGAGGCCGAGCTTTTTGAGCGAGTCGAGCAGCTGTCGCTGTACGAGCAGAATGCCTTCCAGCAACGCTTTATCGCAGTTTTCGCCTGCGCTCGATACCGCGCGGTCAAAGCTGTCCAGAGCGGGCAGGAGTTCCTTGATGGTGTCCCGCTTACCCTCTTCGTAGCTGTCCAGACGCACGCTGGCGTTGCGCCTGCGGAAGTTGTCGAAGTCCGCCTGAATGTGCTGCAGCAGCTGCACGGTATCGTCCTTCTCCTTTTGGAGCGATTCGATATGCGCCTTTGCCGCCGCGAACTCTTCCGCCGTCAGGGTATAGATGTCTTCGCCGGCGGATTCTTCCTTTGCGGTGACGGGTTCTCCGGTGACTGCTTCCGTGCGTTCGGTCTGTTCGCCGGGCGCCGCCTTCTCTTCAGAGGCGGCCGGTTTGATTGGTTCGTTCTTCTTGGTCAATGTTCGTTCTCCTGTTCCTGCTCGTCCGGATATTGGTTCGTTGGCCATCCGGCCGCTGCTTATTCTTCGTCGTCGCTGGTCAGCATTTCCGTGAGGCACCGGCTCATGAATTCCAGAACCGAGATGACCTTTCCGTAATGCATTCTCGTTGGCCCAATGATGCCGAACGAGCCCATCGGCTCTTCGCCGATCTGATAGGTTGCCGTGACGACGCTGCAATCCTTGAGCATATCATTTTCGTTTTCCCCGCCAATGGTGATGGAAAATTCCAGTCTGCTCGCCCGTTTGAGCAGTTCATAAAGGGTGTTTCGCCCTTCCACGGCGGTAAGAAACATCTTAGCTTTGTTGACGTCGCTGTACTCCGGAAAATGGAGCATGTTCGTCGCTCCCGAGAGCTGAACATTCGGCGCGTCCGGCTCCATTTTGTGCTCGATGGCTTCCACCATCGAATTCAAAAATGCCCTGCGCTCAAAGAGCTCTCCGCCGAGGTCCTGCATAATCCGCTCGCCGAGCTGATCCATGCGGCAGTCGTGCAGACGTTCGGTCAGAATGCGCGAGATGCGCTCCAGTTCGCCTGTGCCAATCTCGTCCGGCACGCGGATGACCGCTTCCCTTGCAAAGCCCGCGGACGTAATAACCACCATCAGCGCGCGCCCCTCGCGGAGCGGTACGAGCTGAATATGCCTGAGCCGGTTTGCCGCGAGCATGGGCGGCATGATCATAGCCGTATAATGCGTCACCGCCGAAAGCGCCTGCGCGGTCTGCTTCATCACCATTTCGACTTCGTCGAGCTTGGCCGTCAGGTGTGCGCGGATGAGCTTAATCTCGTCGTCCGTCAGCGCCGCTTTCTGCATCATTTGATCCACATACAGACGGTACGCCTTGTCGGACGGGATTCTCCCCGCGGAGGTATGCGGCTGTTCGAGGTAACCCAGTTCCTCCAAGTCCGCCATTTCGTTGCGGATGGTCGCGCTGGAAAGGTTAAAGCCGTCCTGCTTGCTGATGGCGCGGGAACCAACCGGCGACGCGGAGAGAATATACTCGTCGATAATCGCCTTTAAGATGCCGAGTTTTCTTGCGTCGAGATCCATCTCCGCCGCCTCCTTTCCGGTTACGCGTTCTCTCAGAAAGTTCCCGCTCGAAAGGCGTTCGGCCCGTTTAGAGCGAAACGCGAGGCGGCGGGAGGTTTTAAAAACTGTTAGCACTCTATTTCGTTGAGTGCTAACCCATGCCAAAAATTTAGCACCTGCAAGACTTTATGTCAAGTAAGTGCTGTATCAAAAATGTGACATTCCAGTGAATTCAGGCTTAGCGCTTTTCATGCGGAAATTCAGCCGTTTTTAGGACGTAAACCCACGCGTTTTTCGCCGTATTTCTACTCCGTACAAACTGAAATAATGAGCGTTCCAAACGTAGAAAATCTGGCGAAGCCGCTTATAAAAAGTAACCCAGCGCCTCGTTCTGGAGGTCGAGTCCCCGGCGGTTCAGCGCGATATGGGTTTCGCTTTCCTCCACCCAGCCACGGGAGCGGAGACACTCCATCGCCTCCGGGAAAACATTCGCCATGTCCCTGCCGAACCTTGCGTAAAACGCCGCCCGGTCTACGCCGCGCGTGAGCCGGAGCGCCAGCATGACGCACTCGAACATCTCGTCCGCCGGGTAAAGCCGAATCACTTCCCGCACGGGACGTCTGCCGCGCTCGATCTGGCGGTAATACTCCTTGAGCGTTTCTTCGTTGGAATAGCGCGTCCACTCCTTGAGCCGCACCGCCGAGTGCGCGGCAACGCCGAGACCCGCATACTCGCCGTTTTGCCAGTAATTGAGGTTGTGGCGACACTCGAACCCGTCAAGGGCGAAGTTACTGATTTCGTAACGGTGATAGCCACGGCTTTCGAGATAGTCGATCCCGGCGTCCTGCATCTGGGCAACGTCGTCCTCGTCCGGCAGCACCGTCTCGCCCGACTGCACGCGGTCATACAGAGGCGTATCCTCGCCAAGCGTCAGCGCATAGGAGGAAACGTGCTGCACGCCAAGGTCGCAGACCGCGCGAAGCGTCTCCAGATAGTCCCGTTCGGTCTGCCCGGGAAGTCCGTGCATCACGTCCACGCCGATGTTCGCAAAGCCCGCGTCCCTTGCAAGCCGGAGCATATGCGTAAACTGCGCGTAGGTATGAATTCTGCCGATTGACGATAAAAGCGAATCCTGCGCCGCCTGCAGCCCGATGGAGAGGCGGTTGACGCCCGCCTTACGGTAACCAGCCAACTTTTCCGAAGTCACCGTGCCGGGATTGCACTCCATGGAGCACTCCGCGTCGTGCGCGATGGTAAAATGCTCGCGCGCAGCGTCCAGTATTCTTTGCTTCTGTTCGCCGCTCAAGAGCGAAGGCGTGCCGCCGCCAAAGAACACGGTTTGAAAACCGTCCCGGAACATCCCCGTTTCGGCGGTCAGGGCGAGTTCGCGAATCAGCGCTTGCGAATACTCCTCCGGAGCCTGGTTACAGGGAAACGAAACGAAGTCGCAATAGTCGCACTTTTTAACGCAGAACGGAATATGCAGATATAGTCCAGCCATCGCTAGTTGATGCGCAAAACGCTCATGAACGCCTCGCTCGGCAGCTCTACGGTGCCGATTTGTCGCATGCGCTTTTTGCCCTCCTTCTGTTTTTCGAGCAGCTTCTTTTTACGGGTGATGTCACCGCCATAGCACTTGGCAAGAACATCCTTGCGGACAGCTCTGACGGTTTCGCGCGCAATGATTTTGCCGCCGATGGCCGCCTGAATCGGAATTTCGAACTGCTGGCGCGGAATAACGTCCCTGAGGCGCTCGGCAACCGCGCGCGCCTTATTGTAAGCGCGGTCCTTATGGACGATGGTCGAGAGTGCGTCGCAGCAGTCGCCGTTGAGCAGAAAATCGAGCTTGACCAGATCGCTCTTCTGGTAGCCGCGCAGCTCGTAGTCGAACGAGGCGTACCCTCTGCTTCTCGACTTAAGCTGATCGAAAAAATCGTAGATAATCTCGTTGAGCGGGAGCAGGTAGTGAATGCTCGCGCGGGTTCCCTCAATGTAGTTCATGTCCACAAAGATGCCGCGCCGCTCCTGGCAGATTTCCATAATGGAGCCGACGTACTCCGACGGGGTCATTATGGTTGCGTTGACCACCGGTTCCTCGACCCAGTCGATTTCGGTGACGGGCGGAAGATTCGTGGGGTTGTCGATCATACGCTCCTCGCCGGTGGTGGTGATTACCTTGTAGATAACGCTCGGCGCGGTGGTGACAAGGTCAAGGTCGAACTCGCGCTCCAACCGCTCCTGAATAATCTCCATATGCAGCAGACCCAGAAAGCCGCAGCGAAAGCCGTAGCCCAGCGCGAGAGAGGATTCCTGTTCGTAGGAGAGCGAAGCGTCGTTGAGCTTGAGCTTTTCGAGCGCGTCCCTGAGGTCGTCGTAATGCGCGCCGTCCGCGGGATAGATGCCGCAGAACACCATGGGGTTGACCTGCTTATAGCCCGGCAGAGGCTTCTTGGCGGGGTTTTCGGCGGAGGTGATCGTGTCGCCCACCTTGGTTTCGGCAACGCTCTTGATGGAAGCCGCGATATACCCTACCTCGCCCGCCGTAAGCTCTTCCTCCGGCTTCGGCGCGGGGGTAAACACGCCCACTTCGGTGACGTCGAACTCGTGCCCGGTTGCCATGGAGCGGATGCGCATGCCCGCCTTTACCGTTCCGTCGAACACGCGGACATACG
>JBDKTD010000262.1:0-5773 GCA_039680365.1 Clostridiaceae bacterium
TTACGAACTGAAATCGACGTTATCGATTTCTCTAGATGACACTTTATCCAGATATAACAAATGCGCTCCTTTCGAACTAGATCAATTATCAACAGCTTTTGTAACAATGCTTTATCATGCAAAACGACTTTTTGGTGACAAAGCATTTTGCCAATACAAAAGGGATAAACGTAGTGGAGAATGGAAATGGTCCAAATCACAAAGGTTCATTTTCGATGCTATGACTATCGCTCTGTCTCAGGACTTCGATTATTCAGCGATAACTTCGGATGTTAAAACTAATCTACAGGCACTGGAGAAACTGTACAGAACTTCGCAAGACTCTTTCGAAGGAAAGAAGACTGGTAAAGGCGACATAATTTCTCGTTTTGATTTGTTTACTGTTTTACTTGAGGGTTTATCTGGTAATTAATTATGGATGATTTTCAAGCCATTTTTTGTGCTTTTAATGATAGGCTTCATGAGATAACAACCTTTTTGTTAATGGTTTCTCAACAGAAAGATTTTGTAAAGACCATATATGATTCTAGCCCTGAAAAGCACAGCACTTTACGAGAAGATGCTTATGTAAAGTCTTCAAGGGAACTTATTAATTCAAAAGTTGAGTATAACGCAATCATCATAAGTGCTTATGCTTGTTTTGAAAACTACATTGATGATTTACTACAGGAGTATCTGAAGTCCATTATTAAAGCAGGTTGTAATGTTGACAGTATTTCAACAACTACAAAAAAGAAATATTTTGATAAAATTTGCGAATACCTGAGCAGTCCTCATCGATATCCCGCAGAGCATTTATCTATCGAAGCAGCTATCAAAAGTGTGTATGATTGTTATTACGGTTCAAAGACAGATATTATAGCCGAGTTGCTTCTGCATCACGGCGGTAACCTGAAACAAGAAAACATCTCAAACCTATTATCAATATTAGGAATAATTGAGCAAGGTTCATTGATTGTATCCCAAAGAGATGCACAAGATTTTGTGTCTTTGTTTTTAAGTGATTCAGATCGTCAACTTGCTATAATAACAAAACCACAAATCCTTTTTCAGAGCCTTGATGAGCTTGTTGATCAGCGCAATATTATCGCACATACATGGAATAGTGATTCAAGATTCGGAGAATCCATGTTGCGCGATCATATTGAGTTGTTATTGCTTCTTGGTTATGTGATTCTTTTTCAGGTTATTTGCTCTTATTATAGTAAAAATCCTCATTACTTACATGAATTCCCAGTTGTTCACGATGTCTTCAATCATAATGTGTTGTGCTTAAACAGCGATAAAGCAGCTATAAAAGTTGGCGATTTTCTCTATATCAAAGATGAGTCTACCGTATTCGTTGCGCAAATAAAACGAATCGAAGTTAACAGGACTTCTGTTGATATAGTTGAAGAACCAAATACAGACGTTGGGCTCGAGCTAAATAGGCGAGTTAAGAGAGTTCAAAAATTCTATTACATCCAATAAACCATATCTAGCAACATTTATCTTGCGAGAGTGCATCGTTGAAAACTCATAAATCATTTAGCATTAATTCTGCAAATCGTTTCGCTGTACAAGCGTTTCGTTTTGGATTACAATGTAAAAAATGCGTGTCTGTTCGCATACGAATCCATAGCGAAAGCGGCCACGCGTTCCATTCTTTCACTTCTCAGATCATCGTAATGGTAGCAGAAAACACCAAAAATTGAATATCGAAAGGGGTTGTTTCCAATGAGACCGTCGGGCAAACTAACCGTTTGGACAAAGCTGAAATTTGGCGTGGGCGACTTCGGCATGTCCGCCATTACGGCATTGCTGCAGTTTTACATGCTCTTTTACTATACTGACGTGGTGCATATCGACCCGGGCATCGCGGGCACGGCCATCCTCGTTGGCAAGCTGACCTGGGACATGGTCAACGACGTGCTATTTGGCTATTTGGAAGACAAAACCCGTTCCCGCTGGGGCAGGCGCAGGCCGTACCTGATCCTCTGCCCCATTCCGCTTGCGCTGTCGTTCTGGCTGTTGCTGTCGCTTCCGGAAGGGATGTCCAACGTCGTTGCGTTCTTTGCCATCATCGGCACGTTTATCCTGTTTGATACGTTCAACACGCTCATCGTTACCGCCTATTATGCCATGACCGCCGAGCTGACCACGGACTACGACGAGCGCACCTCGGTTTCCACCTACCGCATGATCTTCAATATCGTTGGCTACATCTTCGGTGCGGGCATCGCAACGACGCTCGCGGGAATTCTGCAGCAAACGAACGGCGGCGCCCCGCGCGAAGCCTGGTCTATGGTGGGTTTGATCTTCGGCGTGCTCGCGGCTATTACGGTGCTGATTCCCGGCCTGTTTGTTCGTAACAAGCCCGCCGTCAACGACGAACCGACCAAGATGCCTCCGCTGAAGGCGATCATGAGCACGCTCAGAAACCGCCCGTTTACGAAGTATCTGACCATTTCGATGATCATGAGCACGGCGTTTACGCTCGTGACCACCATGCTTCCGTACTACCTGATCTACCAGCTCAACATGAAGGCGGAGCAGTCGCTCGTTATGGTGCTCATGCTCAGCACACTGGCTATCTTTCTCGTGCCTTGCGCCAAGGTCGCGGGCTTGCTCGGCAAGGCGAAGACCTACGCGCTGGGGCTGGTGATCGCCTGCACGGCGCTGATTGTGAGCTTCTTTCTGCCGCATCAAGAGAGCTTTATCATCTATATCGTCGCGTTTGTCGCGGGCGTAGGCTTCTCCAGCCAGTGGGTCTGCCCGCACAGCATGATGCCGGACGTGATCGAATACGACGAGCTGGCAACCGGCGAACGCCGCGAAGGCATCTACTACGGCATGAACGGCATGGCGGGCAAGATCACCGGCGCGCTCGGCAGCGCAATCTGCGGCTGGGGGCTCAAGATTTCCGGCTATGTGGAAGGCGCTGAGCAGTCGGCCACCGCGCTGTTCGGCATTCGCGGCATGTTCGCGGTGCTGCCCGCAGTCTTCCTGCTCGTCTGCGTGCCGCTGCTGATTCGCTACCCCATCACGCGTGAGAGCCACGCTAAGGTCGTTGCCGAATTGCAGGCGCGACGCGAAGCGGCGGAAAAGGCAAAAGAAGCATAATCGTTTTTACAAAACGAACGAACGCAAAACCCGCCTTTCGGCGGGTTTTGTCTGAGTATCGACAAACCAATTTTTGGGGGTGGGGGCTTCGAAAATCCCCAATTTTCATCAAATTTGTCGATTGATTCGCCGAATTTGCAGAAAATACCGCGACAGCGGTTTTTTTCTCACAGTAAAAATCCATCGGCAAAGTACGAAGGACTTCGTCGATGGGCTGGCAAAACCCGCCTTTCGGCGGGTTTTGTTGTTGAAATTCCCTTATTTTCCTGCTTTCAGCAGAACGTGCAGCCGGTATTCCTGCTTGGGCCTTAAAATGTATGCTTCGTGCAGCGCAGTCGCCCCGGGAATATCCCCGCCGACGCCGCGCATCGCCCCGTCGAGGCTCAGGGTTGTCGTTTCCCCGCGCTTCAGCTCGTGCTGGTGCTCCGCAGTGTCCAGTTCCACCTGCGTATACCGCCAAGCGGAAAAGAGGAACTCTCCGCCAAGGCCGGTCACTTCCAGCGCTCGTTCCGCGCCTTCGAGCAGGAGCGTTTTGTTGTCGCAGCGGGCGCCGTTTTCCTGCGGGCGCATGTAGGGGTGCTCCAGCGAGTCTATCTTCATGCGGTACCGCCCGATCGGCGAGCCGGTTTTGCGGTCGGGATAGTTCTCGCCGGGGCCTCTGCCGAGCCACTCCGCTTCGGTAAAGCCTGCTTTGAACGTGCACTGCAGATCGACGCGCAGCAGCGTCCGCCTGCGGGACGTCACGCGGTGGTCGATTTCAATCGTACCGTCCGAGCGGACGAGATACCGCGTTTCCGAGCGTTTGAGAAACGGATGATACCATGTGGCAACGATCATAGCGCCGTCCGGCGTTTCGCCCGCGCGCATGACCCCGTTTTGCCGTTTGTCGCCCCGCCGCCAGGCGTCCGCGTTGTAAAACGGCAGCAAAAACGGAACAAAGTTGGAAAGTTCGCGGTCGTTATCCGTCAACGCGCGGTAGTAGTTCGGCTTCAGAGGCGTGGCGAGATACTCAACGCCGCGAATCTTCCAACTCGAAAGCGCTCCGTTGACAAACCGGCAGGAAAAACCTTCGCCCTCGACCTCGATTCGGCTCTCCGTGCCCTTTAGCGAAAGGTGCCCCTCGGGTGATTCCGGCGGCTCGACCGGATCGTTTTTCAGCACGAACTGGTCAAACGCCTGCTCAAACCCCGCTTCCGACCAGGGTAATGCATCCTTTCTGAGCCAACGGAACGTCAGCGTCGCCAGCCCGTTTGGAATCTGCGGCAGCGCAAGCGTAAAGCGAGACTTGCCGAACGGAGGCGTATGCTCATACGCTTCCACCGGGACGCCGCCATCCGCAATGGCGCACCCCTCCGCCTGCAGCACCCAGGTCAGGCGATAATCCGAAAGATCGCTGAACATCTGCGCGTTATATGCATCGAATTCGCCGCGCTCCAAATCGACCGCGAGTACGCGGAGCGTTTGGTAGCACTTTTTCACTTCCGCGGCCGCCGGATGCGGCGTACGATCAGCGGCAACGATGCCGTTTGCGCAGAAATACCGGTTGCTGCCCGTAGTCAAGGGACTCTTATACCCGTTCTTTGGATCGTAACGCTCGGAAAAATCGGTGCCGTAGAGCCATTGATCGCCGTGATCGCCCACGGTACGGATCGCCTGATCCACAAAGTCCCAAATATAGCCGCCGCAGAGATGGTCGTATTGCTCAAACGCGTCGCAATGCTCCTTGAAGTTGCCAAGGCTGTTCTCCATGCAGTGCGCGTATTCGCAGAGGATGACGGGCATCTTTTCGTAGTATTCGCGCTTAATCTCCAGATACCGCGTGTTCGGTGCGCCGACGTTGACGCCGAACGTCGCGGGCGTCTTCGTGCAGAGCTTCTCAAACAGCTTCTGATCCGGGTACATCCGGCTGATGAAATCGCTGCTGGCGGGATCGACTTCCCCCTCGTAGTGGAAGGGGCGCGTTTGATCCAGCTCCTCCGCTGCTCTGCGCATGGCCGCAAAGTTCGAACCGGTTCCCGCTTCGTTACCGAGGCTCCATATGATTATGCACGGGTGGTTGCGGTCGCGCAGTACCATCCGGCGCATCCGGTCTACGCAGGCGGTCGTCCAGCGCGGGTCGCTCGTTGGCAGGATGCTCCTCGCCCCGTGCGATTCAAGATCGTTTTCGTCCATCACGAGGATGCCGTATTCATCGCAGAGGTCGTAGAGGCGCGGGTCGTTGGGATAATGGCTCGTACGGATGGCGTTGATGTTATGCCGCTTCATGATCGAAAGATCCTCGCGGTAGCGTTCGTCCGGCAGCGTCCAGCCCGTGTCCGGGTCGTAGTCGTGCCGGTTGACGCCGCGAATCTTGAGCGGCTGGTTGTTTAAATAGAGCCGGTTGCCTCGGATTTCCACCTTGCGGAAACCAAAGCGGAACGACTGATAAAACGTCTCGCTGCCTATCGTAATCGAAAGCAAAACCGAATACAGATTGGGCGTTTCATGGCTCCAGAGCAGCGGATGATCCGCGTTCACGGTGAACGTCTGCTTCGTGTTTCCGTCCACCGCAACATCTGCTTCGCCGATGCTCAGCCCGAGCGTGGGGAGGCTCGCCGAAACGTGTACTGTTTGCATAACGCCCCTGTTTTTCAAGTAGAGTTCCAGCGTTAACGCAGCGTGTTCGAGCGTA
>JBDKTD010000071.1:0-4860 GCA_039680365.1 Clostridiaceae bacterium
CCCGACGGGCCGTATTGCAGCCAGCGCGCGGTATCCGGGCAGATATGCCCCTGCGCATGGTCGGTTTGGTTGATCTTGGCTACTTTGCCGATGGCGCGCATTTCGCCGCCGATGCGCTCGTCGAGCACGTCCTCCAGCGTCCTGCCCTGCCAGAACGGGAATATCTCGTTTTTAAACGATTCCATGTCCTCTGGGCGCACTTGAAACGGGTCCTGCGGGCGCGTCGGGAGCGACTCGATTTCGCGGTCCACCCAGCTGAGCCCCGACTCCGGAAAGATGACGCCCGCACGGACGCCGGTTGTGCGGTTGCCGACGACGAGTTCACCAGGCGTAATGCTGATTTCGATACGGCAGAGGGCTTCCTTCAAAGCGAGCGCGCGAAGAATATTGCGGGGAAGGTCGGAATGTTCGCGGTAGACGTCCGTAACAATCTTCGCCTGCTCAACGGACATATACCGCTGCTCGGCAAAGAGACTTTCCTTCAATTTTTGAACGCGACTTCTCAGCGGCAGCTGATCGGCTTTCGTTTTCATGTTAGAAATCCCTCGATTAACCTGCTCAAACGATTCGGACGACGATGACGCCTATCCTGTCGGCGTACGGAAAACGGCTGAAAAATGGAAATAAATGAGAATCTGTACTGGTAATATACTGTATTGGAATATAAGAATTCTACCATGCGTTTTCGCAGGGCAAAACCGTTTCGCGTGTTTAAAAGGTGCAGAATCGTGAACCACTCAGCAAAGTAAACAGTACTCCTGCGCGTGAAAAAATCAGGTGCCGGACGCTTTGTCCGCCGCCTCAAGATTGCGGTATTCCCGCGTTGACATGCCAGTATACGCGCGAAACGCGCGGTAGAAGAACTTTGTGGAATGGTAGCCGGTGCGGTAGGCGATTTCTTCCGTGTTCATGCCGGAGACCGTGAGCATCGCCTTTGCCGCTTCCATGCGGAGCGAGTTGAGGTATTCCATCATGGAAACGCCCGTTTTTCGCTTAAAAATGCGGCTTAAGTAGGATTTGCTGACGTACACCATGTCCGCCATCTGCTGGACGCTGATGTGTTCGGTCAAATGGTCCTGCAGGTAGACGATCACGCGGTTGACCATGTCGTTTTCCTGCCGCTTTTCAAAGTAGTGCCTGCCGATGAGCAGCGCAATGCTCTTGGTATAGTGCGTCATCAGCGACAGGCAGGGGTTTTTGCTCTTGTATTCCGTATGAAGGTTCTCAAAAAGCCACTTTAAGTGCGCGTCCTTGTCCTGAATGCGGAGGATATCCGGAATCTCCAGCCCCGGGATATCCACCCAGAGGCAGATGATCTCCTGATGATGGTCGAACTGGAGGCATTCAGTATGCAGCATGCCTTTTGGGTAGATCACGATGTCGTAAAACGACGCCTGAACGGAGGTGTCGCTCGTAATCACCCGCGCGTTGCCATAGAGAAAATACAGCAGTTCAATGCAGTCGTGCTTATGTTCTTTAAAGTTCCAGATGTTGCTCTGCTCGTCAAAGCGCTCGCAGAACAAAACCGGCATATCCGCCCGCTCGATCGTTTCGCAAAAAGATTCGTAACCGTTTGAATAGTAATCCATACTGCCCCGCTTGATGACCCGGTCAGAATGCAATCTTCGATATTCGCCGTTTGTTCCGTGTTTTGTCCCCGTGTCGATGAAGGTTCATCTTGCTCCAGTGCTCTCTCAGGTTAAAACGATTTCCACGCCGTCTTGTTCAAGGGAAGCGCGGCAGTTTTCCGGCACGCCGTCGGTGATGACTTGCGTCACCTGCTTTGCCTGCATCAGCTGCACTACCCCGCGCCGGTTGAACTTGGAGGAATCCGTCAGTATGATCTTTTTATCCGCCCGCTTTGCCATGGCGCGCACCGCTTCCGCGCGGAGCATGTCCACGTTGGAGAACCCCTGCACGGGGTCGTATCCATCTGTGCCGATAAAAAACTTGTCCACATAAAACTCTTCGGCGCACTTACCGACCAGCGGCCCGCTCATCACCTGCGCGTCGGGATCGTACGAGCCGCCCAGCAGCACCACGCGCGCGCCGGGGATGGAGCGCACATAGCCCGCAATGAACGCGGAATTCGTAATAATCGTCACATCCCGCTTTTTTTTGACCAGCTCTTCGGCCAGCATGGCGCAGGTCGAGCCGCTTTCAATCATCACCGCTTCGCCGCTTGGCACCATATCCGCCGCTTTGCGCGCAATACGGCGCTTGGTTTCATAGTCGAACGTCATGCGGTAACCCACGTCGTTGGGAGAAACGCGCATGGCGCAGCCGTGCTGGCGGTGCAGCAGGCCCTTGTTTTCGAGCATCGCGAGGTCTTTTCGCACCGTGACGGCGGAAACGTCCAAGCGCGCTGCCAGATCGTTGACGTCCAGCGTTTCTTCGCGGTTAAGCAGCTCCAATATGGCAAGGCAGCGTTGGTTCATTTCACTTCTCCTATGATATCGTTTCATTTTGCGGTTGAAGTTCCATCATTCGAAACCAATCCGCACCATGAGTATAGCAGAAAACGAAGCTTTTTCCAATGCGCGGCTGCGTTACAGCGCCTGCTCGGTGCGGGCGATGATATCGTCCTGCGTCTGCCGCGAAAGCACGTTGAAGAACGCGGAATAACCCGCCACGCGCACGATCAAGTCCTTGTGGTTCTCCGGGTGCGCCTGCGCGTCCAGCAGGGTTTCGCGGGAAACGACGTTGTACTGCACATGGAAGCCGTGGAGCACGTTGAAAAACGTCCGAAGCAGCAGGAGAAGCTTCTGCCGGTCGCGCAGGTTTTCGAGCATGCTGGGCGAAACCTTCTGGTTGAGCAGCACGCCGCCGGTGATCTTTTCCGTGCGGAGCTTAGAGACGCTCTTGAATACGCTCGTCGGTCCGTTGACGTCTGCCGCGTGCGTGGGCGAACAGCCCTCCGCCAGCGGGTCGCCTTTATGCCGCCCGTCCGGCGTTGCGCAGGTGCCCGCGCCCTGCGGCACGTTGGCGGAGATCGCAGACGTGCCCGCGTAATACGTTCCTCCGATGGGGCCGCGCCCGTAGCGGGTGTTATGGTACTTGGCACTCTCGTCGATATAGCTGTCGTAGCCTTTCACAACGAGGGAGTCCACAAAATCGTCGTCGTTGCCGTACTTAGGCGCCGCAAGCAAAAGCTGGCGGATTCGTTCGCCTTCCTCACCCGCAAAGTCCGTCAAGAGCGCGTTCCAAAGCTCCGCGCGGGTCATGCTCCCGTCCTCATAGACGCACTTTTTGATCGCTGCCAGCGAATCGCCAAGGTTGGCAATGCCGACCTGCAAATCGCTGATAAAGTCGTACACCGCGCCGCCTTCCTTAAGGTGTTTGCCGCGGCTGATGCAGTCCTCGGTCAGCGCCGAGCAGAGAATATCCGGCACTTCCTGTTCAAGCACCAGATCCGCCGCGGAGTCGAGCACGACCGCCTGACGGCAGAATTCGCGGATGTACGCGTCCCAGACGCGCAGAACGTCCTCAAACGACTCCATGTCGAGGAAGTGACCCATGCCTTCGTAAACGCGCTTGCCGCTGTCGAGGTCCACGCCGTCGTTGAGCGCGATCATCAGCGTTTTGGGGAAGTTCAAAAAGCTCATGCCCGTGCAGCGGTAGCCCCACTTGCCGGGGACGGCCACTTCCACACAGCCGATGGCGCTGTAGTTGTAAGCATCCTCTTTTGCAATGCCGAGGTTCAAAAACGAGGGAATGATAATTTCGTCGCTGTTGAACGCGGGCATGCCGAATCCGCAGCGGATCACCTGAATGCACTCCTGCATGAATTCGTCGCTCAATCCCTTATGGTAGCGAACGGTGAGATTCGGCTGCGGCAGGTGCGTGCGCGCCACGGTGCGCAAAATTAAATAGCTTAGCGGGTTCACCGCGTCGCGCCCGTCCGCGGTCTGCCCGCCGACGGTGACGTTTTGATACAGCGGGCTGCCCGCCGAAAACCGCGTATGCGACCAACTGCGAATTTTATTGACCGTAAACGTCTTGAGCCAGAGGTTTTCCAAGAGTTCGCAGGCCTGCTCTTCCGTCATGCCCGCAGATCGGCTCGCCTCGTAATAGGGATAAACATACTGATCCAGCCGCCCGTAGGAAAGCGAGTGACCGTTGCTTTCAATCTGAAGCACTACGTGCAAGAGCCAGACACTTTGAATCGCTTCGTGGAACGTTTCCGCGGGCTGCATAGGCACCTTGCGGCAGATGCGCGCCAGCTCCAGCAGTTCCTTTGCGCGCTCCATCGAGGCGGTTTTGGCCTGCTCTTCGGCAAGAGCAGCATAGCGAAGCACAAACGCTTCCACCGCGTCCAGCACAATATGGATGGCGCGGTAGAAATAGCTTTTCTTGAGATCGTCGATATTCGTCAGGTTCAGTTTTGTTTCGGCCTCTTGCACGCGCGCGCGGTAGCTACAGAGCCCCTCGCGGAGTACGCGGCCGTAGTCCACCGCGATGTGCGCGTCGCCGGAGGTGATATTGCCCTCCGTTTTGATGATGCCGAGGTCGTAAAAGAGCCGCGCGCGTTCCGGAAACGCCGCGTAGCCTTTATCCTGCAGGGTTCGCCCCTTCCAGTAAGGATAAATGTCGCGCAAAACCCGCTTGTTCTCCTCGGTAATCGTAAAGCGGTCGCCGTCGCGCTTGTCCACCGCGTCCAGCTCGTTGATGACCCAGTCCATGGCGTATTCGGGAAAGATCGGCGCGGCGCGGTCGCTCGCCGCCTGGTTGCCCACCAGCAGCGCGTCCGGGTCGATATAGATGGTCATATTGCGCAGTACTTGATCCAGCTTATACGCGCGGCGCAGCACAACCTGATCCTGCTCGTGCGCTCGGTAGGCTTGCGTGGTTAAAACGGCG
>JBDKTD010000062.1:0-8384 GCA_039680365.1 Clostridiaceae bacterium
GGCGCGCGGGATACGCTGCGTCTGGAGGCGGGCTTGCCGCTCTACGGCCACGAACTGGGCATGGATAAGGACGGGAACGAAATTCCGATCTTCGCCATTTCGCTGGCGCGCTTTGCCGTGAGCTTTGCACAAGAAAAGTGCTCCATGATCGGGCGCAAGCCTCTGGAAGAGCAGTTTGCCGTGAGCAACCGCATCCTCAACCGCGACTTTTCCGACCTATCGGTTCTGCCGCGCCGGGTGCGCCCCATTGCGCTGACCGGCAGAGGCGTGCTGCGCGGGGGATTCCCCGTGTTCAAAAACGGCAAGGAGATCGGCTATGTAACCAGCGGAACCATGGTGCCGCGCTACACGGTGGAAAACCAGGGCAGCCTGCTCGAAAAATTCACCGATCAGAAGGCGCTGCGATCCATCGGACTGGCGCTGCTGGATTCGGACGTGCTTACGGACGACGCGGTGGAAGTCGATATCCGCGGCAGCCGCGTTTCCGCCGTGGTGGTGAACTACCATATGCGCGGGGATGCGCCGCCCTACGCGCGACCCATCGTCTGCGACGTGCCGGAAGAACCCAAGGCCGAGCCTTCCGCCAACCTGCCCCGGAGCGCGCTGACGCTGCTGCAGAAGGGACTTACGAACCACGTCTGGCGGCAGGAACAGTGCGTCAACCTGATTCCTTCGGAAATGACCGCTTCCCGCGCGGTGCGGCTGCTCTCAAGCAGCGATCCGTCGTTTCGGTACGCCGAGCATAAGCAGGTCGCCTCGTTTTACGATCACGACGTGTTCTACTATCAGGGCACGAAGTTTATCGACGAAGTCGAGCGTGCGCTGGTTGCCGAACTGCGCAAATACCTTGGCTGCGCGGAGGTGGAAACGCGCGTGGTCAGCGGGCAGATGTCCAACGCCACGGTGTTTTCCGCGCTGATGGACTACGTCAACCGCACCGACCGCAAACGCACGCCGCGGCGGCTTGGCTACATCCTCAACACCCATATTCGCAACGGCGGGCATTTGAGCGCGCAGCCCATGGGCGCGCTGCACGACTTTGTGGCCGTCGATCCGGAAACCGAGCGTTCGGCGGTGGTCAACTTCCCCGTCTGCCGTGACAACGTATTTAAAATCGACGTCGAGGAGACCAAGAAGGTCATTGAAAAATACCGTCCTGAGTTCATCGTGTTCGGCAAGTCCATGGTGCTCCATAAGGAGCCTGTGCGCGAGATTCGCGCGTTTGTGGACGAAATGAAGATTCCGACCACGATTATGTACGACATGGCGCATGTGCTCGGCCTTGTCGGCCCGCACTTCCAAAAGCCGTTCGAGGAAGGCGCGGAAATCGTGACCGGCTCGACGCATAAAACGTTCTTTGGCCCCCAGCGCGGCGTTATCGGCGTCAACTACACCGAGGACGAGCTGAAATACGACCTCTGGAAGGCGATCCAGACGCGCGCGTTCCCCGGCGCTGTGAGTAACCACCACCTCGGCACCATGCTGGGCTTATTGATGGCGGCGTACGAGATGAACGCTTTCGGGGATGCGTATCAAAAAGCCGTCGTCGAAAACGCCAAGTCCTTTGCCGGGAGCCTCAAGGCGGCGGGGCTGGATGTCGCGGGCGATCCTGCCATCAGCTACACCGAGACGCATCCGGTCGTCGTCCGCGTAGGCTACGGCCAGGGGCCGGAGATTGCCGAACGGCTGGAGGAGAACAACATCGTCGTCAACTATCAGGCAACGCCCGAGGAAGAGGGCTTTACCGCGAGCGGCGCGCTGCGTCTGGGCGTTTCCGAAATGACGCGCTTCGGCTTTGGCAAAGCGGAGTTCGAGCAGCTGGCACACCTGATGGCGGACTGTGTGCTGCGCAATAAGCCCGTTGCCGGGGAAGTAACAAAGCTCCGTAAGGGCTATACAACGCTTGGATACTGCTTTAACGACGCGGAAGTGAATCAAGCGCTCGACGCGCTCAGCGCACAGAGCGGCATGTAAAAAACATACCAAACATGTGCAGACGCCCGCCGGAACGAAACCGTCCGGCGGGCGGGCTTTCGCTCGAAACGTGGATTTTATATTGTTGTCAAAGCGTTGAAAAGCACGCGGGAACGTTCTACAGTATAGGAAGGGCAACAGGTCTAATAAAAAATGTTTATTCAGACAAATTCTTCAAACGGAGGGCTGATCGATATGATTCCGGCCTATATGCACGCGCTGGTCAAGGAAACCGCAGGAAAAGGACTGACGCTCAAGCAGGTGAAAACGCCAGTACCGGGCATTGGCGAAGTGCTCATCAAGATCCACAAAACCGCCATCTGCGGAACGGACGTTCATATTTACAACTGGGATCCATGGAGCCAGAAAACGATTCTGCCGCCCATGACGGTCGGTCATGAGTACGTCGGCGAAATCGCTGTGCTCGGCCCCGGCGTGGAGGACTATCACGTAGGCCAGATCGTGACCGGCGAAGGGCATATCGTCTGCGGGCACTGCCGCAACTGCCGCGCTGGCAACGGACATTGGTGCAAGTTTACCAAGGGCGTGGGCGTCAACCGCGACGGCGCGTTTGCCGAATATCTCTGCATCCCGGAAACGAACGTCATCGCCGTGCCGGAGACCACGCCGGAGGAGATCGTCGCGTTTTACGACGCGTACGGCAACGCCTGCCATACGGCAACCATGTTCGACGTGACCGGCGAGGACGTGCTCATCACCGGCGCGGGGCCGATCGGCATGATGGCGGTCGGTATCTGCCGCCAGAACGGGGCAAGGCGCATCGTGGTGACGGACGTAAACGACTACCGCCTCGGCATCGCTAAAAAGATGGGGGCAAGCGCCACCGTCAACCTCAAAACCCAGTCCGTCGAGGAAGCGATGAAGAGCCTGCATATCGTAGAAGGCTTCGACGTCGGCTGCGAGATGAGCGGCAACGGAAACGCGCTCAACCAGATGCTCAAGCTCATGCGAAACGGCGGCAAAGTTGCGCTGCTTGGCATCGCCGGGCCGGGCACGGTGATCGACTGGAACGACGTTATCTTCAAAGGTCTGACCCTGCAGGGCGTCTACGGCCGCAAGATGTATGAAACCTGGTATAAGATGATGGCCATGATCGAAGCGGGGCTCGACCTTTCGCCGGTGCTGACGCACCGCTATCCTTATACGGAGTTTGAGGAAGCGTTTGCCGTGATGAACAGCGGCCAAAGCGGTAAGGTTGTTCTGGACTGGACGCAAAAGGAGGACGCATGACAAAGCAGGCATACGAGATTTACCGCTCTACGCTGGAGGAAATCCGCGCGGCGGGCACGTATAAGCAGGAACGAGTCATTACAACCCCGCAGGGCGCGCGCGTGGACACCACGACGTCGCAGAGGGTGCTCAACATGTGCGCCAATAACTATCTGGGGTTGGCGGACAATCCGGAGATTGAAACGGCGGCAAAGGAGGCGCTCGATACCTGGGGCTACGGGCTTTCCTCCGTGCGGTTCATCTGCGGTACGCAGGGCATCCATAAGGAGCTGGAGCGCAGGATTGCGGCTTTCCTTGGTATGGAGGACGCCATTCTCTACTCCTCCTGCTTCGACGCAAACGGCGGCCTGTTCGAAACGCTGTTGACCGATCAGGACGCGGTGATTTCGGACGAGCTCAACCACGCCAGCATCATCGACGGCGTTCGCCTCTGCAAGGCCGCGCGCTTCCGCTATAAAAACAACGACATGAACAGCCTCCGCGAACAGTTGGAAGCTGCAAAGGCCTGCCGCATTAAGCTGATCGCCACGGACGGCGTGTTCTCAATGGACGGCTACATTGCCAACCTCAAGGGCATTTGCGACCTTGCGGACGAGTACGGCGCGCTTGTCATGGTGGACGACAGCCACGCGGTCGGCTTTATGGGCGCGCACGGGCGCGGCACGCCGGAGTACTACGGGGTGATGGGGCGCGTGGATATCATCACCGGCACGCTCGGCAAGGCGCTTGGCGGAGCAAGCGGCGGGTATACGGCGGCAAAGCGCGAGGTTATCGACCTGCTGCGGCAGCGCTCCCGGCCGTACTTATTCTCCAACACGGTGGCTCCCGTCATCTGCGGGGCGAGTTTGAAAGTGCTGGACTTACTGGAAGGTTCCACCGCGCTGCGCGATAAGCTGCAGGAGAACACGCGGTATTTCCGCGAAAACCTCGGCAACCTCGGCTTCGACGTGCTGCCCGGCGAGCACCCGATTGTGCCCGTGATGCTCTACGACGCGAAAACCGCGCAGGAGTTCGCAGCAAGGATGCTCGAAAAGGGCGTCTACGTCGTTGGCTTCTGCTACCCGGTGGTGCCGATGGGCAAAGCCCGCATCCGCACGCAGGTTTCCGCCGCGCATACAAAGGGCGACCTCGATTTCGCCGTTTCCTGCTTTGCGCAGGTCAAGCGTGAGATGGGGCTGTAAGCTGGCAATTGCATCATAAAAGCCCTGCTAAATTGGTTTTTAGCAGGACTTTTTTATCGGCTTCGCTTTTTGCGTTTCCTTTTTGATCTGCCGCAAGGGAATCAGAGCGGTTATTCGCTTAATAAATTCGAAAGCGAATCTGTTCCAAGCTTCGTTGCGAAGATAGAGTAGTGAATTTCGTCGAACCAGCCGGTTTCTACATCAATCCCTGCCTGCGCCGGCAACGCTGGCGTTGCCTGGGAGTATAATAGACGCTCCGGCAGCCTCTGCCGCAAATAGAGCGTGGAGTCCGTTGATCTTGTAACCGCAACTGCGTCGTCAAATCCTGCCAACGTAAGCGTTTTGTAATCATCGTTCTCCGTGACCCCAAAGCCGGTATCGTCCTCGCTGTACGCCAGATCCGCGTTGATTCTGAGCACTGCGCCGTCGGCATCCTGATAAAGCAGCATGCAGGCGCTGATCAGGTTCGCTTCGGGCGGCGCGTCATACCGCTCCACGATCAGGCCGTCGGGAGTGGTCTCTCCGCTGATCAGCGTATAATGATAATCCGGTTTACACTCATAAGCGACCCATGCTTGCTGGAAGGCGTAACCATCTGGCAGCTTTGCTGGCAGGCGGTATGCTATGCCGGATTCGTTAAGGGCTGTCGCCAACTCTTCAATCGAAGATATGTTTTTAATGCGCTGGGCGGATGCAGCGTACCAGTTGCCCTTCGAATCCGAGTAGCGAACGATCCATAGCTCGCCTTCTGTTCGCGCGGCTAACAGCTGCATGGCGATTTCCTTTTGCCCGTTCTCTTCGATCTGCTTGACAGGAGCGGTCGTCGGAGAAGGCATACTATTCTGTTTTGCGTTGCCATTCCAATCGATCGTTCCAACCCAGATTGCGGCAGCAAGCGCGGTAGCGGAGAGGACGATGAGAAGAATCGCTGTGAGCGGGGCGAATGCAACTCTTTTAATGCGATGTGCGGATGCGACTGTTAAGGCAGGCTGCGGCTGCATTTTAGAATAAAGCTGATCCAGCATTTCGGATTTTTGCATCTGCGAAGGCGACATCGCCTCATAAACGTGTTTTATTCTGCTGTTGAACATTGCTCAACGACCTCCAGTCTCTTTTGAATCGTTTTTCGGGCGTCCCGTAATTGATTGCGAACCGTGGATGCCGGGCGTTTGAGCAGAACGGCAATTTCCTCTGTTGAATACCCTTCGTAATAATAAAGGTAAACCACCGTTTTGCATCTGTCCGGCAGTGCGAGAACGGCATGAAAGAGTTCCCGTTCTTCATGCTG
Source organism: Clostridiaceae bacterium (assembly GCA_039680365.1). Lineage (GTDB taxonomy): Bacteria > Bacillota > Clostridia > Christensenellales > CAG-138 > UBA7703. Next base: position 5,695 of record JBDKTD010000062.1, read on the forward strand.
CTCGGGAGCGGCCAGAAGCGAACAGTCTTCAATGTCGCTTCTTTTTCTCCACCAGTGCTTGAGTGTGTTTTTGCAAATATTGCTCGCAACCACGATCAGCCATGCTTTTTCGTGTTCTGTGGAAGCGAATTCTTTACCCGCCTGAAACAGCTTGAAAAAGGTTGCTTGAACAGCGTCTTCCGTATCGGCGCGGTTCTTTAAATGCGAAAAGCATAATCGGTATACCGTATCCACATGGCGCTGGTAAATCTGGTCGAACGATGCAGACGGGGATTCATCCGTTATCTTCATTCATACGCCTCCTTTCACTAGTAATACAAAGCATTTGCGGAAAACATCGGCTCAGATTGGAAATTTCGTTGAACAAATTATTAGCGAATGCTGTGGCTTTTAATAAGGAACAGCGGCGACTGCATGCCGTATAACAAAAGGCTGCCGTCAAGGCAGCCTTATTGGTAACATTTCCAGACAAACGCTATTCGCTCTTCTGCATCCGAAACACGAAGCCCGCCGCGAACAGGAACCAGATCCACACGACGTTGAGCGAGAATTCAACGAACAGGAAGACCTCCATCATCGACTCCGAAACCGCGAACAGCAATATGGCGGGAACCATCCGCGCGGCGAGGGAATCCTTCTCCAGCAGCTTTGTAAAGGAGAGCCGTGCGGCGGAGATTGCCAGCATTACAAAAAACGCAAGCATGACGGCGAACCCCGGGATGCCGAACGAAACGAGCGCGGCAACAAACGAACTGTGGAAGTTGCCGATGGGGGAGTTCTTCGGGAAATACTGCGCCATCACGCTGCCGGAGATGATCGGGGTAGTGCCTGTTAAGAGGATGTCGGGGTTTTCCTTTAATCCGCGCAGGGCGCCCTTCCAAATTTCTGTTCTGCCGTTGAACGAATCTACTTTATCTAAACCTCGGTTGACTGCCAAATCGGTTTCGGTGTTGGGATTGCTGACGGTGTTACTCGAGGCGGCGTCTTCGACGGCTGCGTCTTCGACGGTTGCGTCATCTGTTGCGGAATGCGCGACGAACGTATTGTTATACACGAAACGCACGATATTTGTTCCGAAATAGAAGACGCCGATGCAAAGCGCCGCGGCGGCAAGGCTCAGCAGAATGCGTCCGCCTGCGCGTTTGATCTTGGCAAACGAGAGGTTGAACAGAAGGAAGAACTCCAGCGCGACGCCCAGCGTGGTGCTCAAGATACCGGTGCGGCTGTCCGTGAGCGACATGGCGCTGTAGCAGACGACGGCGCAGAGTATTAAAAAGGCGCGCGTAAGCCACTTTTTGGTTCGGGTAAGCAGATATCCCGCCAGGATAATCGCAGCTCCGCAGATCGGCGCAACGGTGTTGGGATGGCTGACCATCCAAAGCCTGCCGTCCGTATTGAGGCCGACATACCCGATTTTCGCGATCGCTTCCGGCACGTGTACGCCGCCGAACACGATTGCCAGCGCCGCCGCGCTCAGCAGTGTTGCGGAGGCTAGCATAGCAACGGCGAGAATGGAGAGCGCTTTTTTCAGCGTTTCCTTATCAAACGCGTAGGGAAGCGAAAAGCAGAGGAATGTCGTAACGCACGCACAGTAGAACCATGTGTTCGAAAAGGCTTTCTCCAGCCGCCAGTCGTTGAAAAACAGGCCGAGAACCATCCAGACGAACAGAACGCCAAGCAGCTTTACTTCCGAATACTTTAAAAACGGACGCGTATAGAGAATCAGCGCAAACACGCCTACCGACGCGGGGAAAAGCACGCTCGCGAGGAACAAATCCGCGTATTTCAGCGAGTAGTACTGGTATACGCTGACGATAATGCAGCAAATAAAGACAAGGACAGCGGGCAGCTGCCAGGAGCGAAGGCCTAGATTCGTTTGTTCGGCGAGGAGCCCGTCGCGGGAGAGTTTAGGCGCAGAGTTCGATTGCATCCAGTTGTTTCCTTTGCAGTTTTTATCAAACGGAGCCGTCTTTCCAGCTTGCTCGCGCAAGGCGGCGGATGCGTCTGGCGCAACGCCGCTGCACGTATAGACAATCCGAACGACAACCTGCCTTATGGTACACCGACATACCCGGTGCGTCAAGAGAAAAACCGATCATGGCAGTGCCTTCGAATGGGAAATTTTCATTGCCGGCAGGAGAAATAAAAAACAACCCGCCGTTTCACAACTCCGTTTTCGCTTGTGGAGAACGGAACCGGAAAACAGCGAGCTGTTGATTTTGCGCTGCCGCGTGCGGTGGATTTTCGCTACTGCAGCAAGCCCTCCAGCTGATCGGCAATGCCGTCCAGCCAGTCGCCTTCGAAGAGCTCGATCAGACCAGCGTCGCATGCGGTTGCGAGCGCTCTCTGCATCGGCAGTTCGGCGGTGGAACAGATGCCGAACGATTTTGCGATCTGCTCAAGATTGCTCTCGCCAAAGGGCCGAATTACGGTGCTGCAGTCCGGGCAGGCGATATAGCTCATGTTCTGCACGAGCGCCAGAACGGGAATCTTCATCAACGCGGCCATGCGCACGGCTTTTTCGACGATCATGCTCACCAGTTGCTGGGGAGAGGTGACCACCACGATGCCGTCCACGGGAATGGACTGAAAGACCGTCAGCGGTACGTCCCCGGTGCCCGGCGGCATATCGACGAACATGAAATCCACGTCGCCCCAGATGACATCCGTCCAGAATTGCTTGACCGTGC
>JBDKTD010000153.1:0-2429 GCA_039680365.1 Clostridiaceae bacterium
CGTCAGGCGCAGAAGAAGCACCCGGAAAACGGCGATTTTTACGAAGGCCTCGCCATTTCTCTGGAAGGCGCGAGCGAGTTTATGCTCCGGTATGCCGCGCTGGCGCGCGAAACGGCGCAAACCGCCGAGTCGAGCGCGGAACTGCTGGAGATTGCCCGCGTCTGCGAAAAACTCGCCGTTGAACCGCCGGAAACCTACCGCGAAGCGGTGCAGGCCAGCTGGTTTTTATATGTGATTCTCCAAATGGAGAGCAACGCCTCTTCGTTTTCGCCGGGGCGGATGGATCAGTACCTTTACCCGTTCTACGCCCGCGAAATCGAGCGCGGAACGCTTTCTTTGGAAGACGCGTTGGAGATTACGGAGTGTTTGTTCCTAAAGTTTAACCAGATCGTTTACCTCCGCAGTTCGAGCAGCGCAAAGTACTTTGCGGGTTTCCCAATCGGTTTTAACGTTGCCATCGGCGGGCAAAACGAGCGCGGCGGCAGCGCGGAAAACGAGCTGACGTTCCTCTTCCTCCGGGCACAGGAGCACTTGCTCCTTCCGCAGCCGAATCTCTCGGCGCGCGTGTTTGAAGGATCCAGCGAGCACTTTTTGACCCGCTGTGCGCAGGTCATCGGCAAGGGCAGCGGCATGCCGCAGCTCTTCAACGACGAAGCGGTCATTCCCGCGCTCAAAGGCAAGGGCATTTCGGACGAGGACGCGCGCAACTACGCCATCGTCGGTTGCGTGGAACTCACCACCATGGGCAACAACCTGGGCTGGAGCGACGCGGCCATGTTTAACCTCGTCAAAGCGCTGGAACTCGCCCTCAACGACGGCGTCTGCACGCTGACAGGCAAGCAGATGGGTGCGCGTACGGGCACGATTGAACAGTTCGAAACGTATGAGGACGTGCTGAACGCGCTCGAAACGCAGGTGGATTTCTTCTTTGAACGCATGATCCGCTGCTGCGAGGTGGTGGAACGGGCGCACGCCGAACTGCTGCCTTCGCCGTTTCTCTCCTGCGTGATCGACGACTGCATGGAGCGCGGAGTCGACGTTACCGCCGGCGGCGCGCACTACAACCTGAGCGGCATTCAGGCGATTCAGTGCGCCAACGTTGCGGACAGCCTAGCGGCGCTCAAGACGCTGGTCTACGACGAAGCGGTCGTTTCCCGCAAGGAGCTGCACGATGCTCTCGTAACAAACTATGAAAACGCGGAACTCATGCGGCTCCGGCTGCTCAACAAAGCGCCGAAGTACGGTAATGATATCGAGTGGGTGGACGCCATCGCCTTCGACTGGGCAAAGAAGTTCGCCGATAAGCTCGCGAAATATACCAACGTGCGCGGCGGCCCGTACCAGATGGGGCTCTACACGGTTTCCGCGCATGTCCCCATGGGGCAGAACGTTGGCGCTACTCCCGACGGGCGCAAAGCAAAAGAGCCGCTCGCGGACGGCGGCATGTCCCCCGTGTACGGGCGGGACAGCAAAGGCCCCACGGCGGTGCTCAAGAGCGTTTCCCGCGTCAAGAGCGAATACGGCAGCAACGGAACGCTGTTGAACATGAAGTTTCTGCCGTCGCTGTTTGCAAGCGAAGTTGGCGTTTCCAAATTCGTTCGCCTGATCAGGGCGTTCATCAAGCTGAAAATCATCCACGTGCAGTTCAACGTGGTCAATCGCGAAGACTTGCTTGCGGCGCAGCAAAAGCCCGAACTCTACCGCAGTTTGACCATCCGCGTTGCGGGGTACACGGCGTACTTTACGGAGCTTGCGCCGGACTTGCAGCGGGAAATCATCGCCCGAACGGAATTTACGGAGCTATGATCACCGCGAATATCTTTGATAGTAAACGCTTTTCAATCAACGACGGCGAAGGCATCCGCACCACTCTGTTTCTCAAGGGCTGTCCCCTCCGGTGCGCCTGGTGCCAGAACCCCGAAGGGATTTTCCCGGAAATCCGCGTCTGGTATGCAAAAAACATCTGCGCGGGGTGCCGCGCGTGCGTTGCCGCCTGCAAAGCGGGTGCGATTGGCTGGGACGAGCGGGGAGCAAGGATCGACCAAAACGCCTGCACGCACTGTGGAGACTGTGTAAAAGCCTGCCCGACGGGAGCCGTGCGCTTTGACGCGCGGGAGATGAGCGTGGACGAAGCCCTCCGCGAAATCGAGCAGGACGAAGCGTTCTACGGCGCGGACGGCGGCGTAACCCTCTCCGGCGGGGAGTGCATGATGAGCCCGGAATTCTCGCTCGCGGTGCTCGACGGCTGCCGGGAGCGCGGAATCGGAACCAACATCGAAACCTGCCTGTATGCAAAGCCGGAAATCGTGGAAGCGTTTTGCGCGGCGACGGATCAAATCTTCGCCGACCTCAAGCTGATCGACCCCCTGCGGCACAAGGCCGCAACCGGCACGGACAACGCGCTGATCCTCGAAAACTTTCGCAGGCTC
>JBDKTD010000246.1:0-5259 GCA_039680365.1 Clostridiaceae bacterium
CCATCGACGTGCTGGAAAAGGTGCAGGGTCGCAGGGTCTGCATTCTGGGCGATATGCTCGAACTCGGACGCGAATCCAGCGAGCATCACGAAGTGTTGGGCATGTACGCGGCGATGCACGGAATCGATCTGATCATCTGCGTGGGCCCGGAATCGGAATCCATGTTTCTGGGCGCTATCGATATTGCCCCGCGTCGGGCGCGATATTTTGAAACACAGAAGAACCTGCTTTCGATTCTTCCCGGTCTTGTTCGGGACGGAGACACGATACTGGTCAAAGCCTCGCGCGGCATGCATCTGGAAGAAACGGTGCAATTCTTAATGAGTTTATAAAAAAAACGTCGGCCCGTGGCCGACGTTTTTTTGATTATAACCTTAGCTGTTCTTCATAATAACCATCTCGACGCTTCTGAAAAATCAGCTTATCAGCTATTCTTCATAATAACCATCTCGACGCTTCTGAAAAATCAGCTTATCAGCTATTCTTCATAATAACCATCTCGACGCTTCTGATAAATCAGCTGATCAGCTATTCTTCATAATAACCATCTCGACGCTTCTGATAAATCAGCTGATCAGCTATTCTTCATAATAACCATCTCGACGCTCTCCATGACGTCCTCGCAGGCGTCGCAGCAAGCTTCGAGCCAGTCGAACATGTTCGTCCAGGTGATGCGCTCCAGCGGCTCGGCGTGCTCGGTATAGAGCCTGCGGATTGCGGAGCAGTACAGTCTGTCCCCCGCTTCTTCGAACTCGTTGACCTTGATGATGGCTTCCGTCAGGCGGGCATTCGACTTCTGGAACCCCGGCAGCTCGCGCAGCGCGTCCCGCGATTCCGTGCAGCACTGGCGCACGATAGAGGCGAACTCCAGCGCTTCGGAACGGATGGAGGTTACGTTATACATGAACATCTTGCGCACGACGTCCTCGATAAAGTCCGTCACGTTGTCGATCTGCTGCAGCAGAAGGATGATATCCTCGCGCTCGATCGGCGTGATGAACTCCTTGGCGAGCTTTTGCATGAGCTTATGTTTTTCAACATCGGCTGCATGCTCGATTTTATGCATTTCTTCCACTTGACCGGCAAGCTTTTCCGGATCGAAATGTTCTAAAACGGTTTCCAGATATTCCGCCGCATTGCATGCGCTCTCCATACCGGTGACAAATCCTTCGAAGTAATCATTGACATGCTGCTTTTTCATTTCTTCTCTCCTCCAATATTCCGTATGTTTTAGTTCGCTGCGCCGTTAAAAAATCGCAAGGAACAGCTTGACCATTAAATATCCGACAAGCCCGCAGCACGGGAACGTCAGCACCCATGCGTAGACCATTTCTTTCACCACGCCCCAATTGACGGAACTGATGCGCTTGCTTGCGCCAACGCCCATGATGGCGGTGGTCTTGGTATGCGTTGTGCTGACCGGGATGCCGGTGAGCGACGAAAGCAGCAAGCAGGCCGCCGCCGCGATATCCGCCGAGAACCCCTGATACTTATCGAGCTTGACCATGTCCATGCCGACCGCTTTGATGATTCGTAATCCGCCGATAGACGTGCCCAGCGACATGACCAGCGAGCAGAGAATCATCAGCCAGATTGGGATGGTAAACGTTGTTACGTTGGTCTGTCCGCCCGCTAAAAACGTGCCGAGCAGGAACACGCCGATGAACTTTTGACCGTCCTGCGCGCCGTGCATAAACGCCATTGCCGCGCTGCCGGCGATTTGCCCGCCCTTAAAAAAACTCTCCGCCTTGCGCCGTTCCATTTTTCGGAACAGGAACTTAATCAGTTTGGATGTTCCATATCCCAAGAAGAAACCAAGCACCGAAGAGAGTAATAAACCGTATATAACCTTGATCCATTCCGAGCCGTTTATGCCGGAAAAGCCGTTTTGAATCGCGACCGCGGCGCCCGATATGCCCGCAATCAGCGCGTGGCTTTCGCTGGTTGGAATGCCGAACCACCACGCGATCGTGGCCCACAGCACAATGGCGAACATACCCGCGCAGAGCGCTATTGTCGCGTCGCCGGCGTTGCGGCCAAAGTCGACCATGTTGTAAATCGTCTGCGCAACGGTTGCATTGAGCAGCGTCATAACGAACACGCCGAGGAAGTTGAACCCCGCCGCCATGAAGATTGCCGCGCGCGGCGGCATGGAGCGGGTCGAGATGCAGGTTGCAATCGCGTTCGGCGCGTCCGTCCAGCCGTTGACCATGATAACGCCGAGCGTCAGCAGCACCGTAATCAGCAGCGGCACGCTGGTAGTGATCCGCGCTATGAAGTCGGAAAGCGTTATTGTCATTTCGTTTCGTATCCCCCCGAATATTGCCAAATTCTTACCCATTTATCATTATAGCACGAACAAAACGCAAACCTTACACGAACTTGATAATTTTTGGCATTGTTAAGAATATTTTACATAAGCGTTTTACTCTGTGTTAAACATCGCGTTTGAGCCTGAAACGATGCACAATTCGTCGCAAAAATGCACATAATCGCCTGCTTTCCTTGCTTTTTATCCAATGCGCCTGTATAATCGTAACCAGCATTACATTGTACAGGAGTGTGATTTCGTCCATGGACGACGGCAGTCCGATAGGATTCATCGTTCTTATTATCCTTCTCATTCTCATCAGCGGGTATTTTTCGTCGGCGGAAACCGCAATGGCAACCGTCAACCGCATACGAATCATGAGTTTGAGTGAAAACGGCAATAAACGCGCCAAGCGGGTTCTATACATCCTTGATCACTTCGATCAAGCGCTGACCACGATTCTCATTGGCAACAACATAACGCATATTGCCTGCGCCTCCGCAGCCACGCTGTTTGTCAGCAAGCTATGGGGCGTTTCTGCGGTGACGGCCGCCACGTTTGTTACGACGATGGTGGTATTTTTGTTTGCCGAAATGCTGCCAAAACGCATTGCAAAGGCGGCTTCCGAGCCGTACGCTCTGCTGGTTTCGGGCAGCCTCATCTTTTTTATGAAGATTTTTTCGCCCGTTGCGCGCGTTTTTTCCGCGCTTGGACGGTTCGTTGGCAAGCCGTTTCGCAAGCAGGAAGAGCCGCCTACCGTCTCCGAAGACGAGCTATACGATATTATTGAGACCGTCGCCACGGAAGGCGTAATCGACGGAGAGAAAACGGAGCTCGTTCAAAGCGCGCTGGAGTTTTCGGATACGTCCGCGTTCGATATTCTGACCCCATGGGATCAGGTCGTAAAAGTATCCGTAACGATGAGTCAGGCGCAGGTGCTCGAAGCGATTAAAAACAACGTGCATTCCCGCCTGCCGGTCGTTGACGAACACAACAAGCCGGTCGGCATGCTGCAGATTCGAAAGTACTTAAAAGCCTATCTGAAGGGTTCCGTCAAGCTGGAATCCATCATGGACGACTGCCGGTTTGTGAGCGCGAGCACCGCCATAGACGACCTGCTGCCGCTGATGAGCGCGCAGCGCACGCAGATTGCCATCGTCACCGGGGACGAGGAAGAAATTCTCGGCATCGTTTCCGTTGAGGACATCCTTGAGGAGCTCGTGGGCGAAATCTACGACGAGGACGACACCGTTGACGCGGGAGGTACCGCGTCATGACGAGCGTCAGCATTTGGCAGTATCTCGGCATTGCGGGTCTTCTTGCGCTTTCGGCGTTCTTCTCCGGCAGCGAAATTGCGTTTGCAAAAGCCAACCGCATGCGGCTCCGCGCCGCGACGGAACAGGGCAGCGTCCTTTCCAAGATTGCGTACTATATTTATCAGTCGTACGACAACGCGCTTGTTACGATTTTAATCGGCAACAACCTTGTCAACATAGCCGCGTCCTCCGTTGCAACGATCATCGCCATCGCTCTGATTGGCGACAACGGCGCATGGGTCGCTACGCTGGCGATGACGGTTCTGATTATCACGTTCGGCGAGATCGTGCCGAAAATCGTTGCAAGCCAGATTCCGGAAGAATTCGCAAAAGCGGTTTCCATTCCCCTGCGCGTTCTCATGACGCTGCTCTTCCCGCTGGTCTGGCTGCTTTCTCTGCTGCTTCGCAGCGTGGACAAGCTGCTTAAAAAGCGCGTTGGAGAAACGCCCAGCGTAACGGAAGAAGATTTGGAGACGATTCTGGACACCGTTGAAGACGAAGGCGTCATCGACGAAGACCGCGCGGATTTGCTGCAGAGCGCGCTCGATTTTGACGAGGTGCTCGCGTATGAGATTTTAACCCCGCGCGTCGACATGGTCGCCATCGACATTGACGACGACAAGGACGAAATTCTCAGAACGATCTTCGATTCGCCTTATTCGCGCATTCCGATCTATCGGGACACCGTGGATAATGTCATTGGCGTACTGCACCTCAACCGCGTGTTCAAGGCGCTGGCCGACGGCGCGGAGATCAACCTGTCTCAGATGATGATGCCCGCCACGTTCGTCTATAAGACCATGGCGCTGCCGGACGTGCTCAAGGTGATGAAGAAGCGCAAGAGCCATCTTGTGGTCGTTACGGACGAATACGGCGGCACAATGGGCGTGCTCTCCATGGAGGATGTGCTTGAGCAGCTTGTCGGCGATATTTGGGACGAATCGGACGAAGTGGACGAGGAGATTGTCTCCCTTGGCGGCGGAAGGTTCGACGTAGACGCCGACATGCGAATTGAAGATTTCTTCGAAGAGCTGGATATAGACGACAGGGACTTTGACGACGACAACACAACCCTCGGCGGCTGGGTGATTGAGCAGCTGGGGCGCTATCCGCGCGTTGGCGACCAGTTCGACTACCGCAACTTGACCATCACGATCAAAAAACGCCGCAAGCTCCGCGTTATCCGCCTGCTGGTCGTTGCGCACCCCGTGGAGGAAGAGCCGGAGAAGTACTAACGGCTCTTGCCGCGCTGTTTATTACCCGCTATCATGCGATGTTGTGACGATTTCGGAACCGTATGCTCCGGCGAAAAATTTTTGCGGTTCCGCGCGGTGACGGGCGCGTTGAGTGTTGACATTTTTCGTGTCAGACACTATAATAGGCAAGGTCTGGACGGCGATTCGCCGCAGATTCTTCTTCTGGGTGTAGCGCAGTTTGGTAGCGTGCTTGAATGGGGTTCAAGAGGCCGAAGGTTCAAATCCTTTCACCCAGACCAGAAAAAAGCCCGAAAACATTAGGTTTTCGGGCTTTTTTGCAACAATCGCTTCCGGCCTTTTGTCATCAATTTGTCATCAATCGTACGATAAATCCTGTAAAAACCAGAGAAATCTATCTACATTTATAAGCGTTTAT
>JBDKTD010000171.1:0-6491 GCA_039680365.1 Clostridiaceae bacterium
TCAAAGTGAAGTTATCGAGTTTGAACTGCACCGCGGACATGGCGACTTCCCAGATCAGCCCTTCCTGACTCTCGCCGTCTCCGATGATGGCAAAAACACGGTAATCTTTGCCCAGATATTTCGCCGCCATGGCCATGCCGCCGGCAACGGATGCGCCCTGCCCCAGCGAACCGCCGTTGCAGTCCACGCCCGGCGTACTGCGCGAATCCGGATGTCCCTGCAGATGGCTGCCGAGTTTCCGCAGCGTGGAAAGGTCTTCCTTCGGGAAGTAGCCTTTGTCCGCCAGCACCGCGTACAGCGCGGGGCAAGCGTGTCCCTTACTCAGAACCAGACGATCTCGATCTTCCAGATTTGGATTCTTCGGATCGATCTTGAGTACGTTGTAGTACAGGGCCACCAGGATATCCAGAACCGACAAAGACCCGCCAACGTGCCCGGAACCGGCAAGGTATATCATTTTTACGATGTCTTCTTTCAGTTGCAGGACTTTCTTTTCATACTTGAGTGTTTCGTCCATTGTTTCAGCTCCTCCTAATTTATCCTTTTACAGCACCGGCTGTTAATCCCTCGATCAGGCGCTTCTGTGCAAAGAAGAACATGATGCAAACGGGTATGACGCTTATGATTCCGCCGGCCGTCAGCATGTCCCACTGGACGCCGAGCTGGCCGATCAGGGTTTTGAGCGCGACGGTTATCGTCCTGCTGTCGGCGTTGGAAAGAAGCGACGCGTAGGTGTATTCGTTCCATGCCTGCATGAAGATATAGACGCCGGTTGCCACGAGACACGGCTTCATGATCGGCAGGAACACCTTCATAAACGCCTGATAACGGTTGCATCCGTCAATCTGCGCCGCCTCCTCCAACGAGACTGGCGTATCCTTGATGTACCCGTTCAACAGCCAGACGCAGAACGGCAGCGTAAAGGTCGTATAGGCCAGTATCAACGCCGTAGGCGTATACAGAACGCCCCATCCGCGCATGATTGCGTACAGCGGAATCAGCAGCAGCACCGTCGGGAACATGTTGTTGCAAAGGAACAGCCCCATCAGGAACTTCCTGCCCGGAAAGCGGAACCTGCAGAACGCGTAGGCCGCCAGCAGCGAGAGCACAAGCGTCGTTGCCGTTGTAACCACGGCGACAATCAGGCTGTTTTTCATGTATTTAAGGAAGTTGAAGCTTTCAAACAGGTTCCTGTACGCCGCAAATGAAATGTGGTGCGGCCAGTAGGTTACAACCGCGCCGTAAAGCTCGGACTCCGGCTTGATGGACGTTATCAGAATCCAGTAAAACGGAAAGATCAGCAGCACCATGAACAGTGCCAGAAGGATTCCGGTTACGACTTTTCCGGTCTTTTTCTTCGCCTTGCTTTTCATTTACAGATCCTCCTCCGTTCGGAATGAGTAGATCATGTATGGAATCGCCACGCACATGAGAATAATCATCAGCAAAACCGCCAGCGTGGAAGAATACCCGAGGTTCATCGCCTTCGCTTTCTGGTAGATATAGACCGCCAGCGTCTGCGTGGCGTACGCGGGGCCGCCCTCGGTCATGTTGAAGATGACGTCCACGGAATTCGCAACCCAGATAACGCGCAGCATCAGAGAAACTGTAATCGAGTTCTTGATTGCCGGAATCGTAACCCGCGTCAGCTTCTGCGCCGCGGAAGCGCCGTCGATTGCCGCGGCTTCGTACAGCTCGTGCGGAACGCTCTGCAGCGCCGCCAGAATCATCAGCGTAAAGAACGGAATCCCCTGCCAGACATAGGTCAGAATGACGGAGAGCAGCGCCGAATCCGGCTGAGCCAGAAAACCGAAATACTGTTTAAAAATACCGAGCTTCACCAGGATGTCGTTGATGACGCCGTAGTTGCCATCGTACATCCAACGCCAGATCAGGCCGACCAGCACGCCGGGCACCACCCAGGGAATCATACTGACGGCGCGCAGCACGCCGCGGCCGCGAAAACTTCTGTTGAGCAGCAGCGCAAGCGCAAAGCCGAGCAGGAACTGCAAAGATACGCACAGCAGAACCATGATCAGCGTCCTGCCAACCGATTTCCAGAAGAACTCGTCACCAAAGACCGCTTTGTAGTTCTCCAAACCAATATAGTGAATATCCTTGGGCGAGTAGCGTAAATCGTAGTTCTGCAGGCTCATCACCAGCGCTTTGACCGCCGGAATCAGCACGATGCAGCAAATCGTGAGCAAGGCCGGCGCAACCAGCAGGTATGGCCAAATGTATTTGTCCTTTTGAATTGAAAGCGGTTTCCGTGATTTTGCTGATCTGTTCATTCCTTCACGGCCTTTCTTTTGGATTTGTCAGTCAGCGGCGTTATTCGCCGTCAAGGTCGATACGAATAAACTGAATCGTTTCCTGGATGTGTTTTTCCATGTTGAACCGCGCGGCGATAGCATCGTGCTCTTCAATGGCGCGGAAGATCTGGCGGTGCGCGGCCTTCGCTTTTCGTAACCCGATGTCCTTATCCGTGAGCAGCTGCTGGGTTCGTTTCACCGACTCGCAGATGGAAGGGACGATTCGAGAAAGGATAACGTTGTGCGTGCAGAGCGCGACGGATTCATGAAACGAAATATCGAGCCCCGTAGCCTCGGCGTCGTTGATATCGATGGAGTCCAGCTTTTCAACAAGCGCGCGCAGCTTTTGAATATCCTTTGCCGTTGCACGCTGCGCCGCCGACATGGCAATCTGCGGTTCCAGCAGAAGACGCGCTTCCAGCAGCTGATCCAGACGCATGCGCTTTTCAATGGACTCAATGCCGAGCGGGTCGTCCCGGAATCCGGCGGCGTTGTTGACGAACGTGCCGCGCCCCTGCTGAACGACGACGATGCCTTCCGCGCTGAGGTATTTCATCGCTTCGCGGATGGTCGCGCGGCTGACATGGAACCGATCCGCAAGCTCCGGTTCAATCGGCAGTCTCGCGCCCTTTTCCAGATTTTCGTTTCGGATCAAATCCACGATTTGCTCGGCGGTACTCTCAAATAACTTTTTGCTTGTCGTCATACTGTCCAAAGTTTTCCACCCTTTCGATATGCGCAGAAAGGCGCATGATTCACAGTTGAAAAGAGACGCTTCGTTGTGTCTTACGGTGATGGACGCAGCTTGTTTGATTGTTCCGTTTGCAAAGCGCTTTCAGAATTCCGGTTATAAGTTGAGAGGATACTCGTGATGCCGTTCGGCAGATGCGTTCTGTTTGGGTTTGCGTTCTTCTGCGCAGGCTCGGCTGCCGCATAATGGATTGCTGATTCAATGAAGTGTCTCTCAGGTTTTCTTGGGAACGGGTCTGAACTTGTCTATTTTCTTTTGAGCAGGACGCCTTCCTGCGCGTCTTCCCATCCGTACATTGGATAGGGCTCCAGCTGCCAGCCTTCTTTCAGGCGGCTCTCGATTCCTGAATAATGCGGGATTCCCGCGGATCCGCTTTTGCTCTCCAGCCTGCTCGCCGCGCTTCCCGCCGCCAGCTCCGCCGTTTGCGCAAGCGACCGGTCCAGTAAAAGTCCCTGCAGAAAGCCTGCAACAAACGTATCTCCGGCGCCGTTTGTGGAGTAAACGCGCTCCACATACAGCGAAGGAATCCAGGCTTCGCGGTTCGCCCAACCGGGTAAATCCGCCGGCGTGAGCCTTCCCATCCGGCTCAGGCGCGCGCCGTCCGCGGACTTGAAGTAGGCTCCCGCGATACCGCACTTAATCACGACCATGCCGGCGCCCATCTCGAGCAGTTCGTCCGCCATCCGCGCCGTCAGCGCGTCGTCGAGAATATCGCGCATGCGCATTTCGGGGTATTGTTTGCGCTTGGAGAGGTAGCTTTCACGGTGAAGGAGCATGACCAGCTCCTCATAGCTCGGCAGAAACACGTCGACATACGGGAGCGTCTTTTTGAGAATTTCGCGCCAGTCAGCCTTTGCCGAAGGGGTGTCCACGCCGGGAAAGCTCGTATCCAGCGACGTTCCAGCGCCAAAGCGTTTTGCGCGGGCGAAAATTGCGGAGAGCGTTTCGCCGCCGTCGGCAAACATGCAGGGCATCCCCGTTGGATAACCAAAGTGCAGCAGGTCGTTTTCTTTGAGCAGTTCTTCGGGGATATCTTCCGCTGCATAGCTCTGCGAAGCGCCCCTGCTGTGGAGAATCATTCGATCGCCGCCCGGCGGCGCGATGATGAGGGAAGACGAGGAATTCTTTCCCGCCGCCGTGGGAATGACGCTGCGGCAACCCGTTTGTTCCAAAAGACTCGCAGCAAGGCCGCTGAACGCGTCGTCGCCGAGGCGGCTGAACAGGCAGACGTCTGCGCCAAGCCGGTGCAGCGCCAGGCCGGTATTGCCTACCACGCCGCCGAGAGCGGTCTGGATGCCTTCGAGGTATATGGTTCCGCCGGATGCGATTCGTTCGTTTGCGGAAGAACCCTTGTCAAATACCGGAATGATATCCAGAACAAGCGTGCCTGCGACCAATGCTGTTTTCTGCTGTTGCTTTTTCATAATCATCCGATGTATTATTCGTAAAACTTGATTTCTATAGCCGGATTGTACGTCATCATCGGACGTTTGTCAACATTTTATTACACTATTGTCGATTCATCTGATGAATCCAACAAGATTCATCATTCCTTTCCGATTTTCGTACTGAAAGCATCCATGCCGTTCGAATGCACGCAGAGGCGTTTTACCCGTCCTTTCATTCCTGCTGCGCGTGTTAAAAAAGCTCCATCCTGTTTCAGGCGGAGCTGTCACAATTACAATTGATATTTGAACGGCTTGAACGAAATCGTCTATTTACAAAGATATCCGCCGTCGACGGGAATGACCGCTCCGCTGATATAGTCCGACGCGCTCGACGACAGGAAGATCGCAATCCCCTTCAAGTCCTCCGGCGCGCCCCAGCGACCCAGAGGAATCCGCCCGACAATTTCGCTGCTGCGTTTTTCGTCGCCAAAGCTCGCCGCGTTCATAGGCGTATCGAAATAGCCCGGCGCAATCGCGTTGACATTTATTTTGTACTTTGCCCAGTCGTTGCAAAGTGCTTTCGTAAGCTGCGCCACGCCGCCCTTGCTCGCGGCGTAGGCGGGCACTGTCTGCCCGCCGAAAAAGCTCACCAGCGAAGCAAAGTTGATGATTTTGCCGCCTTTGCCGCGCTGGATCATATTGCGCGCGGCAAGCTGCGAAAGCAGAAACGTCGCCGTCAGATTTAGGTTCATCACGGCGTTCCAGTCCGCAATGGAAAAATCCTCACTTCTGCCGCGGCGGAGGATGCCTGCCGCGTTGACTAAAACGTCCACCGCGCCGTCCAGCGCGGCAAGCGCCTGCTCAAAGCAGCGGTTGAGCGAAGCCTCGTTACTTAAATCTCCGCTTACGGAATGCGCGTTCAGCCCGCGCTGAACAAACTCCCGTTCGGTCTGCGCAGCTTTCTCCGACGAGCCGAAAACGACGACCTCCGCACCCGCCTCGAGCAATCCTTCGGCGACGCTCCTGCCGAGCCCGCCGCTGCCGCCGGTTACCATGATCTTCTTTTCCCGCACATCGAATAAGCCTAGCATTGTTACCTCCTTGTGTTCTATACGATCAAAACATCTATCATGCAGGCAGCAGCAAAGTCGCCTCTGGGAATTCCATTCGGTTCTCGCAACAGGGCCCGATAGCAGTGTTTTTCCGAAATGGGTCAAAAAAAGAATTCTTGTCTTCCAAGTATTGTTCGTTATTATAGAGCAAAAACTACTTTTCGTCATGTGAAAACTATCAGAGGCACAAACATTTTTATCGAAATAGCAAAAACTGTTCAGTAAGGGTTTGATCGAAAAGCCCCATTAAATCACCCCTTTACCGGAAAGGCAATCGCACGAGCCAACGTCTGTAATGCTCCGCAGATTGATTCATAGCAAAGCTGAATGATGGTAGATATCTGAACTCCCCTGTTCAATATCTACCGTTTTCATGTGCAAAACCCAGGTTCTATGCCGTTTTTTATAACCACACTTTTCCCTTTGTTCAATTTTGATTGTTCAAAACCTCAAAAATCTTTCATCAAACCTCCAATAATGCCACTTTCGATCTACTCTTGTTTAATGCATTTCTTATGAATGCTTCCCATTCCTATGTCGTTAGCAAAAGATTGTAAACAGCAATTCTTGAACCACTTTGTTTCATGCACCCACCCATATTGAATCGCGCGTTTGTATCACTTCGTGAGGGTTTAGCCAAAAACAAAGGCCGCCATTTTGAACGCAGGCGTGTAATATTCATCCTCGCTTATTCGATTGCCTAAATCATCCCTGCGCGATCATGGCGTCCGCCCTGAACAAAAACCGCCCGCTTCCCTTCGGAAGCGGGCGGTCGTAACTCCTTAGAAAGTCCCTTGCGCGATCATGGCGTCCGCCACCTTGGCAAACCCCGCGATGTTCGCGCCGGCAACCAGGTTGTAGCCGAGGCCGTTCTCTTTGGCAGCCTTGGCCGAGTTGTCGTGGATGTTCTTCATGATCGAGTGCAGCT
>JBDKTD010000222.1:0-11238 GCA_039680365.1 Clostridiaceae bacterium
GGGGAACGCCCAGTTCCCGCGCTTTGTCGAGTTTGCTGCCCGCGCTTTCGCCGTAGAGCACATAATCGGTCTTTTTACTGACGCTGCCCGCCGTCTTGCCGCCGTTCTGCTCAATGAGCGCTTCGGCTTCCCGCCGACCCAGCGTCGGGAGTGTTCCGGTGACCACGATTGTTTTGCCGGAGATGGGCGAGGAGGTGTTTGCCGCCTGTTCGCTCTGCGGGGCAACTCCATAGGAAAGCAGCGTGTCGATCTGGGCGGCAATGGAAGCGTCCGCAAAGAATTTGAGGATGCTGTCGGCTACGATTTCGCCGACGTCCGAAATGGCGAGCAGTTCCTCGCGCGTGGCTTTTCGCACCGCTTCCAGCGTGCCGAAGCGCTTTGCAAGGTCCTTGGCGGTTTTGCTGCCGACGTTCGGGATACCCAGCGCAAAGAGGAACGCGCCGAGCGGTCGGGTTTTGCTTTTTTCGAGCGCGTCGAGCAGGTTCTGCGCTTTCTTAACGCCAAAGCGGTTGAGCGAAACGAGCTGTTCGTGCGTCAGCGCATAGAGTTCGGGAATGGAAGTAATATTCAGCTCTTCAATGAACTGTGCTGCGGTCTTGTCGCTGAGCGTTTCAATATCCATCGCGTCCCGCGAGGCGTAGTGGGCAATGCGGAGTGTGATCTGTGCTTTACACGAAAGCGAGTTGGTGCAGAAAATGTGCGCGCCACGCTCTTCAACATGCGCGCCGCATTCCGGGCAGCGTGTGGGCTTTTGAATCTCCTCGGTGGCCGCGTCGTCCGGCACCGCGCCGAGAATTTCGGGAATCACGTCGTTGCTTCGGCGGATGAACACGCGCGAGCCGCGTTTAACGTGTTTGCGCTGGATATCGTGTAGTTGTTCAGCGTGGCGCGCTGGATGGTCGCGCCCGCGAGCTCGACGGGGGTAAGGTGCGCAAGCGGGGTGAGCTTGCCCGTGCGCCCGACTTCCCAGGTGACTTCTTCCACAGTGGAAGTCGTCTCCTCGGCGGTGAACTTATAGGCCATTGCCCAGCGCGGAAACTTTTCCGTTTCGCCGAGGGCTTCCCGCAGGGTAAAATCCGTAACCTTGACCACCATGCCGTCGATTAAGAAGTCCAGCCTGCCGCGCGTCTGCTCTGCGAGGTCGATTTCGTTTTTCAACGACTGCGCGCTGCTGCAATAGCGGATATACGGGCTGACGGGGAATCCGTTTTCCGCGAGAAACGAGAGCATCTGTTTCTGATCTGTGAGCTCTTTTCCCTCAATATAGCCAACGTTGTAGCAGAAGATATCGAGCTTTCGTGATGCGGTTACCTTGGGATCGGTGTTGCGCAGCGCGCCGGCTGCGGCATTTCTTGCGTTTTTAAGCGGTTCGTCGCTCGTTTTGTTAAGTTCTTCCAGAACGGACAAACGCATGATGCACTCGCCCTGCACTTCCATCCTGCCCTTGAACGGAATCGTCTTGGGGATGGAACGGATGGTCAAGAGCTGGTCGTACACGCCTTCGCCGGTGACGCCGTTGCCGCGCGTTGCGCCCTGCGTAAACAGGCCATTTTCATAGGTCAGGCAGACGGTGAGTCCGTCGAACTTGTATTCAAGCGCAAACAGCGGGGCAGCGCCCTCGGAAGCCGCGATCACCTTGTTGACCCAGTCGCCCAACGCGTCTTCCGTGCGCACTTTGTCAAGGCTGTACAGCCGACGGATATGGGTATGCGGCGAGAAAATTCCCGTGGAAGAACCAACGTTCTGGGTTGGCGAACCCGGCAGAACTTTACCGTTTTCCCTTTCTAAATCAGCTAGTTCGTCAAATAGAACATCGTACTCGGCATCGGAAATAAGCGGGGAAGAATTCCCGTCGTAAGCGTCGTTATAGTGAATTAGTAAATTTGTCAATTCTTCCTGGCGCGACATAACAAGTCCCTCCGGAAAGTTTTACTCGATAATTTCGATCGGCGCGAACGCCGCCGCGAACTTTTTATTCGCGCCGGAGTCGAACGCGATCTCCACAATGGCGGAACTGCCGCTGCCGTTGACACTGAGCACCGTTCCTTCGCCAAACGACTTGTGCCTGACCCGCTGGCCACCGCTGTAGACCACGTCCTTCTCCTCAAACTTCGGTTCCGCGCGCGTCATATCCCGGCTGGCAGGCTGTTGCGGCTGGTGAGAGCCGCCCTTGAGCGCGTGGACGGAGATACCGAACGCCTGCTGAGGCGGCGCGCTCTTGGGAGCCGTGGGCTTTGGCGCGGGTTTTGCGCTTTCGGGAAGCGCATCCTGCAGCTCCACTAAAAAGCGGGAGGGCATGGAGGGCGAAATCTTGCCGTAGAGCATGCGCTGTTTGGCGGTGGAGAGGTAGAGTTTCTCCTTAGCGCGCGTAATGCCAACGTAGCAGAGACGACGTTCTTCTTCCAGCTTTTCCGGATCGTAGATCGACTGCGCGGAGGGGAACAGCCCGTCCTCAAGACCAGTGAGAAACACAAACGGAAACTCCAGCCCCTTTGCGCTGTGCAGCGTCATCATAGAGACTCTGCCGTTGAGCTCGTCCACGTCGTCGGCGGCGGAAAACAGCGCCACGGTTTCCAGAAACGCCGTAAGCACGTCAACCTTCGTTTCATCCAGCGCGTTGGTGAACTCGCGGATGTAGCCTACGAACTCTTTTACGATGTCCGCCCGGGCTTCGTAATTTTCCTTGCGGTCGGCCATCAGGTACGCGTCGTAGCCGATTACATCTAATAAATATTCAACTACGTCCGGAAACGACTTGTTGCCGAACTGAGAGTAGACGTCCGAGAGCAGCTCCGCAAACGCAATGAACTTTTCCCGTACGCGTGGAAGATCGTCGCTCCCCAACTGCAAAATAGCGTGCAAAAGAGGAAGCGAACGCTCGGTTGCAAACGCCTGCAGCGCTTCGATGGACGTATCCCCGATGCCACGCCGGGGAACGTTGATGATGCGCAGAAGCGCGATATCGTCCGCGGAATTCTGCAGCAACCGCAGGTAGGCCACGATATCCTTGACTTCCGCGCGCTGGAAAAACGACATGCCGCCGTAAACGCGGTAGGGAATATCGTAGCTTTTCAGATACATTTCCAGGATACGGCTCTGCGCGTGCGTGCGGTAGAGAATCGCATAGTCGTCGTACCGACGGCTTCCGTAGCGTGCGCCTTCGAGGATGCGGTTACAGATGCGGTTTGCCTCGTCGCGCTCGTCCATAGCCTCATATACGTCAATCTGTTCGCCGCCGCGCTGCTCCGTCCAAAGATGTTTTTTCTTGCGGGAGCGGTTGTTGGAAATCACGATATTCGCCGCGTTGAGAATAACTTCGCTGGAGCGGTAGTTTTGCTCCAAACGAATGACCACCGCGCCGGGAAAATCCTTTTCGAATTCCAGAATATTGCGGATATCCGCGCCGCGCCAGCCGTAGATGCTCTGGTCGTCGTCGCCAACCACGCAGATGTTGCGGTGCTGTTCGGCCAGCATATGGACGTTGTTGTACTGCACAAGGTTCGTGTCCTGATATTCATCCACCAGGATGTAGCTAAACTTTCTGCGGTACTTTTCCAGCGTTTCCGGAAACTGCAGAAAGAGCCGCATGACCAGAATCAGAAGGTCGTCAAAATCGACCGCGTTGCACTGCTTGAGGCACTTTTGGTAGTGTACGTACGCGTTAACGACTTCCTTTGCCGCATATGATTCTCGGAAATACGCCATGGCGTCGAGCGAATGGTTCTTCGCGTCGGAAATCCGGCTGGAGAGCTCGCGCGGCGTGAAGACTTTTTCGTTGATGTTGAGGTCGCGAATGACCTTTTTGAGCAGCGACTGCTGATCCGCGTCGTCATAGATCACAAACGTTCGCTCGTAACCCAGCGCTTGTATTTCCATGCGCAGAATGCGCGCGCAGGCGGCGTGGAACGTGGTAACCCACATATCTGCCGCACTGGCACCAACGAGCTTTTCCACGCGTTCGCGCATTTCGCCAGCGGCTTTGTTGGTAAACGTCAGCGCGAGGATGTTCCAGGGCGCGACGCCTTTTTCCTGTATCAAATATGCGATGCGGTGCGTCAGCACGCGCGTTTTACCGCTGCCAGCGCCCGCTAAAACAAGAAGCGGCCCTTCGGTCGTTTCCACGGCTTCGCGCTGGCGGTCGTTGAGTATTGAAAGGTCCATGAAATCCTCCTTAAAGACATCAATGCATTATACCATACTATCCCTTTGGCTTGAACCCAAAATACGAACTTACGTTCTGATAAATAATTGCGATTCGGTGAATCATTAACGTTAAAAAATGGGAATGAAAAGCCTTGTCAGCTCAATTTTCTTTACGCGAAAGGCATTCTCTGCTAGAATAGCCACAGGATTTTAACCAAGCATGAGTAAGGGAAACGAAGCATGAAATTACTTTTAGCGACCAACAACGCGCACAAAATGCGTGAAATATTCGAAATTCTGGGAAACGATTTTCCCGATATGCTCACGCTTTCGCAGGCGGGGCTATCCATCGACGTGGTGGAGGACGGAGAAACCTTCGAAGCTAACGCTGTCAAGAAGGCGGAAGAAGTGCTGCTTGAATCCGGTTACGACGCGGCGCTTGCCGACGACAGCGGGCTGATGGTGGACTATCTCGGCGGCGCACCCGGCGTTTACAGCGCGCGGTACGCGGGGGAAGGGCATAACGACGCGGATAATAACGCAAAGCTCATGGCAGATATGCAGGGCGTCCCGACCGAACGGCGCGCCTGCCATTTCGTTTCCGCCGTCGCGCTGGCGAGAAAAGGCAAAGAGACCCTCTGCGTGCGGGGAACAGTAGACGGAATTCTGCTCACTGAAGCGCGCGGACAGAACGGCTTTGGGTACGATCCATATTTCTTTTACCCGCCGCTGAACCGTGCATTTGCGGAGCTCACGGCGGAAGAGAAAAATTCCGTGAGCCACAGGAAGCGCGCGCTGGAAGCGCTGTTAAAAAAGCTCCACCAGGAAACATGAAACGTATAGCGGTTTTTGCCGATACCCATAATAAGTTTACGCGCCTGCCGGAAGCGATTGCCAAGGCGGGCAAAGTGGATATGCTCTTCCACCTTGGCGATTTTGGTTCCGATGTGGAGATTATTTCTGACCAGCTCGGCGTGCCGGGCTTTGCCGTGCGCGGTAACAACGATTACGCTTCCGTTCTGCCAAAGCTCCGCGTGGAACTTGTGGAGGATGCCTGGATTCTGCTCGTGCACGGGGACGCTTATTATACACTCGGCCAACTCTTTGACGAAGCAGAAAAGCACAACTGCCTCGCCGTGCTGTTTGGGCATACGCATGAGCCGCTGCTTTCGGCGAGCGGAAAGGTACTCGCGCTCAACCCGGGCAGCCTGTCGCTGCCAAGGCGCGGCTACGCGCCGTCGTTTGCGGTGCTGGAAGTGGAAGGCAAGGACATCAACGCAAACATCATTACGCTGTAAAGCAAAAGCCGCTCAACCGAGCGGCTCTTTTCTAATACTTTCTCAAACAACGGGAATATCCTCGCCGGGAGATTCCGGTATCTCCTGCGAAAAGCGCAGGTACTCCGGCATTTCGTCGAGCGAATGGATGCCGAACTGGCGCAAAAACTGATCGGTCGTGCCAAAGAGGGAAGGGTGGCCGACGGTATCCTTGCGGCCGACTTCTACGATCAGGTTGAGCTTTTGCAGCTGGGTTACCGCATAGTCGCAGCGCACGCCGCGCACTTTTTCCACGTCCGCGCGCGTAACCGGCTGGCGATAGGCAATCACCGCGAGCGTCTCCAGCAGGGACTGTGAAACGCCCTTGATTTCGTCGGGGTTGAGGAGCTGTTTTACCGCGTCGATATAGTCGCGGTTGCTGACAAGCTGCGCGGTGTCCGTCGTAACCAGCAGCTGGATGCCGCGCCCTTCGCTTTTGTAGAGCTGTTCCATCTCGCTGAGCGCGCCTTTGGCAACCGCGAGCGAGCAGTCCAGCACGCGCGCAATTTCGCTCACGGGCACGGGGTCGCCCGCGACAAACAGCATGCACTCGATGGTGTTGAGTAAGGTTCTGTCTTCCATACTTTTCCCCAAAACTATCCCAGATTCAAATGACGGATTATTTATGATACGGGAGCTCAGTCTTCCGACTCGTCCATGTATTCGTAGGTTTCGTCGTTAAGGAGGAGCTTGTCCGCACTGATGCGAATGGGCGCGAACGGCTCGCTCTGCTTGAGCAGGATTTCACCGCGCGCAATCATCTCGAGAAGCGCCATAAAGGTGACGATCATCTCCATGCGGGTGGTGTTGTTCTCGAACAGTTCCTCAAAGAACACCGCCGATTTTTGCTGGAGAATGCCGCGGATTTTACCCGTCTGCGTGCGGACGGTGTAGCGGTCGGGACGCACCTGCTGGGGACCTATATGCTCCGGCTCGTCCTTTTTGCGTTCCAGCATCAGGAGAAACGCCGAGAAGAGACCGTCCATGCTGGCGCCGTCGAGGGTGACTTCCTTGGGCGGCAGGGGCACATCCTCCGGCAGACGCGTTTTGCCGTCCTGTGCGGATTCGAATAGCTGCCGGAGCTGTTCAGTCGCTTCTTTGAACGCCTTGTACTCGCGCAGCTGGCGGATAAGCAGTTCCTCGGGGTCTTCCTCCGTTTCGTCCTCCTTGGGCGGACGGGGCAGAAGCTGACGGGACTTGATGTAGAGCAGTGTTGCCGCCATGGTGAGAAACTCGCTTGCGGTATCCATATCGAGCTCGTCCACCTGCGCCATATACAAAAGATACTGCGCCGTAATCTCGGAAACGAAAATGTCCTTAACGTCCACTTCCGCTTCTTCGATCAAATGCAGCAGCAGATCCAGCGGGCCTTCAAATTGCTTGAGCTGTACGAGGTATGCCATCGTTCCGCCTTATGAAAACAGTATTACGCAGGTTTAAAACAGGTTGATGATCCAGTTCGCCGCGGAGATAA
Source organism: Clostridiaceae bacterium (assembly GCA_039680365.1). Classification (GTDB taxonomy): domain Bacteria; phylum Bacillota; class Clostridia; order Christensenellales; family CAG-138; genus UBA7703. The sequence continues at coordinate 6,934 of JBDKTD010000222.1, forward strand.
AGCCGTTTGCCACGTGGGAAACCAGAAACGAAAGCGCACTTGTGGCGCCGCCGGTAATGAGCAGGATAATCAGAATAATCTGACCGTACTGCCGCATAAACATAAAGAACCGGGGGAATTTGCGCACCAGCAGGCTTTCGAGCACGTGGGAGCCGTCCAGCGGGTAGATCGGAATCAGGTTGAACATGGCAAGCGCCAGGTTGATAGAGAGAATCGAGCCGAAAATACTCACGAACGCTTCGTTCGTGCCGAGTCCCCACTTGGTAAAGCCCAGCACGTAGACAAACGAAAACAGAAACGCGACAAGAAGGTTCATCGTGATGCCGGCCAGCGAAACGATAATATCGTCCCGTTTAAAATGCTTGAAGTTTCGGCTGTTAATCTGTACGGGTTTTGCCCAGCCGAAGCCGACAAGCAGCAGGCAGAGAAAGCCGAAGAGGTCGAAGTGCGCAATGGGGTTGAGCGTCATGCGCCCGAGGTTCTTGGCGGTCGGATCGCCCAGTTTATAAGCTGCGAACGCGTGCGCCCACTCGTGCACCGTCATGCCGATGATGATAGCGGGCAGGATGTACAAAAGCTGCAGCGGGTTTTGAAACAATGAAAAAAAGCGTGACAAATCGCTCAGTCTCCTTATTGAAAATCTAGTTTGTAATCGTTGGCGGCGCGGATGACGCGCTCTGTGCCGGTTTCATTATACGGGAAACAGTGTTTGCGCGCAACTCATGCGCGTATATGCAGGATGTTTGCCACAGAATGTTCACGCAGGTTTATTATTATCTTCAAGGTGCGGCAACGCGAAAAGGGCGAAACGCAGGACTACTCGCTCTGCGCTTTCAGTTTTTGAATCAGCGCGGGGTCGGGCGTGACGTACAACGTGCGGTTGGTGGAGTATACCACCATGCCGGGGCGCGCGCCGGATGGCTTTTTAACGAATTTTCGCGGCGTATAGTCCACCGGAACGCCGCTGGAGCACCGCGCCTGCGAAAAATACGCCGAAAGCTGCGCGGCTTCGCGGAGCGTCCGTTCCGGCGGTTCACCGTCGAAATCGAGAATCACGTGAGAACCGGGGATGTTTTTTGCGTGGAGCCAGAAATTCTCCGACCGAGCGGTCTGCAAGGTCAGCGCGTCGTTTTGACGGTTGTTCTTTCCAATCAAAATGGGGATTCCATCGCTGGAAACGAACCGCATCGGCGCGGAAGATTTGTTGCCGGGCTTCTGCGCGCGCGCTTTTTCGGGGCGCAGGTATTTTTCGCGGATCAGCTCGTCCTTAATCTCATACAGCTCGTAGAGCGTGTCGCACTTTTCAATATTCTCCAGCTGTCCTTCGAGATACGCAATCTCGGAAGCGAGCCCATCGACCTGCGATTCGGCGTAGGCCTTGCCGAGCTTGCCTTTGCGGTACTGTTTGAAGAACTTCTTTGCATTTTCCTGCGCGGAAAGCGCGCTGTCGAGCGGGATCACGCGTTTAATTGGTGGGTCGACGAAATAATCGTCCACGATCAGCTCGCTTGCGCCGGGGTGGCAGAGATGGAGGTTCGCCAGCGTCAGCTCGCCGTTGATGCGTGCTTCCTCATACTGCCCGGTCTGCGCGATGGCTTCCTGAAACGCGGCGTACTTATTCTGCGCGCGGCTCAGCGCGTTGGAAACGACTTTGCGCAGGTCGGAGCCGTGCCTGCGGATGCGGACAATCGCGTCCCGGTCGGCATAGTAGCGATCCAGCGCGTCGCTCATCCGCTCAAACGGTTCCACGCGCGCGAACATACCGACCGGCTCGAACGGCAGCGCCGCAACGGGTTCGCCTTCCGCGCTGTAGGCAAGGCAGTTGCGGTAGCGGCCTTCACGCATCTGCCGGAACAGTCCGGCCAGCGCGGCGGGGGTGGTGCAGGCAGAGAGCAGAGCTGTCGCGCTTTGTTTGGAAACGCCGCCGAAAGAATTCATCAGCGCGCGAACGGGGTCGCCGGAAGAAAAGACCTGCTCGAACTGCTGCGGCTCCGCCGTAAACGGATCGAGCTTTTCCTGAACGGGAATGGGCTCGTACGGAAACCCTGGAAGCAGGATGCGCGAGGAAGTATCCCCCGCGGAAACGCGGCGCACGCAGTCCACGATGCAGCCGCCCTGCTCGAGCAGGATCAGGTTGCCGTGCTTGCCGGTGAGCTCGATGACGAGTTTGAGGGAGACTTCGTCGAACAGTTCGTTGCGGGCGGATATAACGATTTCGCAGACGCGGTCCGTGCCGACCTGCGAAATGGAGCAAATACGCCCGCCAGTGAGCCTGCGCCGAAGCAGCATGCAGAAAGCGATTGCCTGCGCGGGGTTGTCGTAGCTCTGACAGGTCAGCTGAAGGCGCCCGTTCTCGGAATGCGTAGAAACAAGCAGCCGGTGCGTGCCGGAACTTGCGCGCACAACAAAGAGCAGCAGGTCTTTCTCCGGCTGCTGCACTTTATCGATCTTTCCGCCGATCAACGTTTGTAGTTCCGCAATCACCGCGCCGAGCGCGATTCCGTCCATGGACATGTTAGTTTTCGCTCCAGTAAAAAAAGCAGTCTGTTTTTCGGTTGTAAAAAGGGTTGTTTGTTTTTCAGCCGCTAAAAAGCAGGTCTATTTTTCCGGCTGTAAAAAGGCCGTTTGATTCTCCGGTAAATATAATAGTAAGTTTATTTTTCCGGCTGTTTCATGCGGTCGAGCACGAGCCGGTAGCCGCCCGCGCCGTATTCCAAACAGCGGTTGACACGGCTGATTGTCGCGGTGGAGGCGTTGTAGAGATGCGAAATTTCCTGATACGTCACTCCCGCGTCAAGCTGGCGCGCAACCTGCCAGCGCTGCGCCATCGCCTGCAGTTCGTTGATGGTGCACATATCCTCGAAAAAACGATAGCATTCCGAAACGTCGTTCAGCGAGAGGATGGCGGCAAACACGTCGTCCAATTCTTCGCTCTTCAGTCGGGAAACATATGGCTCCATAGAATCGCACCTTTCAGTAAAAATTATGATGTATGTTTGCTGGGGCTGCTTACGATATCGATTAATGAAGCACCTGCCGGTAAAGGGACAACTCAATTTTAGCCGCTTTCACACTGGAAAGCAAGAAAAACAGGCGCTCCGTTTCCGGTGCGCCTGTCAAGGGCCGATCGATCGGGGTTATTGCGCGGCAGCGCGCTTTTTTGCCAGCTGCGCTTTTTTGCGAGCGGCGGCATTCTTGTGGATCATGCCTTTTGCGGCGGCATGGTCGACCGTGCTGACGGCCGTCAAATACGCTTTATCTGAAGCGGCGGCGTCGCCGGACTGCATCGCTTCATCAAAACGGCGGATCGTCGTCTTCATTTCAGACTTGGCCGCGCGGTTGCGAAGGGTCTGCTTTTCCGTGACCTTAACACGCTTGATGGCGGACTTGATGTTTGCCAATATCATTCACCCCCTGTATCAGTCTCGAATTCACTCGAACAGATGACAGTTTAACATACACTTACCGCGAATGCAAGCGGTATCTTGAATTTCGTTTGCAATAAGTATATGAAACCATACCTTTTTCACGCGGAAAAATCCGCGTCTGTTTGTGTACCAACAATACCCTAACGAGGACGAAAAAACAAGACGTTCACGCGGTTTTTGAAGGTACATTTCACATTTTCGTTGCATTTTTCAAGTTGACTTGAAAAGCAGTCGTGGTATAATGAAAATCGTGATTAGCACTCGATTCAAAAGAGTGCTAACAAACAGAAATCTAACAAATCACTCATAACTAGGAGGCGTAAATCGTATGAAACTGAAACCTTTGGCGGACCGCGTTGTCGTCGTCAGCATCGAGAACGAAGAAGTGGTCAAGGGCGGCATCGTTCTGCCGACCGCCGCAAAAGAGAAACCACAGATGGCGGAAGTCATTTCCGTCGGCCCCGGCGGCGTTGTGGACGGCAAGGAAATCAAAATGTACGTCAAGGAAGGCGACAAGGTCATCTGCTCGAAGTATTCGGGAACCGAAGTCAAACTTGACGACAAGGAATACCTGATCGTCCGCCAGGGCGATATTCTCGCGATTGTTGAATAACTAAAGGAGGCAGAAAATACTATGGCAAAGCAAATTAAATACGGCGAAGAAGCCCGCGTTGCGCTCAAATCCGGCCTCGACCAGCTGGCCGATACCGTAAAAATTACGCTGGGGCCCAAAGGCCGCAACGTGGTGCTCGATAAGAAATACGGCGCGCCGCTGATCACCAACGACGGCGTTATCACCGTTGAAGAGAGCAAGACCATGCGCACCGAGCTGACCATTGTGGAAGGCATGCAGTTTGACCGCGGCTATGCTTCCGCC
>JBDKTD010000254.1:0-13895 GCA_039680365.1 Clostridiaceae bacterium
AGCAGAGTAGATATTGCGCTTTCCCGATATTCTATTTTTATAGAATATCAAAAATAAATAAGTAGAGTAGATATTGCGCGTCAAGTGGCAGTTGGATGGGAAGTCGCCGCTGCACGAAAAGCGCCCCGCGCTTGCGGTGCAATATCGCGTCCGCTACTGCACGAATCAAAAAACGTCCTCCCTAACGCGAGGTTGCGTCTTTTGTGCAGCACGCTCGAAAAAGGAGGGCTGTTCCATGAAAAAGACCATCGACAAACCGAACCATAACCCGTTCTTCACGCCCAAACGATTAACCCTGATGGCGATGCTGATCGCCCTTCAGATCGTGTTGTCCAAATTTCTGATGCTTCAGCTGACCGATTCCATCCGGCTGAGCATCGACAGTGTGCCGATTCTGCTGGCGGGGCTCTGGTTTGGACCTGTTGCGGGCGGAGTTGTCGGCGCGCTGGCGGACTTGCTCGGCACCGTGCTCTTCCCCACCGCAGGCGCGTACTTTCCGCTGCTGACGGTTGCGTTCTTCCTCATCGGCGCGGTCTCCGGCCTGCTTTCGTTGACTGTACGGAATCGCCCGGCGTGGTTTCGCGCCATCGTCTGCGTCATCCCCGCCGAGCTGATCGGCTCGTTTCTGTTTAAGAGTTTCGCGTTATCCACGCTCTACGGCATTCCATTTCTCGGCATGCTCGCCGCGCGCGCGCTGCCCGTTTCCGCGGTAGCCGTCGCCAACACGCTGATTGTCGGTCTGCTCGACCGGCTGATCGGCGTTCAGGCAAGAAGCGCGGTTTTTGCAAAGAAAACCCAGCCAGTACAGGATGCTTCTCTGCCGCAGGGCACGATGAATTATGACCAGGCGCTAACGTATATCCATCAGGTCGCGTGGCGTGGCAGCCGCCTTGGGCTGGAGCGCACCAACGAACTGCTGGAGCGCATCGGTAATCCGCACCGCGCGCTGAAGTTTGTCCATGTCGCGGGCACAAACGGCAAAGGCTCCACGGCGGCAATGCTTGCCCGGATTCTCACCTCGGCGGGCTACCGCACAGGGCTTTACATCTCGCCGTTTATCAACCGTTTTAACGAGCGCATGCAGGTGGACGGCGAATCCATAGGGGATGAGGAGCTCGCGGGAATCACCTCGTACGTACGTCCGTTTGCTGACGCGATGGCGGATCAACCGACCGAGTTTGAGCTGATTACGGTTATCGCATTCGAGTTCTTCCTCAGAAGAAACGTCGATATCGTCATACTCGAAGTCGGCATGGGTGGACTCCTAGATTCCACGAACGTTATTGACACGCCGGAGCTCGCGATTATCACGAACATCGGCCTCGACCATACGCGCGAACTTGGGCCGACGATACCGGATATTGCGCGCGCCAAAGCGGGCATCATCAAGCCCGGCGGAGACGTTTTAATCTACGACCAAAACGCGGAAGCGGACGCGGTGTTCGAAGAAACCAGCCATAAGATGGGCGCAAGGCTCACCGCGACCGATCACGAGAGGATTACGAACGTTTCGCACTCGCTCGACGCGCTCAACTTTGACTGCGCGCCGTACGGCAGGCTAACCTGCGGGCTGATTGGCAGTTATCAAACGCATAACGCGGCGGTCGTGATTACGGCTGTCGAACTGCTCCAAAAAAAAGGCTGGCAGATTTCCACCGACGCGCTGAAGGCGGGACTTGCCAGCGTGCTTTGGCCGGCAAGGTTTGAAGTACTGCTGCGCGAACCGGTCTTTATTGCGGACGGCGGGCATAATCCGCAGGGTATTACGGCAGCGGCGGAGAGCCTGAGCGCGCATTTCCCCGGGCGAAAGATTACGTTCTTAATCGGCATCATGGCGGATAAGGATATTCCGCATATGATCGAGCAGCTCGGGCCGCTTGCAAAAGACTTTGTAACGGTAACTCCCAACAATCCCCGTGCCATGCAGGCAGAAGAACTTGCGGAACTCTTGCGGAGCCACGGGCAGACCGCGGTTTCCTGCCAAAGCGTACAGCAAGGCGTTTCAAAAGCGCTGGAGTTGGCAGGGAGCGACGGAATCGTCTGCGCGCTGGGTTCCCTGTATCTCTTAGGCGATGTGCGCGCCGCTCTCGGCGTAAAATAACGAACCTGCCAATTCGCAGCAATTGCGTTTATAGGAGGACTGATTCATGCCAATGTTGAGCGATATCGAAATCGCGCAGGCAAACGCCCCGCTCCCAATCAGCGAAATTGCGTCTTCCCTCGGCATTCCAGAAGATGTGCTGGAACCTTACGGACGCTATAAAGCGAAAATCGACACAAACAAGATGAACCGTTCCCCACAAAAGGACGGAAAACTGATCCTTGTCACCGCCATGACCCCCACTCCCGCCGGAGAAGGCAAAACGACCACCACGGTCGGCCTCGCCGACGCGCTGAGAAAGATCGGCAAGCGCTCCGTGGTCGCTCTGCGGGAGCCTTCGCTTGGGCCGGTCTTTGGCGTCAAAGGCGGCGCGGCGGGCGGCGGATACGCGCAGGTTGTGCCAATGGAGGATATCAACCTGCACTTTACCGGAGATTTTCACGCCATTGGAGCCGCCAACAACCTGTTGGCCGCGATGCTGGATAACCATATCTACCAGGGCAACGCGCTTAATATCGACCCGCGCAGGATCGTCTGGCGCAGGTGCGTGGATATGAACGACCGCCAGCTCCGCTTCATCGTGGACGGCTTAGGCGGACGGGTCAACGGCGTCCCCCGCGAGGATGGCTACGATATCACCGTCGCCAGCGAAATTATGGCGGTTCTCTGCCTGGCAAACGGTATACTCGACCTCAAGGAACGGCTGTCCCGCGTTGTCGTTGCTTATACCTACGAAGAGAAACCCGTAACAGCGGGCGATCTCAAAGCGGTTGGCGCGATGGCGGCGCTCTTGAAAGACGCGCTGAAGCCGAATCTCGTGCAGACGCTGGAGCATACGCCAGCTCTCGTGCATGGAGGCCCTTTTGCAAATATCGCGCACGGCTGCAACTCCGTTACCGCGACAAAGCTTGCGCTTCAGCTTGGCGAATACTGCGTCACCGAAGCCGGGTTCGGCGCGGATCTCGGCGCGGAGAAGTTCCTCGATATCAAGTGCCGCGTCAGCAACCTGAAACCCGACGCGGTGGTCGTCGTCGCCACCGTACGCGCGCTCAAGATGCACGGCGGCGTTCCGAAGACAGAACTGGCGCAGGAGAATTTGGAAGCGCTGGAACGCGGGCTGCCGAACCTGCTGCGGCATGTGGAAAATATTGTCGGCGTATACCGCCTCCCCTGCGTCGTCGCCATCAACCGCTTCCCGGGCGATACGGCGGCGGAACTGCAGCTGGTTGAGGATCGCTGCGGTGCGCTCGGCGTAAACGTTGCTCTCTCCGAAGTTTGGGCAAAAGGTGGATTGGGCGGCGTTGCGCTGGCAAACGAAGTGGTTCGTCTCTGCGAGCAGCCGAATTCCTTTGCGTTCAGCTACGACCTGGATCAAACGATTGAACAAAAGGTCGAAGCCATTGTAAAGCGCGTGTATCACGGCGGCGGCGTTCTCTTTACGCCCGCCGCAAAGAAACAGGCGGAGCAGTTAACCGCACTGGGATACGGCGGTCTGCCCATCTGCATGGCGAAAACGCAGTACAGCTTTTCCGACGATCCAAGTTTACTAGGCGCGCCGGAGGGATTTGCCGTTACCGTTCGCAACCTCCGCGTTTCCGCCGGGGCGGGATTCATTGTCGCTCTCACCGGCGACATCATGACCATGCCGGGGCTTCCCAAGTCCCCCGCAGCCGAACGAATCGACGTGGACGAACAGGGGCGCATTTCCGGGCTGTTTTAAATCGCAGAAATTGCGGTATCGTGCACGCCGAACAGCAACAAAGGAGCAACATATGGAATTTCACGAACTGACGATCGACTCCTTCCTCGAACTGCTCTCCAGCAAAGCCGCGGTTCCCGGCGGCGGCGGCGCGAGCGCGCTGGTCGGCGCGATTGCCGCTTCGCTTTCGCATATGGTCGCGGCGCTGACCGTCGGCAAGGCGAAATATGCCGATGTGGAAGGCGAAATGAACGGAATCTTAACCGAATCCGAACGGATTACAAAGCGGTTCCTGTCGCTCATGGACGAGGACGCCGCAGCCTTTGCCCCGCTTGCGGAAGCCTACCGCCTGCCAAAGGAAACGCCTGAACAGCTTGCGGATCGCGAAAAAACGATGGAAGCCGCCCTGCGAACCGCCGTTGAACCACCGCTGACTATTATGCAGGTTTGCGGTGAAGCGCTGGAACTCATCGCGGTCTGCGCGGAAAAAGGCTCCGTCATGGCCGTCAGCGACGCTGGCGTTGCCGCTTCGCTCTGCCGCTCCGCGCTGGAAGGCGCTAGCCTGAACGTTTTTATCAACACCCAGCCGATGAAGAACCGCGAGTATGCGGAGCGGCTGAACTTCCGCGCAAAGCACATGCTTACGGAATACGGCGCACGCGCGGAAGAACTCTACCGGAAAGTGAACGCAAAACTCGGCGCATAAACTCCGCGCCGCTAAGGGGAACGATATGGCAAAACAGATTCTCGGCGCGTCGCTTGCCAAAGCGCGCTCGGACGAGTTGAAAATCAAAGTAGATGCGCTCAAAAAAGCCGGCGTGAACCCGAAGCTCGCGATCGTCCGCTTTGGCGATCAAGCGGGAGACCTTGCTTACGAGCGCGGCATTATCCGCACCTTTGCCCCCATCGGCATTCTCGTTGAAACGCGGAAGCTTGCCGAGGACGCTTGTCAAAGCGATCTGTTGGATGTGTTCGGCGAGCTGGTTTACGACCCCGACGTCCACGGCATCCTCCCCATGCGGCCGTTTCCAAGTCAAATTGACGACGAAGCGGCGCGAAACGCAATCCCGCCGGAAATGGACGCGGACGGCGTTTGCGACCGTTCGCTTGCCGGGCTGTTCACCGGCACGAAGACGGGATACGCGCCCTGCACGGCGGAAGCCTGTATGGCTTTGCTCGCATATGAACAGATACCGCTCGAAGGAAAAAGAGCGGTCGTGATCGGGCGCAGCCTCGTGATTGGCAAACCTGTCGCCATGCTGCTGCTGCAAAAGAACGCGACCGTCACGATTGCGCATTCACGTTCAAAGGATCTTGCGGAGATTACGCGCCAGCCGGATATCGTCATCGTTGCGGCGGGAAAGCGCGCGCTGGTCACCGGCGAATATACCCGCGCGGGACAGACGGTGCTCGACGTCGGCATGCACTTTGACGCGTTCGGCGGCCCTTACGGCGATGTTGAGTTTGAATCCGTGGAGCCAATCGTCTCCGCAATTTCGCCCGCACGCGGCGGCGTCGGTTCGGTGACCACGGTCATCCTCGCAGGGCACGTCGTCGACGCGGCTGAGCGCAGCCTTTTTGTTTGAAGCTTCTGGTTAGCTCCTGAGAAACCTTTCATAATGAATCAAAATCGAATATGGATCGAGAGGAAACACGTATGAACGTCTGCATCCTCATGGGCAGCCCCCGCAAGAACGGCAACACAGCGGAACTGCTGAAACCCTTCCGCGAAGAGCTCGAAACGGGCGGCGCGGAGATTTCTTATTTTGCGCTGGCGGAAATGGAAGTCCGACCCTGCAAAGGTTGTTATCACTGTCAAAGCGTGCAGGAAGGCTACGGCTGCAACCAGAAGGACGACATGCCGCACATTGCCGAAGCGCTGATGAAAAGCGATTTAATCGTGCTCGCCACCCCCATCTACACCTGGTATTGCACGGCGGAGCTCAAGACGGTTCTCGACCGTTTTTACGGGCTGGCTAAATTCTACGGTTCCGCCAGCGGTAATCTCGTGGAAGGCAAGCGCGTCTGTATTCTCGCAACCCACGGCTACGACGCTTCCTATGCCGCCGATCCGTTCGTTATCGGCATACAGCGCATGTGCGAGCACTACGGAATGCGCTATAATGGTATGTATTCCGTGCGGGACGCGGACGACCTCGCTTCGTTTCAAACCAAGCAGGCGCAGTCCGGCGCAAGGGAATTTGCCCAATACCTGCTGAACCTGCGCTGAACATGCTTTTCACAATCGGAAAGGGGTAATGCTTTATGGCGGCTCCCAAAAACGACAACGTCAAACAGCAGATTCTCGACGCGGCGATTGCGCTGTTTCAGGAGCAGCACGACGTTTCTCTTGCGGAAATTGCAAAGGCCGCGCATGTCAGCAAAGGCACGCTGTTTTATCACTACCGCAGCAAGGCGGAAATCTACCTCGATATCGGCGAACGATACTGGAGCAAACTCTCCAACGACCTGCTCATCTGGGTGGACAACAAGGATAAGGATACCTCTATCCCCCGGCTTGTACGGTATACCTTTATCCGCGGTGTGTTTGACGAAAGCGGGCTTTTGCGTTTGCGTCTGTTTGTGGAAGCCGTCTCCGGCGAAGAAGGCAGCGAAATCAAAAAGCGTCTTAACGAGCAGTACGCGCATTTTAAGAATATTCTTAAGGAGCGCATCTGTGAGCGCATGCCCGGTTCCGACGGCGAACAGCTGGCCTGGCTGCTGCTAACGCTTGTTGACGGGCTGATGGTGCAGAACACCATGCAGAACGAAAGCATGGATCTCAACGCGTTTATCGAGTTCATGGCAAAGCGCTTTCCCGAGTTGGGATAAACCGTTTTCTTTTTACAAAAAGACCGAAAACACGGTCTTTTTTTTGATTTCCTCGCGCATGGCGCAACCGTTCCCTTGACAGAAAAGCAGTAAAATGTTAGGATGATTCTGTAAGTCGGTCGTACGACCGACACGGAGTTTTGAACTTGCAGAACCTTCCGCCTGGGAGATATTCGGTATGGCTTCGATCAAACGCATCAATCAACTGTTGTCCGACCGCTTTAGCGGCCGTGTTTCGGCGCGAAAACTCGACGGCTGCGTGGTTCTCGAAGGCGAGTTGGATCAATGGGACGATCTCGTGCAGGCGGGCATGCTCGCGACAAAGTGCAGCCGTTCGGACGGGCTTGTTAACGATATTCGCTTCACGGGCGGCGAAATTCCGCCCATGCGCGTTCCCCCGCTTGCGGATTCCGCTCTGGAAGGAGCAACGCCGGACGTTTTGATTATTGGCGGCGGCATCGTCGGCTGCGCGATAGCGCGCGAGTGCGCGCGGTATAATATGAGCATTCTGCTCTGCGAAAAAGAGCACGATGTTGCGCTCCACGCGTCCTCCCGCAACGACGGCATGATCCACCCCGGCATCGATCTGATGCCCGGGCTTGTCAAACGCAGATACAACATGCGCGGTAACCGCATGTACGATCAGGTCTGCAAGGAACTCGACGTCCCCTTCCGCCGTTCCGGCCAGTACCTTTGTTTCCTCAAAAAACTCTACGCGGCGGGCGGATTTGCAGCCCAGTTGTATTTTCTGTTGTTTGGGCCAACCGCCAGATATATCGGCAGAAAAGCCTTCCGTAAACGCGAACCGCATATGAATCCGGAAATCCACGGTGCGCTCTTCTTCCCTTCCGCCGGGGTTGTTTCGCCTTACGGTCTGACCATTGCCTACGCGGAAAACGCGGTGGAAAACGGCGTTCGTCTTTCGCTCGATACCGCGGTTCTCGGTATGCGCGTGGAAAACGGAGAAATCAAGAGCGTTCGGACAAACCGCGGAACGGTATACCCCAAAGTTGTCGTCAACGCGGCGGGTGTCTTTTCCGAGGAAGTCGCCAAAATGGCCTGCGACCGCTTCTTTTCAATTCATCCGCGCAGAGGCACGAACACGATTCTGGACAGTAAGTCCGCCATACGGCTCAACACAATCGTTTCCTCGCTGGGCACGTCAAGCACGAAAAAGAAGCACACCAAGGGTGGTGGTCTGATCCGCACCATAGACGGCAATATTCTCGTCGGCCCCGACGCGGTGGAGACTTTTGAAAAAGAGAATTTCGCGACGACCGAAAAAAGCGTGACAGACGTGTTTGACAAACAGCGCAGAACCGATCCCGCCCTGCGCTTTGGCGAAGCGATTACGTATTTTACCGGTGTTCGCGCGGCGACGTATGAAGAAGATTTTGTAATTCGTAAAGGAAGGAAAACGAGAAACATCGTACACGCGGCGGGTATCCAGTCCCCCGGCATCACGGCGGCTCCGGCCATCGCGGTGGACGTTGCAAAAATGGCCTCCGAAGTGCTGGCTTGCACACGCCCCGTCGGCAAAAACACAAACTTCAATCCGGTTCGAAAAGGGATTGTCCGCGCAAACGAACTCCTTTTCGAAGAGCGCAACGAGCTGATCCGCCAAAACCCCGACTACGGCGAAATCGTTTGCCGCTGCGAACAGATCAGCCGCGGCGAAGTGTTGGATGCGCTCCATCGCAGCGTTCCCTGCGACACGGTTGACGGCGTAAAGCGCCGCGTTCGCCCCGGCATGGGGCGCTGTCAGGGAGGATTCTGCGGGCCGCTGGTGCTGCGTATCATCGCCGAGGACAAAGGCTTACCCGTCGAGGAAGTAGAAAAAAGCGGCATCGGCAGCGAGCTGCTCTTTGGCGGCATCAAGGAGGTGACGCGAAATGACTGACACGTTAACCTACGACGTAACGGTCATCGGCGCGGGCCCCGCGGGTCTCGCCGCCGCGCTGGAGGCGGATCACTCCGGCGCAAGCGTACTGCTGGTCGAACGGGAAGCACAGCTCGGCGGAATCCTGAAACAGTGTATACACGACGGTTTCGGCCTGGTTCGTTTTGGCGAAAAGCTCTCCGGTCCGGAGTATGCCGAGCGGTTTATCGCGCGGCTGCCCGAAAGCGGCGTCACCGTAAGCACTCTCTCGTTTGTGAGCAGTATTGAACGCGTCGGCGAAAATCTGTATTTAACGCTGGTCACGCGGGACGGCATGTGCCGCGTGCGGAGCCGCTCGCTCGTTCTTGCCACCGGCTGCAGAGAGCGAACGTCCCGCCAGATCGGCATCCATGGCCGCCACTGCGCGGGCGTCTTTACCGCGGGCTGCGCGCAGTACTACACGAATATTCTCGGCAAACTGCCAACCAAACGCTGCGTCGTCCTCGGCAGTGGGGATATCGGCCTCATCATGGCGCGCCGGCTCACGCTGGAAGGCGCAAAAGTCGTTGGCGTTTACGAAGCAAAGCCCACGCCAAGCGGGCTGACGCGCAACATTAGCCAATGCCTGACGGATTTCGACATTCCGCTTTATACGAGCAAAACCGTGACAAGGCTTTTGGGAAATCAGCGGCTCGAAGCGGTCGAGATTTCGAGTGTGGACGAGCGCATGCGCCCGATTGCGGGAACGGAAGAGATCATCGCCTGCGACGCACTGATTCTCTCCGTCGGCTTGATACCGGAAAACGAGCTGGCGGAGTCGCTCGGCGTACCGCTCGATCCAAAAACGAAAGGCGCAGTTGTGGACGAGCGGAATCAAACGCTCGTAAACGGCGTTTTTGCCTGCGGCAACGCGCTGCACGTCAACGACCTTGTGGATTATGTTTCCGAAAGCGGCGAAACGGCGGGACGCGCGGCGGCGGCTTACGCAAACGAACATTTAAGCGAGACGCGCGATCTTTGTTCGGTAAGCTGCGATGAAACGCTTCTGTACGTCGTTCCGCAGAAGCTCAAGCGTGAAGCTGTGGAACCGGAACGCACGTTCTTTTTTCGATCCGCGCGGGATATGGACAATGCCGTTCTGACCGTAATCAAAGGCGAAACGGTTCTGCTTACGAAAAAGTATGCCCATCTTCGCCCGCCGGAGATGGAACGCTTAACGCTAAACATCGAAAACAGCCAGCTTTCCGGCGAAGAACCGGTACTCTTCCATTTGGAGGCGAATACCAATGCGTGATACAATGCAATCATCGGAAAAGGAAATTGTCTGCATCGTCTGCCCGAACGGCTGCCGCATCCGCTGCACGCCCGAGGGAAGCGAATATGCCTTTAGCGGAAATAAGTGCAAGCGCGGCATCGCTTACGCGCAGGCGGAACTCACCCGCCCCATGCGGTCGCTGACTTCCAGCGTAAAAACGATTTTTACCGACGCTCCCGTAGTCAGCGTGCGCACCGACGGCGAAATTGAAAAAACGCGCATTCCGGAAGTGTTGACCGCCCTTGGTAAGGTAACGCTCGATCACACGGTCAAAATAGGAGACGTCATCCTTCCCAACGTGTGCAATACCGGCGTCAACCTGATCTGCACCAGTAACCGTCTGGCTCAACGTACATAAGCAATCGCAATTGGCAACTCTGAAAGGAGCGAAATCATACTATGTCTCACGTTTATAAAGGATTTGAACCGATTTGGGTTCGCAACGAAGTACCAAAAGACAGCTACCGCTCAATCTTTAAATGGGGCGATCTCGTACAGATCAAGCCTCCGCGCGAGTCGCTCTATCGCCTGATGAAGGAAAAATTTGGCCTGACCGACGACGATTTCAAGGCGTATACGGAAAATACAGGTTTCGACAAAGTCGCGTTCGATCTGCCGATTCAGCTCAAAGAGCGTGATATAGACGCGTTTCGCGCCATCGTTGGCAGCGAGTTCGTTCGCACGGACGATTACGCGCGCCTTTCCGTTGCCTACGGTAAAACGATGTACGATATCCTGCGCCTCCGCAACAAGATTGTCGAAAACGTGCCGGACGCGGTGCTCTACCCCGATACGAAGGAGCAGATTGAGCAGATCGTTGCCTACTGCGCCAAGCACAAGATCCCCGTCTACGTCTACGGCGGCGGCTCTTCCGTAACGCGCGGCGTGGAGTGCGTTAAAGGCGGCATTTCGCTCGATATGCGCCTGCGCTTCAATAAAGTGATCGAGTTCAACGAAATCGACCAGTCCATCACGGTCGAGGCCGGCATGAGCGGCCCGAAGCTGGAAGAAACGCTCAATAACGCCGTCAAGCTCTTTGGTGCAAAGCGCGCCTATACCTGCGGGCATTTCCCGCAGAGCTTCGAGTACTCTTCCGTCGGCGGCTGGGTCGTGACCCGCGGCGCCGGACAGAACTCCACCTACTACGGCTGCATTTCAGATATCGTGCTCGCGCAGGAGTATGCAACCCCCATCGGCGTGCTTAAAACCGACCGCTATCCGCGCAAGGCGACCGGCAGCGATCTGGGTCAGATTTTCATGGGCGGCGAAGGCACCTACGGCGTGCTGACACATGTTACCCTCAAGGTGTTCCGCTACATGCCGGAGACGACCAAGCGGTTCTCCTATATGTTCAAGGACTGGGAAACCGCGCAGGCCGCCGCGCGCGAGATTATGCAGAGCGAAGCGGGCTACCCCTCCGTATTCCGTCTTTCCGACCCGGAGGAGACCAGCGTGATGCTGCATCTTTACGGTGTAATGGACTCGCCGCTGAAACACCTCTTTCGGATGCGCGGCTTCAAAGATAACGAAATGTGCCTCTACCTTGGCTTTACCAACGGCGAAAGAGGCTTCTCCAGCAATTGCGCAAAGAACGTCCACCGCGTCTGCCGAAAATTTGGCGGTATGAGCCTGACGGGCTATGTCACGAAGGGCTGGGAGAAGGGCCGCTTCAACGACCCCTACATGCGGGACACCCTGCAGGACTTCGGCATCGTTATGGACACGATGGAATGCTCCGTCAACTGGAGTAATATGAGCCGCGTCCACGCGGAAGTGCGCGCCTTCTGCAAGTCGCGCCCGAACACGATCTGCATGACGCATATGTCGCACGTTTACCCGCAGGGCGCAAACCTCTACTTTATCTTTATCATCAAAGAGAGCGATCCCGAGGCGTTCCGCGCGTATCACGCTGGCATCCTTTCCGCCATTCAAAAGTCGGGAGCCGCCATGAGCCATCACCACGGCATTGGCAAGATGTTCGCGCCCTGGCTGGAAGGCTCGCTCGGCAAACAGGAGTACGACGTGCTCCGCACGCTCAAGGAGCACTTTGACCCGGATAACATCATGAACCCCGGTGGAACGCTTGGATTCGACCTTAAGGAAAGCGAAAAACATTTTCCGAACTGACGAGACCTTTTTTCCGCGTTCCGGCTGATTGGATATTGGCTGGAACGCGGTTTCTAATTTGCGTTGTTCTGCGCCGCGAACATTGCGAAAAGACCGCGCTTATGCTAAAGTTACCTCATTAAGACACGTCGAAAAATCCGGTCAAGGAGAACTGACATGCCGTTTTTTATCACGGATGATTGTATCGGCTGCACGGCCTGCGCAAAGATTTGTCCCGTTCTCGCGATCTCTGGTGAACCCAAACAGCTGCACAAAATCAATATAAAACGCTGCGTTTCCTGCGGTGTCTGCGGACGCGTCTGCCCCAAGAGCGCGGTGCGGGACGGACACGGCAACGCCTGCAAAAGCATTCCGCGCAAGAACTGGCAGAAGCCTTCGATCAATACGGCGCTCTGCAGCGCCTGCGGCATCTGTGTGACCTGGTGCCGCGCGGAAGCGCTGCACATCTCCCCTCCCGCGTTTCATGGCGATATTCACGTGTTCGCCCAACTGCATGAGCCTGCCAAGTGCGTCGGCTGCGCGCTCTGCGAGGAGAATTGCCCGCTTGGCGCGATTACCATGACGGAGGTGCAAGCATGAAACTGCCGGTTTACGCGTTGATCGATCTTGGCAAACGCACATCCACCCCTTACGAGATCAGCAAGGAATATTACACGAAATACATCGGCGGTAAGACGCTTGGCGCGCGCCTGCTGCTCGACCTTACCCCCGCAGGCGTCGATCCGCTCGGCGAAGAAGCAATCGTCATTGTCAACACCAGCCCCATGAATGGCACGGGCGCGCCGAGTTCCAGCCGGTTCAATATGACGTTTAAAAACGTCCTCACCGGCGGCATCGCCAGCAGCAACTGCGGCGGCCAGTTCGGCGTTATGATGAAGCGCGCGGGATTCGACGGGGTCATCCTCAAAGGCCGGAGCGATTCGCCCGTGACAATCGAAATTGTCGACGGCAGGGTTGCGATCAAAGACGCTTCCGAACTCTGGGGCAAGGACGCCGAGCAAACACAGGAAGCCTTTCCCAAGATTTACGGCAAACTGGTCATCGGCCCGGCCGGCGAGCACCTCGTACGCTACGCTTCCGCCGTCTCCGGCGAGCGCGTTGCCGGGCGCTGCGGCGCGGGCGCGGTTCTTGGCGCAAAGAAGGTCAAGGCGCTCGTGGCCTACGGCACGCAGAGGCCGGAAATCTACAACCCAAAAGGGTTCGGCAAGTACGTGAAAAAATGGGTTTCATTTTTGCGCAACCATCCCATGACCGGCGAGGCGCTGCCCAATTACGGCAGCGCGGGGCTGGTCAGCAAGGCGAACTCGACAAACGCGCTGCCTACCCATAACTTTAAGTACGGCCACAGCGCGGACGCACATTTTGTAAGCGGCGAAACGCTGACGGATCAATACCTGCTCCGCAACAGCTCCTGCATCTCCTGCCCCATCCGTTGTGAACGGCGCGTTTCCGTTGACGGGCGGGACGTGAAAGGGCCGGAATATGAGACCTGCGGTTTCTTCGGGCCGAATATCGACGCCATCAGCATGGAAAACATGCTGCGACTGAATTACCTTTGCGACATTCTCGGTATGGACACGATTTCGCTTGCGTCCACCATCGCGTTTGCCATGGAACTCAAGGAGAACGGCATCGCCGACTTCGGGGTGACGTTTGGCGACTCGGGCAATCTCTTCGAAGTGGTTGAAAAGATCGCCCGTCGTGAAGGAATTTACAGCGACCTTGCCAACGGCTCCAAGTGGATGAGCGAAAAGTACGGCGGCAAGGAGTACGCCATGCACTCCAAAGGACTTGAGATGGCGAGCTACGAGCCGCGCCGCTCCGTCGGCATGGGGCTTGGCTATGCAACCAGCAATCGCGGCGGCTGCCACCTGAACGGCGGGTATCTGGCGCTTTTGGAATCCGTCGGCGTTCTCTTGACCGACCCGCTCTCCACAAGCGC
>JBDKTD010000083.1:0-7571 GCA_039680365.1 Clostridiaceae bacterium
CTGCCTCGCAGTCGCCGTTGGAACCGCGCACGGCAAGTATCCGCAGGGGTTCGTTCCGCAGATCAATTTTGAGTTGGTCAAAAGAATCAAGACCGCATGCGGCGGCATGCCCATTGCGCTGCACGGCGGCTCCGGCTCCGGCGACGAAAACATCGTAAAAGCCGTCGCGGCGGGCATCAATAAAATCAATCTGGCAACCGACTTGCAGAACGCCAGCAGGGAAGGAACCATCGAAGCGTATCAAAACGGCGGCGACTATGTGCAGATGATACAGTCAGCCGAACTGCACTGCAAGGAACTGCTCATGCACTGGATGGAACTCTCCGGCAGCTGCGGCCAGGCGGGTAAAATTCGCTTGCCATACACGTTCGGCAGGCTGCAGGGAGACGTAAAGAATACGGCGGTCGGCGAGTAAAACCGCGTTTGCCCGGCACGGGCGGCGCGGACTGCGGGGACGGTGCGCGGCATGAAAAAAGCAATCGTAATGGGATCCGTCGTTCTGGATATTACGCCTGTGCTGAGCGCGCAGACGCAAAAACCGATCGATCAGATTTTTTCACAGGGCAAGGTGACCGACCTGGCCGGCGTTGCGTTTTACCTTGGAGGATGCGTTGGCAACACGGGCGTTGCGCTGCATCGATTGGGCGTGCCGACGCGGCTGTACTGCAAGGTCGGCGCGGATCTTGCGGGTTCCGTCGTGGAGACGCTTTTGCTGCGGCAGGGCGTATCCCATCAAATGCAGACCGACGACGCGTATCCTACTTCCGTAGGAATTGCCTTGACGCCGACGGGGATGGATAAGGTTTCGCTCTTTCTGAAGGGCGCGTCACAGCAGACGCGCGCGCTGGACGCTATGCGCGCGGATTTGTCGCAGAGCGACCTGCTGCACTTTGGCTATCCAACCTCGATGCGCACGATGTACGAGCACAACGGAGACGAGCTGGTCCGTTTTTTAAGGATCGCAAAGAACGACGGCGTTACCTGCTCAATGGATACCTCGCTGCCCGCGCTGGACAGCGAAGCGGGGCGGGTCGAATGGCGGCCAATCCTTGAGCGGGCGCTGCCGAATGTCGATCTCTTTCTGCCGAGTTACGAAGAGTGCGTTTTTATGCTGCACCGGGAGCGGTACGCAGCGGAAAGCCGCACTTTGAATGGAAAAAACTTTATTGATTCCGCCAGCGAAGCCGATGTTCGAGCCATTGCGGAAGAGTTTTTAGCCATGGGCGCGAAAATCGTGCTGATCAAACTGGGCGCAAAAGGCCTTTATCTGCGCACGGCGGAACCGGAGCGAATGCGGGACATGGGGCGCGCGTTTCCGCCTTCGGACAGGTGGGCATTACGTGAGCTCTGGCAGTCGTCGGCGGACGTGGATCATATCGTTTCCGCAACCGGAGCCGGAGATGTTGCCATTGCGGGATTCCTTGCCGCGTTTCTCGCGGGCAAAGAGCCGGAGCAAGCGCTGAACGCGGCGAGCGCCGCCGCCGCGCTTTGTTTGCAGTCCGCGGATACGTCGGGCAAACTCCTTCCGCTGGAAGAGATGATGAATGGCTGCCTATGAGAAGACTGGAATCGTATCCCGTTTCACAGAACCCGTCTGCTTTCTGAATCGGGGGCAGAATTTCTGTTGCTAGTTGTTTTAAACGAGGTGTCTTTAAATATTAGTCCACTTTGAATAAGAGAAAATCGATGTTCAAACGGCTTCAGAACCCGTTTTTCGGGCAAATTCAACCGGCGTCAGGTATAAAGCAACGCTATGCGGGGTTACTGATTAGTAACGGTAGTTTGATCAATGACTGCCGCTATTTAGTGGATAATATCCTATTATCTACTAAGAAACAGAGAATTACTTTAGGAAATACGAATTCTAGCATCAACTCAATCACTTTGTTAAAAACCGCATGTAGTTTACTGATCACCAGATTCGGTCTCGTGCGAATCATAGTGAGAGAAAGTTAGTGTGCTGTCGCCAACAGGTGTTTTGTCAGCGGATTGCAGCAAAATACGCTTTGGATTTTTAGGGAAAATGCGTGTGATCGAACGAATTCCAACAATTTTACAAAAGGAACCTATCAAAGCATTGAGCCTACGGCATTCGTCACTGCTTTCGAATCCCGGAACCTGTCGAGCAAGATCATACCATCTGAGAGCATCATGAATACGATGTTCATTAATGGCTTTTTGTGCGTTACTTATTGCCAGTTCATAGGCCTTCTGGCGTTCTATATGCGTTGGTGTCGGCAGAACTGCCTTCGCACAATCATTCGTTCAGCGGATCGGTGACGATCAACGCAAACGGCACACATTCGCATCAGGCGTCGTCGGGCTCTTACAAGGTCGGTAGCGGATCCGGCTCGACCTATTACTATATTACAAACAGCGGAAGCACGAGCGGACAGACGACCGGCTCCGGCGGGTCGCACGACCATACGGCGACGGTATCCGGCTCCGTTGGCAGTACCGGCAACGGATCGGCACACAACAACCTGCAGCCCTAAATTACTTGTTATTTCTGGAAGAGAATAGTATAGGGGAAAGTACATTCGGTGTTGTGAAAGGCTCAACTTTTGCAGAAATGCAACAGGTGACTTGATAGAGATTAGCAGAGAAACTATTATTAGTGTACTCCTGCGCGTTTCCCCTATACTCCCGCGCGTTTCCTCTGGGGTGGGTGCAAATCTTCTTGCATTTTGTGGCCAGAGGTGTAATCGACTGATTTTCGCGGGACTCGTCAAAACTCAAAAGTCCGAAAAAGCCCAGAAACTCTGGGCTTTTTGCATAGAAAAAGTACCCACGAATTGTATCATTTCGTGAGTACTTAGCTCGCTAAACCCTCACGAAGTGATACAATCGCGCGAATCCTTTGAGGTGAGTGCAAAATGAAATTAACTGGGTGCAATAACGCTCGAACGGCCACAGCATATAGCGATTTGCGTCTAGACTGGTGTTCTGTCTGGCGTACCTGCAACATCCACGGTATGGATTTGCTCTGATGTGAAAAAGGATCGCGAGCGGGAAACATAAATCAAAGAGCGCCTGTTTTTGCATCATACGGAATGCTGGTGATTCGGGAGTACCAGCGTAAACGTACTGCCCGCTCCAACCGAACTCTCCACCTGGATGTCTCCGCCATGCGCCTTGGCAATCGCTTTGGCGATGGCAAGGCCGATGCCGCTGCCGCCGGTTTCCCGCGCGCGCGAAGGATCGGCGCGGTAGAACCGCTCAAAGATGAACGGCAGGTGTTCCAGGGTGATGCCGCAGCCGGTGTCCCGAACGCGCAGGATGGCACGATTTTCCTGAACGCCCGTTTCGACCGACACCGTTCCGCCCGACAGGGTGAACTTCAGCGCATTGTTCAAAAGATTGATGAGCACTTGGCCGATCTTGTCCCGGTCGGCAAAGACCGGCGCAGCCGTGCCGGAGGAGGCGAGGGTCACGCCCTTTTGCCGCGCTACGCCCTCGAAATTCCGAACGGTTTTCGCGCTGAGTTCGGCCAGATCGAACGATTCGGCTTCTATCTTCATCGCTTCGGATTCGTACCGGAAGAGCATGCCGAGCTCGTCCACGAGTTTGTTCAGGCGCAAAATCTCCTCGCGCAGGCTATTGAGCCGCGTTTCATCCACCGTCCAGACGCCGTCCAGCATCGCTTCGATCATGCTTTGCAGCGTCGTGAGCGGTGTGCGCAGCTCGTGCGCCACGTCCGCCGTGAGGCGCTTCCGCAGCGCTTCCTGCGATTCCAGGGAGGCCGCGAGGCTGTTGACGGAGTGCGAAAGCGCCAGCAGCTCCGTCGTGCTGCCTGCCGGTACGAGGCGTTCGCCGTAGTTGCCGTCCGCGATTTTGCCCGTCGCGGCGATGACGTCCGTTATCGGCTGGCTAAGCCGCCGCGCAAGATACGCGCCAAGCAGAACGCAGGCGGCGAGCGAGACAGCCCCCGCGATCAGGAGAATGCGGTTGAGCGCGCTTAAAAACTGCAGATCGGCGTCGTTGAAATAGTAAGGGCCATAGTAGCCGACGGTGATAGTGCCGACCGTTTTTCCGTTGACGACAGCGGGGAAGCTCTGCTCCTCGTAGCCGCCTTGAAAATTCGCCTGATAGGACTGCATGTTTTGTGCCATGTTTTCCAAAATGCGCACGCACATGCCGTTGTTATGCACCTGCGCGTCCCAAATGGCCGTGCCGGCAGCGTCAGCAACGCGCAGAATGAGCCCGTCTGTGAGCAGCGCCATGCCGGTTTCGTCGAGGCTCGCTAAATCCCATTGATCGCTGGATGTGGAATACAGATCGGTCACTTGGCCTACGGTCTTTTCGATCGTCTGATTCAGCCGCGCGACGGTATAATCCTTAAACTGCTTTCCCAAAGAGACATTTGCAAAAAGGCCGACAAACGCGAGCGAGAGCAGCGCGATCATCAGAAAAGTAATCGTCAGTTTTTTTCTTAACGAGATTGGTTTCATGTCTTCCCTCCGCCGAAGCGGTAGCCCACGCCATGCACGGTGATGAGATAGCGCGGCTGTTTGGCATCCGGCTCGATTTTCTGTCGGAGATTCTTCACGTGCGTGTCGATCACACGGTCATATCCTTCAAAATCATCCTTGAGCGCGAGCTGAATCAGCTCGTCTCGTGTAAACGTACGACCCGGGTGCGCTGCGAGCATCACAAGAAGACTGTACTCGCTGGGCGTGAGCGTCACCGCCGCGCCTTCGCGAAAGACTGTGCGCGCGGTGGTATCGATCACGAGCCAGCCGCCGTCAAAGCGAAAAACATCCGGTTGAGCTGTTCCCGCGCGGCGCAAAAGCGCATGCACGCGCGCGACGACCTGCCGCGGGCTAAAGGGCTTGGTCACATAATCGTCCGCGCCGATGGCGAGCCCGCCAATGATGGAATTCTCCTCGGTTTTTGCCGTGAGCATGATGATAGGCGTATTGCCGCGCGCGCGGATTTCACGGCAGACTTCCTCGCCGGAGCGCTTTGGGAGCATGAGGTCGAGCAGTACGAGCGCGGGGGAAAGCGAAGCGTGCAGGCGCAGAGCCTCCTCGCCGTCCGTCGCGACCGCGACAAGAAACCCTTCTCGTTCGAGATAGGATTTCAGCACGTCCGCAATTTTCTGCTCGTCTTCCACGACGAGAATCGTTTCTTTTATCGCCATATTGCTCCTGAATAAAAGGTGTTTGGACGCCGCCCTTTAAACAGCATACGCCCAAACCACACATTTGACAATTATGATTCGAGGGAATAAGGCTTGAGCAAAACGTCAAAGTCCCTACCCGCGTCGTCCTTCATGGTTTTGAAGATCCAGCCTTCGACGTTCTGTACATCGACACCAAGATCGAATAGCGGCTGCGCGGCGATGACGAACACGATGTCCTTGTCGTTGACCGACTCATCCTTTGCCCACTCAAACTTGCCCGCGGGGAGTTGGATGCCGTAGTGATCCAGATCCGCGTGGTAGGTCAAAACGGCACGATTCGCCTTTGCGCTCTCAAACAGGGCGCTTGTGATCGTGTTCTGCACGCCCGTGCCCGCGCCGAAATCGGCAACGAGGTAGAGCGAGGTGCCGTCCGTGCGGTAGCCCGCACCGAGCTTTGCGGGGTCGAGCCCCGCGTCGGTAAAGGGCTTCAGCGGCGTTTGGATTGCGATATCCTCATCCGTGAGGCTGAAGTCGTTACTGACCTTCAGCAGCGTTTCTCCGTCTGCGGATAGATAGAAATAGTGGTCGGTTTGGGTGTTGTCCGTCACGATAGCCGGGAATTTTTCCACGATGGTGTCCAGCGACGAAGGGCTGTATTTGAGTATCACGTCGGTTGCGGCGCATCCTGCGAGCAAAGCCGCTGCGAGCACGAGCGAGAGTACGATGAATATGATCTTTTTCATAACGCTGTTCCTTTCTGAGTCCGGGGTCAGTCTTTTTTCTTCAGGTGAAACCGCTTGAGCCGCAGCGCGTTTGTCACAACGGAAACGGAGCTGAGCGCCATGGCCGCGCCCGCGAATACGGGGGTGAGCAGCGGGCCGCCGAAGGCGTAGAACACGCCCGCCGCAAAGGGAATGCCAATAACGTTGTAGGCAAACGCCCAGAAGAGGTTTTGCCGGATATTCCGGATCGTCGCGCGGGAGAGCGCAACTGCGGACGCAACCGCGTTGAGGTCCCCGCGCATGAGCACTACGTCCGCGGATTCCACCGCAACGTCCGTGCCGGTGCCGATCGCCATGCCGACGTCCGCCTGCACGAGCGCGGGCGCGTCGTTGATGCCGTCGCCCACCATGGCGACGCGCTTGCCCTGCGACTGGAGCTTCTGCACTTCGCTGGCTTTGCCGTCCGGCAAAACATCCGAAAGCACATGATCAATGCCGACGCTTTCGGCAACCGCTTTGGCGGTCGCGGCGTTGTCGCCCGTGAGCATGTAGACGTCCAGCCCCAACGACTTGAGCTGCTCTATCGCGGCGCGGCTGGTCGGTTTGACCGCGTCCGCCGCCGCAAGAAGCGCGTAGAGCGCGCCGTCGACGGCGATGTACATGAGCGTTTTACCCGCTCCGGAGAGTCTGAGCGCGTCCGATTTTACGACGGAGGCGTCGATACCGTTTTCGGCGAGCAGTTTTGCGGTGCCCGCGAGTATGCGGCGGCCGTTTACCGTCGCCTCGATGCCGCGCCCGGTTATCGCGCGGAAGGCGTTCGCCTGCCGCTGGGGCAGGCCACGATCTTCCGCCGCACGGACGATGGCGCGCGCCACAGGGTGCTCCGAACCGCGTTCGGCGTCGGCTGCGAGGGCGAGCACGTCCGCTTCCTCCGCCGATGTGTAGCGAACGATATCGGTAAGTTCCGGTTTGCCCTGCGTGATCGTGCCTGTTTTATCGAGCACGACCGCGTTGATTTTGTGTGTCGTTTCCAGCGCTTCGCCGCCCTTGATCAGTACGCCGAGTTCCGCGCCTTTGCCGGTTCCGACCATGATGGCGGTAGGCGTGGCAAGACCCAGAGCGCAGGGGCAGGCGATGACCAGCACGGTGACAAATATATTCAGTACAAAGTTAAAATCTTTTCCAACGATTGCCCAAATCACCGCGGAAAGCACCGCGATGCCAAGCACCGTCGGCACGAAGTAGCCGGAGATGACGTCCGCCATCTTTGCGATGGGCGCTTTTCGTCCCTGCGCCTCCTCGACGAGGTGGATAATCTTCGAAAGCGCCGTGTCCTCACCCACGCGGGTAACGGTAAAGCGCAGCAGGCCTTCGCCGTTGATGCTGCCGCCCGTGACGGGGGAGCCGGGCTGCTTCTCCACGGGTAGCGATTCGCCCGTGAGCATACTCTCGTCCACGCTGGATGCGCCGTCCGATACGATCCCGTCGACGGGAATGGCCGTCCCGGGGCGAACGAGCACAACGTCGCCCACTGCGACCTCGTCCAGCGAAACGGTCATCTCCGCGCCGTCTTTGACGATTACAGCGGTCTGCGGGCGCAGGTTCATGAGCTTTTTAATCGCTTCGGAAGTCTTGCTCTTACTGGCGGCTTCCAGTTATTTGCCGACCATGACGAGCGTAATGACCAAGGCGGCGGACTCAAAATAGAGGTGCTGCGCAAAGCC